>JAIXPN010000105.1 GCA_027486235.1 Burkholderiaceae bacterium
CCGGTATCTGTTCTATTTTCAATTTTTCGCCAGCAGCAACTTTATACTGTTTGCCACCGGTTTTTATGACCGCGTACATGGTTAAACCTCTCAAAAAATACTACAAGTAAGATACAAATCGACCAATTTCACCGAACTGGACCCATTTTGTCTGAGCAATTTGGGAAAATCTGTGACTTTAAGCCGAGCCAAGTATTATATCTTGGATGAATAACACTGTCAAAAACAACAACTTAGGCCAAATATTGGCCCCCATTAGCCCTGATTTAAAGGCTTTGGATGAGGTAATTCGGCGCCGTTTGGCCTCAGAAGTGGTTCTCATAGATCAAATTGCCTCCTACATCATCCAATCTGGGGGGAAACGCGTCCGACCCGCCCTACTCTTGCTCGTTGCTAAGGCTTTGGGGCATGGCAAAGAAATTCCCCATGCCTTGGAGTTGGCTGCGGTAGTCGAGTTCATTCACACAGCAACCCTTCTACACGATGATGTGGTTGATGAGTCAACCATGCGCAGAGGAAAACAAACTGCAAATGCGGCTTTCGGAAATGCTGCCAGCGTCTTGGTGGGAGACTTTCTCTACTCGCGCGCATTCCAAATGATGGTCGCTCCAAATGACATTCGGGTTATGCAAATTCTCTCCAATGCAACTAACACGATTGCCGAGGGCGAAGTATTACAACTTCTTAATATGAATGATCCTGAAGTTGATGAATCAAGCTACCTTCAAGTCATTCGCTACAAAACGGCTAAATTATTCGAAGCCTCTGCTGAACTAGGCGCATTAATTGCTCAAGCGAGCGATATCGAACGTGAGCTAGCTGCTGCATTTGGTCGCCATATAGGCACAGCTTTCCAACTGATGGATGATCTACTTGACTACACTGCCAACCCCAATGAAATGGGTAAGAATGTGGGTGATGATCTGCGCGAGGGAAAACCAACCCTGCCCCTCATCTATCTCATGGAGAAGGGAAATCCTGAGCAACGCTTATTGGCTAGAGAGGCAATTTCTCAAAATGATGAATTACCTGAAAATGTCTTTGAACAAATTTTGGATGGTATTCAAAAATCGGGGGCTCTTGAATACACACAAGAGGCCGCCAAGCGAGAGGTTCATCTGGCTCTCAACACCATTAAGGATTTCCCAAGCAATCCAGCCAGCGATTCACTGCGGGCTCTATGCGAATACTCTTTAATTCGCCAGGGATAAAATAAATAGCATCGGAATGTAGCGCAGTCTGGTAGCGCACCTCGTTCGGGACGAGGGGGTCGGAGGTTCGAATCCTCTCATTCCGACCATTACTGGCCAATTGAATTAAGACGAATTTCTTTGGCGGCAACCCTCGCTGCCTCAGCCTCAGATCGCAGTCGCGCTATCTCTTCATTTGATAAGCGGTCAATATTTGAATAATCCAACTTCCAGCTTGGATCCGAGCTCCAGCGAAATGGAGACTGAATGGTAGAGCGTGGGCCAGAAGCGCGTTCTAATAATTCCAAGGCAAGCTCGAAGATGGCGTGTTGGGACTTAGGGTCGCCAGGCCGAGCCGCGGCATTTCCCAAAGGAAAGTCGTTAAATACAAAACGGGGGACACCGCAGTATTCAATAATGTCTTTTGCGGCACCGATGATCACCGTTGGAATACCGGCCTCTTCAAGATAGCGAGCTAATAAAGCAATGCTTTGATGGCAAATAGGGCAATTAGGTACCAAAACTGCGACATCAACGGCGTCTGCCTGGCATTTAGCCAAAATCAGTGGCGCATCAATCTCGAGGGTGTGGCGCTGACTGCGATTCGTAGGTAAACCATAAAAGTGATCAGCTAATCTGCCAATCCGTCCAGCCTGAACTGCCGATCGCGCAGCTTCAAGCGGAAACCAGCATGCCATCTCCGACATATTCGCATGCTTGCGATCAATACCAACATGGGCAATCCGCAGATCAGGATTGTCATCACTAGCAATAGCATAAGGCTCAAAAAACTTAGCGTGGGCGTTATAAGCTGCCCCAGGACCCTGATCGCCCTTCAGCGGATCATAGGGGACTGCAGTCGTTACCAAGCCCACGACTGCTTGGTCCAATGATTTTCTTGGTGCCGCAAAGGGAACATCGGTGAAATGAGCCCAGACATATGGATTGTCATAGCCCAGTCCTAGGTAATACGAACGTGTCCGCTGAATGTAAGGAATCGGCTGATCAAATTCAGGGGCAAAAATGAGTTCGGGCATATTTTGAATAGTAGTACTTAAGTCCTTGATAAGATCCTAGTAATGATTACTTTTGGAGAAACTAATTATGGCTCAATGGCTTCGTTATAAATATCAGGGACACTCTGGCTTTGGACAGTTGCAGGGAGACCAGATTGCGGTGCACAGCGGTGATTTGTTTCAGAACCCTCGCCCTACCGGTGAGTATCTTTCACTAAAAGAAGTCACCATTGATATCCCCTGCGTACCTCATAAATTTTTAGCTCTGGTCGATAACTTTCATGCTTTGGTTACAAAACTTGAGCATACCGTTCCAGATGAGCCCCTTTACTTTCTCAAATCAAGTAACTCATATCTTGCTGCAGGACAAACAATCCGCGTTCCCAGCTCTTATAGTGGTAAGGTAATTTACGAAGGGGAATTAGGCATCGTTATTGGTGAGCGCTGTCACGGTGTCAGCGAGTCGGATGCAGCCAAATATATTTTTGGCTATACCTGTGTGAATGATGTCACAGCAGTTGAAATCCTCAATCGCAATCCTGGCTATGCACAGTGGACCAGATCAAAAGGCTTTGATACCTTTGGCGTATTCGGGCCCGTTATTAGCACCGATGTCGAGCCGATGAACTTAAGTATTAAAACTATCCTCAACGATCAAGAGCGTCAAAACTACCCCATGAGCGATATTGTTTTCTCACCCGCAAAATTAGTCAGCTTGATTTCTCAAGACATGACTCTTGAGGCGGGTGACATTATTGCCTGTGGAACCTCAGTCGGCGTTGGCTCCATGAAACCAGGCAGCAATGTCAGTATCGTGATCGATGGTGTTGGCCGACTTGACAATCGTTTCGAGTAAGTCGTAACTCAATAGCCAGCAGCTACAGGAAGTATGAGATTACCTTTGGCGTCTTGCACGTTTTGATCGAGATACTTTGTTAATGCATAAACAGTATTCAGACAAGGTGTTGGCGTACCGGTAATCTCTCCCAACTCAATCACAGAGCCCAAAAGCGCATCAATTTCCAAGGAGCGCCCTGCCTCTAAATCTTGCAGCATAGAGGTCTTATGCTTGCCGACTTTCTCTGCGCCAGCAATGCGTCTTTCAATATCGACTCGGAAGGTGACACCTAGTTTTTCAGCAATGGTTTGGGCTTCTGCCATCATGTTTCGAGCTAATTCCTTGGTTAGGGGATAACGGCAAATTCCCTCAAGGGTGCCATGAGTGAGTGCGCTTATTGGATTGAATGTGAGATTGCCCCACAGTTTTAACCAAATCTCGGCACGGATATCGTCCAAAATCGGAGACTTAAATCCCGCAGCACCCATCGCATCAGAAATCTTCTGAATCCGCTCTGTGCTCTTACCGTCTAACTCACCCAGTGGAAAACGAACTCCCTCAACATGGCGAATAACACCTGGGCCCTGAGTAATCGTGGCGGGGTAGACAACACAGCCGATGATGTTGTCAGGATTGATGGCGCGCATGATAACGCCGCCTGGATCGACGGTATCAACAGAGTGATCTTTGTATTTACTGTTAAGTTTTTGGAAATACCACCATGGGATACCATTTTGCATAGGAATCAAGACGGTCTCTGGACTTAAAACAGAAACGAGATCATCAATGACCGGCTCTACTTGATGAGCCTTCACTGCCAAAATAATGACGTCTTGCTTGGGCAAGCCCCTTAAGTTCTCGACAGCCTTCACTTTGGCAATAATCGGTTCAGGATGCTCATCACTAATTAGTGCCAACCCCCGCTCTTCAATGGCCCGTAAGGTAGCGCCACGTGCCATAACCGTTACCTCATTACCGGAATTGGCCAATAAAACAGCTAAATAGCCCCCAATAGCCCCGCCGCCACCAACAATACAAATCTTCATAAAAAGTCCTCAGTAAATAGAAACCCTAATTACTGACAATAGTACGATATTTTTTGAGGGTATTAACTTTTTGGGGATCGCAGAATGGGTCTGGTAGAGCCCAGCAACTAATCCCCTCCTATAATCAGGGCTAGTTAAATTCTGGCATTTGGTTAGCATGCCCGTCCTCAAAAACTTGATTAGTAATAGCGAAAGGAGCCTTCGATGCTTCTCTGGTTGGTAATCGCCTACTTGCTTATCTCGATAGGCATTGGTCTTTATGGTGCCACCAAGGTCCATAGTGCCAAAGACTACATTACCGCGGGACGTAATCTTCCCATGATTTTTGTCTTGGCAATGGTCTTTGCTACTTGGTTTGGTGCAGAGACTGTTCTCGGTATTTCGGCTACCTTTCTTGAGGAAGGCTTTCGTGGCCTAATCTCGGATCCCCTAGGGTCATCGGTCTGCTTAATCCTCTTTGGTCTTGTATTTGCCCGCCCCCTGTATCGAATGAATCTAATTACTCTGGGCGACTTTTTCCGAATTCGGTATAACCGCCAGACTGAGTTATTGCTATCAATCTGCATCATTGTTTCTTATCTAGGCTGGGTATCAGCACAAATTACAGCTCTTGGACTCACATTTAATGTTCTATCAAACGATTTAATTTCCACTAAGGAAGGAATGCTCATTGGCGCCGGAGTTGTATTGATCTATACACTGTTTGGCGGCATGTGGTCGGTGGCTCTCACCACACTTGTGCAAATGATTGTGATTGTGGTCGGACTTTTATTGGTTGCTAGTAATGCTGCTGAGCAGGCCGGAGGGGTTGCTTCGGTGATTTCAAAGGCTAGTGCTGAGGGTAAGTTTGATTTCCTCCCAAAGCTAGATCTGCTTGATATGCTTGGCTGGACAGCGGCCTTGCTGACGATGGCCCTAGGCTCGATCCCTCAGCAAGACGTGTTTCAGAGGGTCAACGCTGCCAAGAGTGAATCTGTAGCAGTTTGGGGAACAATATTGGGGGGGTGTGCCTACTTCTTTTTTGCAACCGTTCCTCTCTTTTTGGCCTATTCAGCCAATATTATTGATCCCACTATGGTTGAAAAATACCTTGCAGGTGACTCGCAAATGATTTTGCCTATCCTCATTTTGAATCACATGCCATTCTTCATTCAGGTTGTTTTTTTTGGTTCTCTTATCTCTGTGATTATGAGTACTGCCTCAGGCACATTATTAGCCCCATCGGTCACCTTTACTGAAAATATTCTGAAAGGTTTCTCTCCTGGTATGTCTGATAAGCACTTTTTATGGGCAACCCGCATGACTGTTTTTGTATTCACTGCAATTGTTACGTTTTACGCAATCGTGACCGATTCTCGAATTCATACCATGGTGGAGAATGCATACCGGATTACATTGGCGGGGGCTTTTGTTCCACTGGCTGCCGGTCTTTTTTGGAAAAGGGCCAGCAATCTTGGTGCATTACTAGCCATTTCATTTGGCTTAAGTGTCTGGATTATTTTGGAAATCACCGGGGTAGAAGAACCAGTTGAGCCCCAACTCCTTGGTCTCGTCGCCAGCCTTTTCGGAATGGTTTTAGGATCCCTGATATCCCCACCTAATCCTAGTCACCAATCCACTAAGGCTTAAGCTTCTTGCCTGATTTTGAAAATAAAGCTGACTTACTGAAAAGCAGTTTGACATAATGACGGCATGCCTCGGAGTATTAGCGACCTCTCTCCCCTCAATCAGCTAGCGTATGACGAGCTCTACCAACGCTCCATTTTGGAATCCGTTTCTAGAACCTTTGCACTAACCATCCCTCTTCTGCCCCCGAATCTAGAAAAAGTTGTCGGCAACACCTATCTTTTATGTCGCATCATCGACACGATTGAGGATGCCGCCTGTATTAATGCACAGAAAAAGCAAGATTTATCAGCCTTATTCATCCAAACCGTACTTGGTCATGAAAATCCTGAAATTTTTGTTCAAGAGTGTCGAATTGCCTTAATTAATCATCCCAATCATGATGAAAAAGATCTAATTGAAAATATTCCAAGGGTCTTGCGTGTTTTACAAAGTTGCGATGAAGGGCAACGTCATGCGGTTGCCAAATGTGTGCAAGTAATGTCAGAGGGAATGTCTTATTTTCATATACGCCAAAATCAAGCGGGCTTAGAAAATCTGAATGAATTTGAAAAATACTGTTATGTAGTGGCTGGGGTGGTTGGTGAAATGCTTACTACTGTATTTGCACTTCATTCACCTGCATTTGCAAAAAATATTGCTGGCAAAGAATCCTTAGCAATCGCCTTTGGCCAAGCTCTGCAAATGACCAACATTCTCAAAGACTCTCCTGAAGATCAATTGCGTGGCGTATCTTGGAAGCCAAAAGATATTCAGCAAACTGATTTGCTCATCATTGCCCATCAAAAACTAGAAGATTCTCTTCGCTATATTCGTTGTATACCCAAATCAGAACCAGGGATTCGGCGGTTTTGTTTCCTGGCCTTTGGACTGGCTGTATTAACTCTCAAGCAAATTGCACAGCGACAACAATTTCAAGAGGGAAGTGAAGTGAAGTTGAGTCGAGCGCAGGTCAGCAGGTTTTATCTATTTACTAAATTTGCCGTAAGGAGTAATTGGGTCATGGAGTTATTCTTTCGACTTCAAGCCAGATCCCTAAAAGCCTAGCCAATTCCCTCGTGGGCTAAAAGCCAACGCTTTATATCCATGCCCCAGCCAGCACCGGCTTGTTGCATAAATCCACCTAATCCATTTGCTGATAAAACGCGATGGCAAGGAATCAATAAGGGGTAGTAATTTGCTCCACAGGCCCCTCCCACTGCTCGGGGTCCGCTTTTGATCTTCTTAGCCAACTCTCCATAGGTCATTGTTTCGCCATGGACAATTTCAGAAATTGCAGTCCAAACACGGCGTTGATAAAACGTCCCCTGGCGCTTAAGTGGAAGATTGAACTGAAAACTTGGATCCTCGAAATAAGCCTCGATTTGCTCTTTAGCTCGATTTGCAAGGGCATTCTGAGGCTTTCTAGTAGGTTGGAAGCGCTCAAGATAACGGATTCCAGAAATCATGAGGCTGCCATCAACCAATTCTGTACTGATAGCCAGCCTTCCAAAAGGAGCCGTAATCACGCACTGCTCAAGATTGGCGGGCTTGGAAATACGAGAGCTTGTCATACCTGTCATCTTAATCTGACAATAAAGGCCATTAACCCTGATGGAGGAAAAAAGCGGCTTTTGCTATATTGAACCCTGATGCGTTTCTTGAAAGCTTAGATGGACTCATTCTTTGATTCTTGGCCCCTATGGGCTCAAGCTGCCTTGGTTGTTTTTTTACTTGCCCTGTCTGGATTTTTCTCTATGGCGGAAACTAGCATGGTGGCAAGCAATCGTCACCGTCTTCGGGTGATGGCCAATAGCGGCCATACCGGTGCCGCGATTACTCAAAAACTTCTGAAACGGGTTGACACTCTTCTCTCTGTTTTATTAATCGCCAACAATCTTATCAATACCATTCTGCCAATTCTGGTGACTGGAATCGCCCTGCACTTGTTTGGCACAAATGGTTTAGTGCTATCAATTGCCACCTTAACCATCGCTTTTCTCATCATTATTTTTAGCGAAATCACCCCCAAGGTCATCGGCGCAGCATTTGCAGAAAAAATATCAGTCAAGATTGGCTGGGTTATTTACCCTTTAACTATTATTCTCAAGCCTCTACTATGGTTAGTGAACTCCTTTGTTTCTGGATTAATGGGGCTAATGGGTCTCAATCAGAAGGAGGCAAATTTACAGACAATGAGCGCAGAAGAAGTAAGAAGCGTAGTTCTGGAGTCTAGTCACTTTATCTCCAAACAGCATCGTAATATTTTGCTCAATCTATTTAATCTAGAAAACATCCTGGTTAATGATGTCATGACTCCAAGGGCCAAGATGGAAATCTTGGATTTATCACGACCCATTGAGGAGGTAGTTCAACAGCTTGAAACCTGCTATCACAATAAATTACCTGTGTGCGATGGTGATCCTGAAAGAATTATTGGCATCCTTTCTGTTAAAAAAGCTCTATCTCTTTTAGGAAATGAAGCGCTAACTCACTCAGACTTTAAAGAGCTGCTCAATGAGCCCTACTTTATTCCCGAGGGAACTCCTGTCATGCAGCAAATGCAATTCTTTCAAGAAAATCGCCAACGCTTAAGTCTGGTTGTGGATGAATATGGCAGTGTTCAAGGCTTACTGACTTTCGAAGATATTGTTGAAGAATTAATTGGTGAGTTCACTACCTCGTTTCCAGGTCTGATCAGTCAAGAACAATGGTCGGCCGATGGCACTTACTTAGCCAATGGCAGTTCAAACCTACGAGATCTTAATCGCCTACTGGGGCTCAATCTTCCTATTGATGGCCCAAGAACCTTAAATGGCTTAATTTTGGAAGAGCTGCAAGAAATTCCCGACCATGATCTAAGTGTTAAGGTTGGTGGGGTGGTGATGGAAATTATTCACTTTGATGATCAGGGAATTAAAACGGTAAAGCTTCTCAAGCCGCTACCTGAAGAATCAGGGCTGTAATACGCTTGCTGCATTTAAACTACCCGTCTACAGGCAAAACTCTAAAGCCATACGAAGAAGACGATCAACATATTATTCATCTCTGGCAAGAGATTTGTTCTGCGGCGATTACTCAGCGCGCTAGTGATATTCATATTGAAGTACACCAAGACAAGAGTCTAGTTCGTTTTAGGGTTGATGGGGAATTAATCCCTTTTAAAGTCTTTCGCAGAGACGAGCATGTGCGACTCATGACTCGTATCAAAATTTTAGCTAAGCTCGATATTGCCGAACAACGACTTCCACAAGATGGTCGACTGCAAATCTACGCAGACTATTCTTCGCCAGAAATTGACTGCCGAGTATCAACCCTTCCTACCCTGTATGGAGAAAAGGCAGTAATCCGACTTCTGAATACCTCCTCCAATGAATTGGAGCTTGAGCAAATTGGCTTCACTCCCATTCAATTGCGGATAGTAAAACAAGCGCTATCCCAAACTCATGGACTCATTTTAGTTTGCGGGCCCACTGGTAGCGGGAAAACTCGAACACTGTATAGCTTCCTCAAGTACTTAAATCGAGAGCACCTTAATCTTTGTAGCATTGAGGATCCAATCGAAATTCGCTTACCAGGAGTCAATCAAGTTGCATATCACCCTAAAGCAGGATTGGATTTTAGTCTGATTATTCGGGCGCTCTTAAGACAAGACCCTGATGTGATGATGATTGGTGAGATTCGAGATCGAGATACTGCTACGCTTGCCATTCAAGCCGCACAAACGGGGCACTTAGTACTCAGCACAATTCATGCGCGCAATGCACTGGGTTGCATTGAACGTCTTGAAAATTTAGGGATTGAGCGCCACGCAATTGTTGATAATGCGCTCTTTATTAGCT
Organism: Burkholderiaceae bacterium; assembly: GCA_027486235.1. Taxonomy (GTDB): domain Bacteria; phylum Pseudomonadota; class Gammaproteobacteria; order Burkholderiales; family Burkholderiaceae; genus Polynucleobacter; species Polynucleobacter hoetzingerianus. Next base: position 9,538 of record JAIXPN010000105.1, read on the forward strand.
CACAACGTCTCATCAAACGGATTGACTGCAGCCAAGCGGGTGGACGTCTTGCGGTACATGAGGTATTAGAGTTTTCGCCTTCTATTTGCACAGCTATTCAAGCGAGCGGAGGTATGCGGGAAATTGAAGAGATTGCCCAAAGTGAAGGATTTAAAACAATGCAAGAAGGTATTCAAATACTTGCACAAAAGGGTATTGTTAAAGATTCATACTTGATCTAGGGATCCCTCTGAATGCTGCGTAAGTCTCTTTCGATTCGAGATCAAGTAATTTTGATGCGCCACCTCGCAAGCCTATTGCAGGCTGGACTATCGTTATTAGAAGCGCTTCATCTAATAACAGAATACTCCCCCAAGAATTGGAAGCTCATTCTACGAACTATCATTCGCGATTTAAATGATGGTCAAGGTCTTGCTGGAAGCCTATCTAGACAACGTCACCAATTTAGCCCTATTTGTATTAATCTTATTGCGATTGGAGAAAAAACAGGTCTACTCACAAAATCACTGACGCTAATCAGCGTACAACTAGAGGAACAAGAGTCTCTAAGACGTCGAATGAAGCAGGCCCTAATCTATCCGAGCATTACTCTTGGCTCTGCACTACTCATGATCCTAGTAATGATGATTTGGGTTATACCGAGCTTTGAGGATATTTTTCTTAACTTCAACGCTCAACTACCAACATCGACCCAATTATTAATTTCAATAGCGCGTTTTTTAGAGAACCATATTGACCTAATATTTTTTTCTATCATTACAAGTGGATTAATCTTTATTTTTATCTGGGCTAAATCATCGCGTCTTCAAAAGTGGTGTGATTACCATCTGTTCACTTTTCCCTATTTTGGAAAAATATTTCGACTCTCTGCCCAGATAGCGTGGTGCCGTAATCTTGCGTACTTGCTTGATGCAGGTCTCAGTGCTCTTGATGCAATTCGTATTACAGCTCAATCATCAAATCATTGGCTCATTCATGATCTGAGCGCTAATCTCTTTAAACAATTATCACAGGGGTGGGAACTCGGTGAAGCTCTAAAACGAAGTGATCCACAAAATCGATTTTTTGACCTTGAAACAAAACATCTCCTGCATATAGGTGCAAAAACTGGAACTCTTGCGGATATGCTACACAACCGATACCAGTCCCTAGACAGAGAGCTTAAATATAAACTTGCCTTACTCAATCAAAGCTTAGAGCCAATTCTTGTCATTACTTTGGGCCTCATCATTGGCGGGCTACTCATGACACTATATGTTCCCATCTTTTCACTCGGTAGAATCATTTGATGTGGATTGATAGCACCCTACGAATTTTTCTAATTTTGACATTGATCTATCTTGCATGGGTTGATTGGCGGACATTTTTACTTCCCAATCGAATTACCTATCCACTGATCATCTTAGGTCTGATTACAAACACTTTTACCCCCTATGCATTTTGTGAAAGCTATCTTGCATTCTTAGGGGTGCTAATTGGCTATCTCATTTTGTATATGACAAATCAGATATACCGTTACTTTCGTGGTCAAGATGGCTTGGGTATGGGTGATGCAAAACTGTTAGCCAGCCTGGGGGCGTGGTTGGGTCTTGAGCCGTTACCAGTTATTCTTAGTGTTGCCGCACTTTTAGGTATTCTGGGTGGAATACTTTGGCTTCGGTATAAAAAACTGCCGAGTACTCATGCCTTTCCCTTTGGCCCTTATTTAGCAATTGCTGGCATCATAGAAATATTATGGTCGAGTCCATTCATTCATTCACTCAGCTAAAAGGGAGAATCCCTTTCCTGGGCCTCACCGGTGGGATTGGCTCGGGTAAATCGAGTGTTGCTAATTTTCTTGCCAAAAAAGGTGCGGCGATTATTGATACCGACCAAATTGCCCATCAAATCACTGGGCCCGATGGACTGGCCATCGGAGCGATTTTGCAGGAATTTGGTGCAGGTTTTATTGCCAGTGATGGATCACTAAATCGATCCAAAATGAGGGAACTGGTCTTTTCAGACCCTTCGGCCAAGAGGAGTCTCGAAAACATCACCCACCCCCTAATTCGTCAAGAAACACTTATCCAGGCAAAAAAGGCTATTGATCGCTCTGTGCCGTATATTGTCTTTGTAGTTCCCCTTCTACTTGAATCCGGTACTTGGACGGAAAACCTTGACCATATTGCCGTTGTCGACTGCCCAGACGAGCTCCGTATCCAGCGGGTCATGCAACGCAGCAAGCTTGATCGTGCAACCATCTTGGGGATCATGGCAAACCAGGCAGGGCGCGAGGATCGCCTAGCCATCGCCAATACGATCTTAAATAATGATGGGGACCTGAGCTCCCTTGAGGCCCAGTCTAGCCAGCTTCACCAAAAAATGCTGGATTTATAGTTTTTTGCCTCGGGTCGGCATAAAATAAAACCCTGTGATTATCTACGAATACCCCTTTAATGAACTGGTGCGGAGCATGCTTCGCCTGGAGTATCTTTTTGATCGCTTTAATCACTTTGCTCGCTCTGATGATGCAGAGCTTCATCACAATGCCCTAGTCACTCTATTTGAGCTTGGCGATATCAGTGCACGCGGGGATATTAAGTCGCTCCTATTAAAAGAGTTTGAACGCCAAAAATTTGCTCTAAATAACCTTAAATCTTCCAAGGAAGTTGATCAAGAAAAGTTATTAGCAACACTAGCTGAACTTGAACATGCTGCAACGCAGATTAATAGCTCCGTGATTAAGCCTAATGCAATCATCGGTGAAAATGAATGGCTAAATGCAATTCGAACCCGCTTGCATACTCCAGGCGGCACAAGCCCAATTGATTTACCTGGTTTCTATGCATGGCGTCATAGTCCCGCAACATCACGTCGTGAGTTACTACAAAAATTTATTTATCCGATGTTGCCTTGGCAAGAAGCGTGCCATTTGTTCTTACGTCTTTTGCGCGAATCAGGGGAAAGCAAAGAGGTCTTGGCGCATCAAGGATCATTCCAGCAAGCCCCCTCAGGTAAAGTCTATCAACTGATGCGGATTACGCTTGAAGACCCGTCACTATTTGCAGAAATCAGTGCCAATAAGTATCTTTTATCGATACGCTTACTAAAATGTGAGCAAGATTTAAAACCAACCCTGATCAACCAAGATATCCCATTTAAATTGACACTCTGTCAATTTTGATCATTTACTTTTGCAGGTAAGCTTGTAGGTATTCAATCATCGGCCACGCAGCCGGTAGAACTGGATCAACAGTCAACTGCGGATGCCATAATGACTGCCACGATAGTTCCTGCTTCTCCAATCCAACAGGCTCACCCTGCCATTGCCGAACTAAACAGACATGCAGTCGTACATAGGCATGGGGGTAATCATGTTCAATGATCATTAATTCTTGATAGTGCGATGGATCCAAAGAAATTTCAATGCCCAACTCTTCCTTTAGCTCTCGACATAAGGCCAAGGCAACAGACTCATTAGGCTCTAATTTACCCCCCGGAAACTCCCAATAACCGGCGTAAGGCTTGCCGTCTGGGCGTTTGCCCATCAGTACATTGGAGCTATTTTTGAGCAAAATGCCAACGGCAACCTCAACGATGGGTCGAGACTGCTCACTCATTCGCTAATCTTATTTCTGAGAGGAATGGGATCCTGCCCAGTGCTTAGCAAACTGCCAAGCAACACGACCGGAGCGCGACCCTCGCTCAAGAGCCCAAACCAAGGCTTCTGAACGCGCCGTCTCAATTTCCATCGGACTAAGCCCGAAATGGGATAACCAATGAGAAACGATCGCCAAATACTCTTCTTGGCGTGGAGGATAAAAAGATAGCCACAAACCAAAACGTTCAGACAGTGAAATCTTCTCCTCGACTACCTCACCCGGATGAATTTCACCATCATCCGTATGTACATAAGACTCGTTGTCTTTCATGTATTCTGGCAATAAATGACGGCGGTTTGATGTCGCATAAATTAATACGTTATCGACCTGAGCAGAAATCGAGCCATCTAGGGCAGACTTCATTGCTTTATAGCCTGACTCACCGTCTTCAAACGAAAGGTCATCACAAAAAACAATGAAACGCTCAGGACGAACTGCCAATAACTCAGTAATATCTGGCAGATCTGCTAAATGATCTTTGTCGACCTCGACAAGACGTAAGCCTTGATTTGCAAATTGATTTAGACAGGCCTTGATCAAAGATGATTTACCGGTCCCCCTTGCACCAGTTAACAAAATATTATTTGCTGGTTTTTTTTCTACGAAATGCTTTGTGTTGTCAATAATGGCATCGCGTTGACGATCGATATGCTTCAGATCATCAAAAGAGATCGTAGAAATATGTTTAACGGGTTTTAAAAATCCAACGCTACCAAAGATACTATCGCGCCGTTGCCAACGAAATGCTTTGGCAGTTTTCCAATCCTGATCACTGAGCGGTTTGGGTAAAAATGTCTCAAGGTGATCTAAGAGGCGATCTAATTTATTGTTCACCAGGCACCCGTTCTATTGTCGTTGAGCAATACCATGCATAACTAAGAGCGATAGTCAGCATTAATTGAAACATAATCATGCGAAAGATCACAGGTCCAAACGGTTTCTTCTGAACTTCCACGCCCTAAATCAACTGTAACCAAGATCTCGGATTGCTTCATCACGGCCTGTCCATCAGCTTCTTGATACGCAGGATTGCGTCCTCCATCCTTAGCAACCCAGATGTCGCCCAGCCACAATTGGACTTTTGAACTATCCAAATCATCAATACCAGCATACCCAATCGCCGCAAGAATACGCCCTAGATTAGGGTCGCTTGCAAAAAATGCTGTTTTCACCAATGGTGAGTGCGCAATCGACTTAGCAATGCGCTTACATTCAAAGCAATCTTTGCCACCCTTTACATGAATGGTCATAAATTTTGTTGCGCCTTCTCCGTCGCGGACAATCATTTGAGCTAATTGCCGAGAAAGGGATATTAGACCCTCCCTAAATGCTGCATACGCAGGATCTGATTTACTTTGAATACTAACCTTTGTTTGACCAGTGGCCATCACGATAAATGAGTCATTGGTTGAGGTATCGCCATCGATGGTAATTGCATTAAAAGATAGGTCAGCTGCCTCACGAGTCAGATCTTGAAGCAATGCGGCATTGACATTTGCATCGGTTCCAATAAATCCCAACATGGTCGCCATATTCGGCTGAATCATGCCGGCTCCCTTTGAGATCCCCGTTAAGGTCACTGGACCAGCGGATGTTTGGATTGTTAATGATGCTGCCTTGGGCTGGGTATCGGTGGTCATGATGGCTTCAGCGGCAAAATACCAATCATCCTCCTTTAGTGCTGCAACCGCTTTGGGAATTGCTGAAATAATTTTTTCTACCGGAAGAGGTTCAAGAATAACTCCCGTTGAAAAAGGGAGTATTTGCTCTGCACTTAATCCAAGTTCTTTGGCTAATGCATCACATGTTTCCTGAGCACGGCGCAAGCCCTCCTCACCAGTGCCGGCATTAGCATTACCAGTATTGATAATCAATGCCTCAATGGGATTTTTCTCTAAAAGATGAGCTCTACAAAGTTGCACCGGGGCCGCACAAAAGCGATTTTGGGTGAACACTCCAGCAACACTAGACCCAGGGGCCAAACGAATTACTAATAAGTCCTTACGATTAGCACGCTTGATTCCAGCCTCTGCAATACCAAGCCTTAATCCAGCAATTGGCTTGAGTTCATGCTGATTGGGTAGTGGAAGGTTAACTGCCATAGCTAAATTAGAACAACAGATCCTAAATTAAGCAATTTTTCCGTGGCAATGCTTAAATTTCTTGCCACTACCGCAATGGCAGGGATCGTTACGGCCTACCTTAGGTCCTTCCCGCACTGGTGCAGGAGCAATTTGATGCTCTACTTGTTCCACTGGGATAGTCTGGCCACTCTCAATCTGATTATGCTTGTATTGCACATCCTTCACCTGACCCAAGTCATCAGTAATACTTTCAGTCGCCTCATCTAATTCGCTTGCATTTTTAATTTGTACAGTGAATACGGTTTTGATTACATCATTTTTAATGACATCAAGTAATTCACCATAAAGCTCAAATGCCTCGCGCCGGTACTCCTGTTTAGGATCTTTTTGAGCATATCCACGCAAATGAATTCCTTGACGAAGGCGATCTAGAGCTGCGAGGTGTTCGCGCCAATGCGTATCAAGACTATAGAGCATGACAGAGCGCTCAAAACTAGCAAAAGACTCACGGCCCGTTAAGTCCTCTTTTACTTTGTAATTCTGCTTAGCAGCCTCTATGACCTTCGCCAGAATTTCCTCATCCTCTACTGAATCTGCATCTGCAATCCACTTTTGCAAATCAAGCACAATACCCCATTCGTTCGCAAGAAGACTCTCCAGCCCAGGTATATCCCACTGTTCCTCCATTGACTCAACAGGGACATAATTGCGAACGATGGATGTAAAGACATCCTCACATAAATTAGCGATCAGGTCGCCGATATCTTTGCTCTCTAGGATTTCATTGCGTAAACGATAGGTCTCTTTGCGCTGGTCATTGGCAACATCGTCATACTCGAGCAATTGCTTACGAATATCAAAGTTACGACCCTCTACTTTACGTTGTGCTGATTCAATCGAGCGAGTCACCATACCAGCCTCAATCGGCTCGCCCTCTGGCATCTTGAGGCGATCCATGACAGCACGCAAACGATCTCCAGCAAAAATGCGTAATAAAGGATCATCAAGAGAAAGATAGAAACGCGATGAACCAGGATCGCCTTGGCGACCTGCGCGCCCACGCAGCTGATTATCAATACGACGACTTTCATGGCGTTCTGTACCAATAATATGAAGACCACCGGCGTTGACAACAGTATCATGCAAACCCTGCCACTCATCTTTCAACTTCTGAATACGCTGAGTCTTTTGTGGCAAATCTAAGGCTTCATCAGCCTCAATTAAGATGGATTGACGCTCGACATTGCCACCCAAAACAATGTCAGTTCCACGACCAGCCATATTGGTTGCGATCGTGATCATTTTTGGTCGACCAGCCTGGGCAATGATTTCTGCTTCCCGAGCGTGTTGCTTGGCATTTAAAACCTGATGGGCCAACTTTTCCTTATCCAATAGCTTGGAAATTAACTCAGAATTCTCAATTGATGTAGTACCAACTAATACAGGCTGACTCCGCTCAAAACAATCCTTGATATCCTTGATCACTGCACCATAACGCTCTGCGGATGTTTTGTAGATTTGATCTTGACGATCTAAACGCTGACTGGGTCGATTAGGCGGAATAACGACTGTTTCTAAGCCATAAATCTCTTTGAACTCATATGCCTCTGTATCTGCTGTACCAGTCATACCGGCAAGCTTTTGATACATCCGGAAATAGTTCTGGAAGGTAATAGTAGCTAGGGTTTGATTCTCGTGCTGAATTCCAACCTTCTCTTTTGCTTCCACTGCCTGATGTAAACCATCTGACCAGCGCCGACCTTGCATTAATCGGCCGGTGAATTCATCCACGATGATGACCTCACCACCCTGAACTACATAGTGCTGATCGCGGTGATAGAGACAATGGGCACGTAGAGCAGCATAAACATGGTGCATTAAATTAATGTTTTGAGGAGCATATAAAGAATCGCCCTCTTTAAGCAGGCCCATTTGGGTTAGGACTTGCTCTGCTTTCTCATGACCACGCTCGGTCAAATAGACTTGTTGGGATTTTTCATCTACCCAGTAATCGCCTGGCTTGATGACCCCAGAGCCATCCGCCTTCTCTTCGCCCACCTGAGGATCAAGGTGAGCCGGTAAGGCATTCATCTTCACATACAATTCAGTATGATCCTCTGCTTGGCCAGAAATAATTAAGGGTGTACGCGCCTCATCAATTAAGATGGAATCGACTTCATCGACGATCGCATAGGATAAGGTTCTTTGTACTCGCTGACCAACATCCTGAACCATGTTATCGCGCAAATAGTCAAAGCCAAATTCATTATTTGTGCCATAGGTAATATCAGATGCATACGCTTTCTGTTTAGCCTCATGATCCATCTGCGATAAGTTTGTACCAACGCTCAGTCCTAAAAAGTTATAGAGCTTTGCCATCCACTCAGCATCACGCTGCGCTAAGTAATCATTCACGGTAACTACGTGAACGCCCTTGCCAGATAAAGCGTTTAGATAAACTGCCAAAGTAGCGGTTAGAGTTTTACCTTCGCCGGTACCCATTTCAGCAATCTTGCCTTGATGCAAAGCCAAGGCACCCATGATTTGAACGTCAAAATGACGCATTTTCATGACTCGGACGCTTGCTTCACGAACTACGGCAAAGGCCTCTGCTGCTAGATCATCCAAAGACTCGCCGGCGGCAATCCGCTCTTTGAATTCTGCAGTTTTGGCCTGCAAGGCGCTGTCATCCAGGCCTTGAAGACCGGGTTCCAAGCTATTTACCTTAGAAACCACCTTGCGGTATTGTTTTAAGAGGCGGTCATTACTACTGCCGACCAGTGTTTTTATAAGACCAAGTACCATAGCAATATGAAAAAATTTTAGCCTCTGAGTTTATCACCCGAGAGCCCTATTTGATGAATAAGCCCCTACTAAAGTCTGCCCGCCCCTGGTTGGACTGCCTTCACGAAGAACGGGGTCTTAAAAGTATCCTAGATCGGGCCAAAACCCATGAAAATCTGACTGAACAGCTAAAAATAGTCCTTAAAAAGCTTGGTTTTCATGAAATGGGCGCTCTGGTTCAGGTCGAGTGGCATTCAATAAACCCAAATGAGCTATTTTTATTAGTCCCTAGCCCAACCATTGGGGCACGTTTACAGCAAATGACCCCCAGTTTGCTTACCGAATTAAATCTCCAGAAGTGGAGTGTTAGCAATATCAAAATAAAGGTACGACCCCATTTATGGTCATCAAGAAGTGGGATACACAGAACTGAACCGCCACCTTTTACTGGCGCAGCACATGAAGCCTGGCAAAAGCTATATGAGCGACTATCCCCGAATTCTTCGATTCGCGAAGCGGTCGGTCAATTACTCAAAGGAAGGCAAACTAAGCGGTAATTGGATCAGTTACTCGCAAATAAGCTGGTGGCGCCTTATCTTTGCTAAATGATTCAATAGAGTAGGTACTCGGGTCATCTAGAAGCTTGCGTAAAAGGGCATTATTCAAAGCATGCCCAGACTTCTCGGCAGTATATGAGCCAACAATGGGGTAACCTGCCAAATAGAGATCGCCAATAGCATCCAAAATCTTATGGCGCACAAACTCATCGTCATAACGCAACTCTTCATTATTTAGAATGCGATGCTCATCAAGAACAATCGCATTATCTAAGCTACCGCCTCGTGCCAAACCAATTTCACGAAGTGCTTCAACCTCGTGCGCAAAACCAAAGGTGCGGGCTCTTCCAATTTCACTTCGATAAGCATGCTCAGCAAAGTCAACAACAAAGTGCTGACCCGTTTTATCCACTGCAGGGTGCTTAAAGTCAATGGTGAAATCCAGCTTAAAGCCAAAGAATGGTTCTAGGCGAGCCAATTTATTACCCTCTCGCACTTCAACCATTTTTTGAATGACCATAAACTTACGTGGAGCATCTTGTTCGATAATTCCGGCGGACTCAATGAGGAACAGGAATGAAGCGGCACTACCATCCATGATTGGCACTTCTTCAGCATCCACTTCGATGAGCAAATTATCGAGACCAAGACCAGAACAGGCTGATAACAGGTGCTCCACAGTGGAAACCTTAACTCCATCCTTCTGAATCACTGAAGCTAGTCGAGTGTCACAGACGTCCAAAGCGTGCGCAGGAATATGGACCGCATTCGGTAAATCAACCCGAATAAACTGAATTCCAAAATTGATGGGGGCCGGATTAATTGTGAGGGTCGATTTACGACCAGAGTGCAAGCCAATACCAACCGTCTTAATAGGTTTTGCTAAGGTTTTTTGCTTCAGCATATTGGCTTGACTCAATCAAAAGGTCTAGAGATGTTTCAAAGCACTAGCAGCATCACTGACTTCAAACTTACCAGGACCTTCAACAGCAAGGTGCTTCACAACACCGTTGTCCACAATCATGACATAGCGTTGTGAACGAACGCCAAGACCGCGTGCAGTTAGATCAAATTCCATACCTAATTTTTTGGTGAATTCTGCACTACCATCACCAAACATACGAACTTTTTTACCAACTTTCAAATCGCGCCCCCATGCACCCATTACAAATGGATCATTTACAGAAACGCACCAAATCTCATCAACACCTTTGGCTTTAATGGCATCAAATTGTTCAACATAGCCCGGAACATGTTTTGCCGAACAGGTGGGAGTGAATGCACCAGGCAAAGCAAAAATAACAATTTTCTTGCCGGCTGTTAATTTATCGACTTCAAAAGAATTTGGTCCCAAAGAACAGCCGTCGCGCTCTTCATCAAAAAACTCATAGAGGGTGGCATTGGGTAATTTTTGTCCTACTGCAATCATGTGATCTCCATATCAATAGTGGTTGGGGGCGCTAATGCAGACGCTGGATTCGTCGTCCGGAGGGGCGACTGCACTAGCAATCCTCGAACCCACTATTGTATGGTCAAATCATCAGTCTGCTTGCTTCCTTAAAAAGGCTGGTATTTCATAATAGTCAGCCCCTTTTTCTAACATGGCTTTAGCCTGTGGGGAGCTATCAGCACCCAAACTAGGCGGTACTGAATCCCGCGAGTTTCTAAAGACCTTGGGAACATCAAATTGCCCATAATCAACCGTGGGGTTCGCAGGTGAAGACTGTGCTGCCGCCATGGCCGTTGGGGTTGCTGCCATCGTCTGACTCATTACTGCAGCCGGGCTTGTGGGGGCAAAATCACCCAAGGTGGTCATCGTCGGGCTGGCATCGTTAGTACCCGTTGCTTGACGCCAAATTAATTGCGGTTGGTCCTTTTGCATTCCCTGGGAACCATTTAGGCCGGTTGCAACAACAGTAACACGCAATGCATCACCTAGGCTGTCGTCATAAACAGTCCCAAAGATTACCGTTGCATCCTCAGCCGCATACCCACGGATGGCAGCCATCACCTCGCGGGTTTCAGAAAGCTTTAATGAACGACTTGCGGTAATGTTGACTAAAACGCCACGTGCACCAGAGAGATCTACGCCCTCCAATAGAGGTGATGCCACTGCAGCCTCAGCAGCCAAACGTGCGCGGTCCATTCCAGATACCGTTGCTGTTCCCATCATGGCCTTACCCTGCTCACTCATGACGGTTTTTACATCTTCAAAGTCGACATTAATTAAACCTTGTTCATTGATGATTTCTGCAATTCCAGATACTGCGTTATGCAATACATCATCGGCACAAGCAAAGGCCTTATCAAACTCGGCATCTTCCCCCATCACCTCAAATAACTTTTCATTGAGAACAACAATGAGTGAATCAACATGCTTCTCTAACTCATGAGAACCAAGCTCGGCAACCTTAAGACGCTTAGCACCCTCAAAATCAAATGGCTTACTAATCACGCCAACAGTCAAAATACCCATTTCCTTGGCAACCTGAGCAACGATTGGCGCTGCACCAGTTCCAGTACCGCCGCCCATACCCGCTGTAATAAAAACCATATGAGCGCCTTGCAAAACATCTGCAATACGAGCTCGCGCCTGTTCGGCTGCAGCAGCACCCACTTCGGGTTTTGCACCAGCACCCAAACCAGTCTCTCCCAATTGCAAATTGACGCGCGCTTGGGAACGTTGTAACGCGCCGGCATCCGTATTCATGCAAATAAACTCGACGCCATTGACGCTGCGACGAATCATATGCTGGACAGCATTACCGCCAGCGCCCCCGACACCAACCACCTTAATAATGGTTTTGCCAGCTATCTCTTGTTCTACCATTTCAAACTCCATAACACCCTCCTTTTAATAATCGACTCTCCACCATGGATTGCCGACTGACGACGACGAAAAAAACATTAAAAATTTCCTGTAAACCACTCTTTCATTCGCGATACCACGCCCTGAAAACTACCTCCCTGTGATACACGGCGACCACGCATTAACTGCGCCTGACCTTCCATCAGCAAACCAAGACCAGTTGAATAACGAGGACTTCGCAATACCTCATGCAAATGGCCGCGATACTCGGGCGTTCCAATACGTGCGGGTTTTAAAAAGACTTGCTCAGCAAGCTCGATCATGCCCGGCATCATTGCTGTGCCACCAGTTAAAACAATGCCCGAAGAGACCATATCTTCGTAACCAGACTCGCGCACAATATTTCGCACTAAAGTGAATAGCTCTTCCACGCGCGGCTCAATGACTGCTGCCAAAGCTTGCTTAGACATCGGGCGCGGCTCGCGATCACCAACACCTGGAACATCGATCATTACTGTAGGATCAGCCATATCTTGTTTAGCCACGCCATGATGAATTTTTAGATCCTCAGCCTCAATAGTGGGAGTGCGCAATGCCATTGCGATGTCGTTTGTAATTTGATCGCCTGCAATTGGGATCACAGCGGTATGTCGAATCGATCCTTGGCTATAGATCGCAATATCTGTAGTGCCACCGCCAATATCGATTAGTACAACCCCAAGCTCTTTTTCATCATCGGTCAGTACGGCCAGACTGGATGCTAAGGGCTGCAAGATTAAATCGTTAACTTCTAAACCGCAACGTCTGACGCATTTGACAATATTCTGTGCTGCACTGACAGCACCAGTAACGATATGCACTTTCACTTCTAGTCGTAAACCGCTCATACCAATTGGCTCACGAACATCTTCCTGTCCATCAATAATGAACTCCTGAATCAGGATATGAAGTATTTGTTGATCGGTGGGTATATTGATTGCTTTAGCAGTTTCTAAAACGCGTTCGACATCCCCGGCACCAACCTCCTTATCCCGAATTGCAACCATACCGCTGGAGTTAAAGCTGACGATATGGTTGCCTGCAATTCCAGTAAAGACTTGCACGATCTGACGATCCGACATCAATTCAGCTTCTTCTAAGGCTTTTTGGATCGACTGAACTGTAGCCTCAATATTGACTACAACCCCTTTCTTAAGTCCCTTAGAGGAAGTTTGGCCTAGACCCAATACATTGAATTGACCTTCTGGACTTAATTCAGCAACTAAGGCAACCACCTTGGATGTGCCAATGTCTAAACCAACCAATAAATCTCGGCTGTCTTTGCTCATTTCAATTCCTCACTGCGTTGTTCATCGTGATTCAAAAAAGCCAATCGATATTCAGAAACGGTGTTCACTTTCAAGCTGGGAGGCGCTGTCTTTACTGGAGCGCCAACCACATGCACCGCAAAACCATTGGGGTAACGCAAATCAACCGCGTCAACACGACTAGGCCACTTTTGCTGAACTTGTGGCCAATACTGCAAGAGCTGGGCAACACGCTGCTCTAATACGCCCTTAGCCTGATCTTCATCACGTCCAAATTCAATTCGCACTCCGTTACTTAACTTGATGCTCCAGGCATACCGATCAGACAGGGTCAATGACTTAACCTCCGCATCCCAAGGCTTAAACCAAGAACTCGCTTTTTGATAAAGCCGTAAGACTTCTTTATTGGAACCGTCCGGCCCGCTGAGCTCAATCAATTGAATACTGTCATCCAGCTCTGCAATTGATCCACTAAACACCTCACCATGAACATTCATAAGTTTGTGTTGATCTGGCTTACCCCAAACGGCTAGAGGTTTTTGCTCCTCTATGCTGACAATCAATCCATTCGGCCAAGCCCGTCGCACACTCGCATGACGTACCCATGGCAAGGTCTCAAATGCTTCTTTTACATCTTGTAATCGAACACTAAAAAAATTACCTTGGACTTTATCCAAAACCTGACCACGAATCATGGCCAACTGAATGTGTTGTAAATCTTTATCTCCGGCGGATTCAATCTGAACGTGACGGAGGGTAAATACAGGTTGCTGACTAATCCACAATAAAATCGAAATGGATAGGGCAAGCACAAAAAATCGTATCAACCACCGACTAATCTCGAGCATACGATCTGGATAGTTCCAAATAGGAGCGGCTGCTACGGCAATGAGCTCAGATAATCGGCGCATAGTATTCATGCTGGCACCTCATTTGCAATGCGCATTGTTTGACTCAAAATCCATAGCACCAAGTCTGCGTAAGCGACCCCGGCAGCCATCGCGGCCATCGGTACCAAAGAATGTGACGTCATTCCCGGAGAAGTGTTCATCTCCAATAAATAAGGTTCGTTCTGATTTGCCTCATCAAGCATCACATCGGCACGCCCCCACGTACGGCAGCCTAATGCTCGATAAGCTGCCAAGACGAGTGCTTGGACCCGCTCTTCAATCGTTTGGTCTAAATCTGTTGGGCATAAATATTGAGTTTCATCGGAGAAATACTTGTGATGAAAATCATAACCCGCTGGTGGTGGAACAATTCGAATGACTGGTAATGCCTGGGCAGCATCTCCCTCGCCAACAATCGGGCAAGTTAACTCTGGTCCAATGATGCATTGCTCTGCGAGTACGCGCCTATCTAAACGAGCTGCTAATTCATAGGCTTTGGGTAAATCCTCTATGCTAGTAACCTTACTTAGGCCAAGCGAAGAGCCCTCGTGTGCAGGCTTCACAATAATTGGGAGACCTAATTTTTTTACTACAGCAGACCAGTCCGTTTGATCGCTCAACACCTCAAATTTAGGGGTTTGCAATTGGTTGCTAATCCAAATACGTTTTGTGGCAACCTTATCAATCGCCAATGCTGAAGCTAATACGCCACTACCGGTATACGGAATATTGAATAATTCCAAAAGACCTTGAATCGTGCCATCCTCACCGTATCGGCCATGCAAGGAAATAAATACTCGGTCAAATCCCTCACTCGCAATCTCAGCTGGATTGCGAATGCCTGGATCAAATGGATGCGCATCAACACCCTTCTCCTGGAGGGCCTTTAATACACCATTACCCGAAAGCAGGGATATCTCGCGCTCAGCTGATCGACCACCTAATAACACTCCAACACGACCGAATTGCTTGGGATTTATCTTGGCCAAATCCATCGCCACTTGCTTGCCCCACGTAGATTGCACTTGCACATTAGACATGTTTCATCTCCGCAATTGCATGGGGTACCTGAGAAATTGACCCTGCGCCCATCGTAATTAAGACATCGCCATCTTGTAAAAGCGTACCCAAGATAACGGGCATCTCTTTCACCTGCTCCACAAGTTGTGTTGGGATTGATTTGCCTAAAGCCTTGATTAAGGATTTGCTATCTGCACCTGGGATTCGTGCTTCACCTGCAGGGTATACATCCGTCAATACCACCGCATCAAATTGACGCAATACTTGAACAAAGTCGCCAAAACAATCTCGGGTTCGTGTAAATCGATGTGGTTGGAATGCCAAGACTAAACGTCGATTAGGATACGCTCCGCGGGCTGCAGCGAGGGTTGCATTCATCTCCACTGGATGATGGCCGTAATCATCAATCAAGGTAAAGTGACCACCACCTTTAAGATTGATTTCACCAAAATGTTGGAAGCGTCTACCTACGCCACTGAATTGGGCCAATGCTTTGATAATGGCTTGATCACTCACGCCCAACTCTGTTGCAATTCCTATAGCAGCTAATGCATTCAGAACATTGTGTTTACCCGGAAGGTTTAGACGAATATTTAAGGGTCCAGGCTGTGCTCCATGACGACGAATTGCCTTACGATGGACCGTGAATGTCATTTGAGTCCCAACCGCTTCAACATCACTTGCCCGAATATCCGCATCCGCTGACAAACCATATCGCAAAATAGGTTGTGAGACAAAAGGAATAATATCTCTGACATTAGCATCATCAATACATAAAACAGCAATGCCATAAAAAGGCATACGCTGTGTAAATTGCACAAATGTTTGTTTCAGACGCGCCATATCATGCTGATAAGTGTCCATATGGTCAGCATCAATATTCGTGATCACTTCCATCGCCGGAAAGAGCTGTAAAAATGATGCGTCAGACTCATCCGCTTCGACCACAATAAAATCACCCTGACCTAAGCGCGCATTTACCCCTGCAGAATTAAGCTTGCCGCCAATCACAAACGTCGGATCTAAACCACCCTCTGCTAATACAGACGCAACCAAACTGGTTGTAGTTGTTTTGCCGTGTGTACCAGCTATAGCAATTCCTTGTTTTAGACGCATTAACTCACCCAGCATCACTGCCCGCTGGATCACTGGAATATGAGCGGCTCGTGCCGCTAATACCTCTGGATTATTACCCGCTACTGCAGTAGAAATGACCACCGCTTCTGCATTACCGATATGCTTCGCATCATGCCCAATCTGAATGACTGCGCCTAAATCAGACAACCGTTTTGTAGTTGCTGATTCGGATAAGTCTGATCCAGATACGCGATAGCCTAAGTTGAGAAGTACCTCAGCAATACCGCACATCCCGGCACCGCCAATACCAACAAAATGAATGTGCTGAACAATATGCTTCACTTTGCACACTCCATACAAATTCTTGCGACACGCTCGGTGGCATGATCCTTTGCACGCTCTTGTGCCCTCTGCGCCATAGTAGATAATTGACTACGACTAATGCTCTGCAATAGAGTTGCTAAAGACTCTACGGAGAGTTCACTCTGAGGCATCAATATAGCCGCTTGTGCATCTGCTAAGAAGCGTGCATTTGCGGTTTGGTGATCATCAATTGCATGAGGAAAAGGCACAAAACACGCAGCTACACCGGCGGCTGAGACCTCAGATACAGTCATCGCACCCGAACGGCAAATCACCAAATCAGCGTGTGCATAAGCAGATGCCATATCTTCGATAAATGGTTTTACTTGCGCAGACACATTCAATGTTTGGTAAGTTTTAGCAACTTGATCAGCATGTTTTTCACCGGCCTGATGAATGACTATGGGTCGCTGATCTGCAGGAATGCGGGCAAGGGCTTCTGGAATGATTGTGTTTAAAGCTGCCGCACCAAGACTTCCGCCCACTACCAATAAATGCAATGGGCCTTGACGAGCTGCATAACGATCAGCGCAATGGCCAAGGGCCTCAAAGCTGTTTCGGATTGGGTTGCCAACCCATTCTGCATTTGCCAAGGTTTTTGGAAAACCAGTTAAAACGCGGGTTGCAACTTTTGCTAAAAAGCGATTAGCACTACCTGCTACAGAGTTTGCTTCATGCAAAACAAGGGGTCGACCCAAGCAGTAACTCACAAGACCGCCTGGAAAAGTAATATACCCACCCATTCCCAAAACGACACTTGGTTTAAGTCGCCAAATAATCTGCCAACTTTGCGCCATTGCGCGTACTAAATTAAATGGCAGCATGATTTTGGTGAGCAACCCCTTTCCTCGTAAACCACCAAACTGCACGCTTTCAAATCGAAATCCTTTTGGCGGCACTAGGCGATGCTCCATACCACTCGGGTTACCTAACCAAGCCACAGCCCATCCTTGATTACGCAGATTCTCCGCAACAGCAAGTCCAGGGAAGATATGCCCACCAGTACCCCCAGCCATAACTAGAATTGAGCGTGGACTTGAACTCACAACTTTCCTCCACGCATGAGAATTCGGTTTTCATAATCAATCTTGAGTAAGACCGCAAGCGCAACCGCATTCATCAAAATTGCAGAGCCGCCGTAGCTCACCAGAGGCAAGGTCAAACCTTTTGTCGGCAACAATCCTAAATTGACGCCCATATTGATAAAGGCTTGCCAACCAATCCAAATCGCAATTCCCTTAGCGCATAAGCCGGCAAAGCTACGATCTAACTGCAATGCAGTGCGACCAATCAAGAATGCTCGACGCACAATCCAGTAAAACAGCAAAATAACAACGCATACACCAATAAATCCTAGCTCTTCACCAATAACAGCCAAGATAAAGTCAGTATGTGCTTCGGGCAAGTAATGAAGTTTTTCAACGCTGCCGCCCAAACCAACGCCAAACCACTCGCCCCGTCCAAAAGCCATCAAGGAATGAACCAATTGATATCCCTTGCGCGCTGCATGTTCGGCCTGCCAAGGATCCAGGAATGCGAAAATACGCTGGCGCCTAAACTCCGATAACGCAATTACAGCTGCCACAATCAAAATTCCAACCAGTGTGAGGCCGCCAAATAATTTGGCATTAATACCGCCAAGGAACAATATTCCCATTGCGATAATTCCAATCACCATCAAGGCGCCCATATCAGGCTCTAACATCAATAACAAGCCAACCAGCGCAACAGCTAGACCCATAGGTACAAATCCTTTTACAAAGGAGTGCAAATACTCTTGTCGTTTAACGGTGTAGCTCGCCGCAAAGATAATGACTGCAAACTTCATCAACTCCGATGGCTGAAAGTTCATCAGGCCCAAGGGAATCCAACGGCGAGCACCATTGACACCCTTGCCGATCCCAGGAATAAGAACTGCGATAAGTAAAAGAATGGTGAAAGCAAATATGTAAGGGGCAAGCTTGTCCCACGTTTTCACCGGAATCTTAAAAACCCAGAAACCAACAAAAGCTGCAATTCCTAAGGAAATAAGGTGACGCACCAAAAAGTGGTTACTACTGTAATTAGCATATTTAGGGCCATCAGCCAAAGTAATCGAAGCCGAATACACCATCACCAAACCAATTAAAGCTAGCGATAGAATTGCCCAAACCAATAACTGGTCATACTCCATCATCCGCGAGCGTGTTTGCTCAACTCCCGATACCGCATCTCGTAAACCAGTCCGAAAGCCATCAAAGCCCTCTCGCGAAATGTTCCAAAAACGGTTTTGACGAATGTTCACGCAGACGCCTCCATATCCGTATTGACGGTTGATGTCATTTGATGGGCTAATTCCTGAACTGACTGTACAAAGACATCGGCACGATGCTTATAGTCTTTAAACATATCGAAGCTGGCACAGGCCGGAGATAGCAAAACAATATCGCCAGCCACTGCACACTTTGCAACGTGTTGAACAGCTAGCTCTAAACTATCAGCCCGGATAACATGAACCGCATGATTTTGAATTGCATGCATACAAACTGCTTCGATTGCTGGGGCATCGCGACCAATGAAAACAAGTCCTTTTGCAAATCGGGTGATCGGTTCCACTAGTGGTGAAAAATCTTGGCCCTTGCCATCGCCTCCAACAATTAACCAGATATTTTTATTTCCTGAGGATGCTCCCAGTCCATGCAAAGCGGCAACGGTTGCACCAACATTAGTACCCTTACTATCATCGATATATTCAACATCGGCAATCACTGCTACAGTCTGTACCCGGTGGGGCTCACCTTGGTACTCACGTAAACCATGCAATAACAGCCCGATACCCAAGCCCGCTGCTCGTGCCAAGGCAAGTGCAGCGAGCGCGTTAAGGGCATTGTGACGCCCACGAATCCTCAAGGCATCGGCGGGAATCAAACGCTTAATCCGCAAATCCTCGGATTGCTCGTATGCATCTGATTTTTTACGGCGTTTCCGTTTAATAAAACCTTCTTGTGCTTCCTCTTGCTCGCTTGCTAAGGTTGCCTCATCTGGCTCGGCCCATACAAGCCAGTCAATGCCGCCCGCCCTAGGATCTCGCTCAATTCCAAAGGAATCAACTTCGCTGGGACTATCGCCACCAAAACTAATTACCTTTCTACCATCATCTATATCGGTAAATAAATTAACGACGGCTTGATCATCCCGATTCAAGACCAATACAGAACTTTCGCCTAAGATGCGTGCTTTCGCTGCTGCGTAAGTCTGCATGTCTCCATGCCAATCTAAATGGTCCTGAGATAAATTTAATATTGTTGCGGCAGTGGGATCGAGAGAGAGTGTAAATTGCAGCTGAAAACTAGAGAGCTCAAGCACCCAAATTTCTGGCAACTCTGAATAATCTTTCGCCTGTTCAAGAACAATTAATAATTTTTCTAATGCTGCTGGACTGATATTTCCTGCGAGTGCGACCCGTTTACCCGCACGCTCACATATCTGTGCAGTCAAAGAACTAGTGGTGGTCTTTCCATTGGTGCCTGTAATTGCGAGGATATTTGGTTTATAAAAACCATCATCTGTAGACATTTCTTGTAAAGCACGGATGGCGCGAGCAAAGAACTCAATCTCGCTCCATATTGGGATGCCGCGCTCTTCAGAAATATTTAAGAAAGTTTTACACGGTTCTTGTATGGGTGATAAGCCAGGGCTAATTCCAACTGCATCAACATCATTTAACAAAGCATCCCAATTGCTCGCTTCAAAACAAAATTCTTTTAAACCCAATTGTTGTAAATCAAGAAGCCAATTCGCTTGTTGGGTATTCAATGCTTTTTGCTGACGGGTATCTGCTAACCGAACATCGGCACCTTGGATCAGGCACCACTTTGCCATTGCATATCCTGATTCACCCAAACCCACAATTAAAAAACTCTGGGGTGAAGGTCCAGCCGAGACATTGCTACCCCGGGGTCCTAGGAATGAATTTTGTAATACGAGTTTCATCGTGTTTTTATAAATTCCTAACGTAATTTCAAGCTAGACAAGCCAATCAAAACCAGCAAAATCGTAATAATCCAAAAACGAACAACCACTTGAGTCTCGCGCCAACCGCCTAATTCAAAGTGATGGTGGAGCGGTGCCATACGAAAAATACGGCGGCCTTCCCCGTAATATTTTTTTGTGAACTTAAACCAAAGAACTTGCATCATTACGGAAACTGTCTCTGCAACAAAAATTCCACCCATCACAAAAAGAACAATTTCTTGTCGGACAATCACGGCAATGGTGCCGAGGGCACCACCAAGGGCTAGAGCGCCAACGTCCCCCATAAAAACTTGGGCTGGATGTGCGTTGTACCAAAGGAAAGCAAGGCCTGCCCCACCCATTGCGCCACAGAAGATGAGTAATTCACCAGCGCCAGGTATGTAAGGGAAGAGTAAATATTTTGCGTAAATAGAGTTACCCATTACATAGGCAAAGGCTCCCAAAGCTGCGCCAACCAAAATAACGGGCATGATTACGAGACCATCAAGACCATCGGTTAAGTTCACGGCATTACTACTACCGACGATCACCAGATAGCTCAGAATGATGAAACCCATAACGCCTAATGGATAACTGACTTCCTTAATAAATGGAAGATATAAATTCGATTTGGCTGGCAAATCTAAAGAAAAGCCGCTCTCTACCCAACTAATGAAGAGTTGTAATACTTTTAAGTTGTTAACCTCTGATACTGAGAATGCTAGATAAATAGCAGCAAACAAACCAATCAACGTTTGCCAAAAGAATTTTTCTCGCGATGCCATGCCTTTGGGATTTTTATGAACTACTTTGCGATAGTCATCAACCCAGCCAATGGCACCAAATCCAAAGGTGACAATCATGACAATCCAAACGAAACGATTCGTTAAATCAGCCCATAAGAGACAAGAAATAAAGATCCCGATCAAGATTAAGACGCCCCCCATTGTTGGCGTTCCCACCTTTGCCAAATGTGTTTGGGGACCATCAGTGCGAACCGCTTGATCGACTTTTAAAGCGGTTAGCTTACGAATAACCCAGGGGCCAAAAACTAAACCTATTAATAATGCTGTCAAAGTGGCCATCACAGCCCGAAAGGTGATGTAAGAAAAGACACGGAAAAATCCATAGTCATCTTCTAATAACTGAGCCAATATCAAGAGCATACTTTTGCTCCTTGTTGTAGTGCCTCGACTAGCCGCTCCATACGCATAAAGCGTGAGCCCTTCACTAATACTGTGATTGGTGCTGTTTGGGCAGCCGCGTATTTGCTAATTCCAGCCTGTAAATCTTGACTTAATTCGGCTAACTCTGAGTAATGCTTAGCTTGTCCATCTTGCTTGATTCTTAAGTAAGCATCCGTAGTCAGGCGACTGAGCTCGCCTAAGGTTAAAAGATTCTCTACACCAGATCTGGCAGCATAAAGCCCTAATTCTTCATGAAAAGCGGGGCCTTGAGTACCCACTTCGCCCATATCGCCCAAGATCAAATATCGCTCACCAGAATGCTGAGCTAAGGCATCGATTGCAGCAACTACGGAGTCAGGATTTGCGTTGTAACTATCATCAATCAAGCGCAGATTACTGTTCAATTGCAAGACTTGCATACGCCCTGAAACTGGACGAAATTTTTCCAACCCAACCCGAATCTTTTCTAAAGAAACTCCTGCGGCAAGTGCAACAGCACATGCTGCCAATGCATTACGACAATTATGTTCACCCAAGGTTTGGAGCTTCACTTCTATTTCTCCGGCAGGAGATTGAATCTGTACTGCGCCATTCTTTAATGCATATCCTCGAACAACTGCACTACTCTTTTCTGTTTTCTCTGTCTGCCAAGCAAAATCAATCAGTTTGCGAGTATTGGCAGCCTTTTTCCAGACCGAGGTATATGGAGTATCTGCCGGAAATACGGCAATGCCATCTGCTGGTAAAGCCAAGATGACAGCAGCATGTTCATCAGCAACCGCGGCAATACTCTCCATAAACTCTTGATGCTCGCGTTGTGCATTATTAATAAGAGCAATATTGGCCTTAGCAATTGCTGCTAGTTGTGCTGTTTCGCCTGGATGATTCATGCCTAACTCAATTACTGCCAATTGATGCTCAGGGCGTAGGCGTAAGAGGGTCAATGGCAAACCAATCTCATTATTGAGATTACCCTCAGTCATGAGAGTATGGGATGGGCCTGCTGCCTCCTTAAAAATTGAAGCAATCATCTCCTTCACAGTAGTCTTACCATTACTACCGGTAACTACAACTAAAGGAATGGCATATTGCTTACGCCATGCGCTAGCAAGCTCACCCAAACTTTCCTGCGTGTCAGTAACATAAACTGCTGGCATCGTCTTAGGACATAAAGAATCATCACTGATTAGAGCAGCGGCGGCACCATGATGATGAACATCCGATAAATAATGGTGCGCATCAAAGCGATCGCCTTTAAGGGCAATGAATAATTCTCCGGATTCCAGCTTTCGACTATCACTACTAACTTTAGTGATGGCGAGATCACGAGCTTCATCGATGCCAATATTCATTAAATGACTCTTTGGCAACAGCGCATGAATTTGCGCTAAATTCGTCATCGGTTTACTCGCATGCATTAAGCCGCCCCTCCACTCACCAAACGCAAATGGGCTTGATCCGAAAAATCAAAGCGCTTTCCATCTACTTCTTGTGTGGTCTCGTGCCCCTTACCAGCAACTAAAACAATATCCTGTGTTTTTGCCTGTCGAACGGCGCTCATAATGGCTGCGGCTCGATCTGCGATCATTTGTACCGATCTACCTTGGCTTTTTTCATTCTCCTTTGCGACCATACCTGCAGCAATCATTTTCATAATTTGCAAAGGGTCTTCTGAGCGTGGATTGTCACTGGTCACAAAGACATGATCGGCATTCGTCTGCGCGATTCTCCCCATCATGGGACGCTTCTCACGATCCCGATCGCCGCCGCAACCAAATACACAATAAATCTGACCTTGGCGAAGTTTGGCGATTGGTTGAAGTGTTGCAAGAACCTTTTGAAGAGCATCTGGAGTATGGGCGTAATCAACCAGCATTAGTGGAGAATCGGCCTTACTGCCCTTGACGATTTCCATACGACCCTTCACTGGCAGCAAGAGACTAATTTGAGTCAGGGCGTCAGAAATACTTAACCCCTCCGCTAAAAGCGTAGCAATAACAGCGAGGGCATTACTTAAATTAAACTCACCCAAAACTGGAATATTGACAGAATACATATTGCCATCAATCACTACTTTGCATTGATAGGCGTCATGAGTAAAATGAAATTCTTCGAAATAAATCGATTTAACTCGATTGTGAAATTTTTCTAAGCCAAGCAAAGCGGACTGACCTAATGAATAGGTCCAGATAGTCGTACTTTGCTGGTGCACCAAAGCCATCATTAATTCACGGCCAAATGCATCGTCAATATTAATTACTATATTTTTAAGGTCAAAATCCTTGAATAGTTTGGCCTTCGCTGCGCCATACTCAGCCATGCTACCGTGATAATCCAAATGATCACGGCTTAGATTCGTAAATACTGCGCAATCAAAGTGGGTTCCATTAACCCGTCCTTGCTCTAGAGCATGTGATGAGACTTCTAATGCGACATAATCAGCGCCCTCTTGCTTCAGATTAAATAGTTCAGTTTGCAACCGTGGCGCGTCTGGAGTGGTGTAGCCCACATCATGGAGAGCATTTACAAAACCTACTCCAAGGGTGCCAATGACTGCAGCCCGCTTTGATAATGTTTGAGACAACCATTGAGTAACACTGGTTTTTCCATTGGTGCCAGTTACCCCAATTACGCGTAAGCTTTGGCTCGGTTTGCCATACCACTCTGAGGCAATCCAACCGGCCTCTTTTGAAAGATTTTCAACTGCAATACAACGTTCATCATCAATATCGAGTTCCCAAGATGGGTTTTGTGCTTGATCATGGCTTGGTTGATATAAAACACATGCGGCCCCAAGCTGAAGTGCTTTAGCAATATGCAATCGCCCATCTCGCAAAGCATTGCCATGACCAACCGCATAAGCCATAAAAACATCACCTGCATTCATATGCCTTGTATCAGCCAGTAATTTTGCAGAGGGTCGAATGGCTTGCCGTAAGTGCAATAAAACATCTTGGCGGTTCATTTGTATGTCGGCCATCATTGTTTCAAAACCACTTTTTGCATCTGCGCTGTTGGGGCGCCTGGATCAGAACTCTGAACTAGAGTGCGATCGGTCATATCTGGAGAAATATTTAAACTTCGCAGCGTCTCACTCACGATGGTGGAGAAGACTGGTGCGGCAACCTCGCCACCGTAGTGACCGCCAGCAGAGGGCTCATCCACCATTACTGCAACCACAATTCGTGGTGAACTAATCGGGGCAAGTCCAACAAAAAATGCGCGATATTTATTTGTGGCATAGCCCTTACCTTCTACCTTATGCGAGGTTCCAGTTTTGCCGCCAACACGGAATCCATCAGCGCGTGCTCTTATTGCAGTGCCGCCTTGCTCAGTCACTGTTTCCAACATGCTGCGCATTTCAACTGCAGTTTTTGCTGAAATGATTCGTGTTCCTGGCTTGTACTCAGGACTGCGCAAAATCGTCGTTGGCACAAGTTCGCCATCGCGCGCAAAAATTGTGTATGCGCGAGCCAACTGAAATAATGAAGTTGAAATTCCATAACCAAAGGACATTCGTGCTTGATCACTTTGACCCCATTTTTGATGAGGGTGTAAACGCCCAGCAACCGCTCCCGGAAAACCAACATTCGGTGCTTGACCAAAGCCAACTGCAGCAAATAGATCCCACATTTCTCGTGGCTCTAATTGCAGGGCCAATTTAGCAGTGCCGATATTGCTCGATTTTTGAATGACTTGAGAAACTGTCAACATTCCGTAGGGATGGGTATCGGTAATCGGTTTAGGGCCTACTAATAATTTTTGGCCGATGGTCATATTCGTCTCGGGCTGTACCTTCCCCTGCTCAAGCGCCAGAGCAACTGGAAATGGCTTCATCGTTGAGCCTGGCTCAAAAGTGTCGGTTAAAACACGATTACGTAATTGCTCACCAGTCAGCGCTTTACGTGAATTTGGGTTGTAACTTGGCCAATTAGCCAATGCCAAAATTTCTCCTGAACGCACATCCAAAACAACTGCACCGCCAGCTTTAGCGCGATGCTTTTCGACTGCGCTCTTTAAAGCGTTATAAGCAATGTATTGAACCTTGCTGTCGATTGAGAGTTGTAAATCTTGGCCATTTTGTGGAAATTGCAATACAGCTATATCGTTCACAATTCGTCCTAAGCGGTCCACTACAACCCGACGTTTACCAGATTGAGCTGATAGTTCTTTATCCCGCGCAAGCTCTATTCCCTCTTGACCACGATCTTCTACGTTGGTGAAACCAACGACATGGGCCATTGCCTCACTCTCTGGATAGTGACGACGGTACTCATTGTTTAAACCAATTCCCGGAATCT
The DNA here is from genome assembly GCA_027486235.1 of Burkholderiaceae bacterium. Lineage (GTDB taxonomy): Bacteria > Pseudomonadota > Gammaproteobacteria > Burkholderiales > Burkholderiaceae > Polynucleobacter > Polynucleobacter hoetzingerianus. The sequence continues at coordinate 35,551 of JAIXPN010000105.1, forward strand.
CTAAGCGCCTGACCTGCTGAGCAATGTCTGGATCGACTTGACGCTTCAAGAAAACTTGATTGCGTTCATCGCTAAATTTTTTCTTAATTTCCGCTTCACTAATCTCAAGCAACTTGGCAAGTTGGGTAATTTTTTCTGGGGCGAGATCCGTTGGAATATTGTCGGTGTATGCAATGACTGCTTTGGCTTCTAAGCTTGTAGCAATCAATTGGCCGTTGCGATCCAATATCTTTCCACGGGTTGCTGGCATTTCGATTTCCCGCTGCACACCCTTGATTGCTTTAGCTTCATAAAACCCATTACCAGGGCCTTGTATCCAAAATGCACGAATCATCAAGGCTGCAAAGGCGATGAATAATAAAAACAGCATGAGACGTGAGCGCCACATGGGCAGACGCAAGACGACGTTTGGTGAGGTCGAGAACCCAACTGGTTTCATAGACCTTCCTTAAAGTAGAGGGTGCGATCGGGTGTTATCGGGGTCATCCGCAACTGATGACGTGCGACATCCCGGATACGTGCTGACTTTGATAAATTTCTCTGCTCAAACTCGAGCCGTAACCACTCTTGATTTAATTTGCGCTCTTGTACTTGCGCGCGCTCTAGGGCAACAAATGTTTTTCTAGCGCGCTGCTGTGAAGCCACCAAAGACAGCGCACAAATCAATAAGAGCGCAAGAAGGGTTAGGGTTGCACGATTCACGTCACCAATCCCCTTTTCTCTGCGACTCGCATTACAGCTGACCGTGCACGTGGATTTTCAGCAATTTCAGACTCACTTGGTTTAATTCGGGCAATGATCTTAAGATCCCCTTGTGGCAAATCTTTAGCCCGAATGGGTAGCTCACGTGGAATCGATACTTGCGAATGTGTTTGAAAAAAACGTTTCACAATTCGGTCTTCAAGCGAATGAAAACTGATCACTACCAAACGACCGCCAACTTTTAGAACACTGAGAGCTGCCTGCAAGCCCCGTTCTAAATCAGCGAGTTCTTGATTGATAAAAATTCGAATTGCCTGAAACGTGCGTGTAGCAGGATCTTGTCCTGGCTCACGTGTGCGAACGATTCTGGCTACTAAATTGGATAGCTCTAAAGTGGTTTGAACTGCTTTCCCCTCCTCGCGCTGCTTTCCAATTTCTCGGGCAATTGCTAACGCAAAACGCTCTTCTCCAAAGGTCTTGATCACCTCAGCAATCTCCTCGATGGATGCACTTGCAAGCCATTGGGCTGCAGACACTCCGCGCGTTGTATCCATTCGCATATCGAGTGGTCCGTCGTAACGAAATGAAAAGCCGCGTTCTGGTGTATCGATTTGTGGAGAGCTGATTCCCAGGTCTAGCAGTACGGCGTCGACCGACGCACTCTGCACATATTGGTCCATGAATGCAAAGCTTGAGTGCTCGATTTGCAAGCGCGGATCGTTGATTTTCTTTGCCTCGGCTAAAGCTTCGAGATCCTTGTCGAGAGCAATTAATCTGCCCTGAGGTCCAAGTTTTGCCAATAATGCTTTGCTGTGTCCGCCCCGACCAAAAGTTCCATCGACGATGATTGCATTGTTTGCGGGGAACCCCTCTCTCCCGATCATGGCGGTGACTGCCTCGGCCAGCAAAACTGGGCGATGGATATTGTTCATGTCGCCCAATCATCAAAAGGTAAATTGTTTCAGCGTATCAGGCATGCCTTGGGCAATTGCCGCCTGTTCTTTGCTTGCGTAAGTGTTTGCATCCCAAACTTCTAAGTGAGAGCCCATGCCCAACAAGATGATTTCGCGCTCAATATTTGCTGCATTTCGTAATTCTGGTGTTACTAAAATTCGTCCGGCACTATCCAAATCAATTTCAACAGCATTGCCTAAAAAAATTCTCCGCCACCAATGCGCATCCATCGGCAACTGGGCAATGCGAGCACGGAATGCTTCCCACTCTGGTCTTGGAAAAAGTAATAAACAACCATCAGGGTGTTTTGTTAAGGTCACTCTTCCCTCGCCTTGCACGAGCAAGGCGTCACGATGCTTTGCCGGCACAGACATGCGACCTTTTGCATCTAAATTGAGAGCTGACG
>JAIXPN010000152.1 GCA_027486235.1 Burkholderiaceae bacterium
AGGGGGCATTACCCCCAAAGAGGTATGAAGACCCCTTATAGGACTGCATCATGATGCTCACCTTTCATCGGGTAACCCGAAAAAAACTGTGGTTTTAACCATCTGCGACACGGCTTAGCCGATTGGCAGAACGCAAAGCAAATGCCTTATGTACTGTAAGGATACCATGGAGACAGGAAAAAAACACCCCAATATCAAGGCATTAGTAGAAATCCTAGGCCCCGCTTTGGTGGTCTGGCAATCTCCTTATCCCGTCTTTCTTACAGGCGTATAAGAAATTTCCTACCAGCATTTCCTCCATGCCCGACAGATATTGGCTGATTTGATTTTTATGCTCTTTCTATCTCAATTAATAGAAGGAGAAAATCGATGAAAGCCATCAACCCAGACCAGCAATACCTCAGCACAAGGCAAAGCGCCAAAATTCTGCAAGTTTCACTTGGAACAGTCCAAAAAATGGTTGAATTAGGAGAGCTCATCGCTTGGAAGACCCGTGGCGGTCATCGACGCATCTTAACGAGCTCACTTAATCAGCAGCTACGCCGCAGAAAACGATGCATGCAAGAACGTGCTAGTCATCATCAACACCTTGCCCTGGGCATCTTTAAGCGCCATGAGAGTTTGGTGCAAATGCAAAAATCGATTGAGAATTGGTCAATCCGCATTGAATTAGTGGGCTCAATGGATAGCCTTGAAGGTCTAATGCAGGCGGTTTCACTTTATCCCGACATCATTTACCTAGACTCATTCATACCGCCCGTTGAGCAGCTCCATTTAATTCACTACCTGAGCAAGAATATTCAAACGCGGCGTATTCCGCTCATGGTCGATGAGGCCTTTGTGCAACTTCACCCCGGAGTTTTGGAAATGGCCAAAGAAAATGCCATCAAAATCAGACCTCTTGAATCTGAAGAATCAACCATGACTCAAGAGCTCGAGGAGTTGCCAGAAAAAACAAATCTATTTACCTACTCTTTGTATGACACCAAAACGGATAAAAAAGAGAATCAAGCCTTGGAGGCTTTATTTGTAGAAGCCCTCAATCAGGTGATGTAAACAGCTCTCCAAAAGAAAAAGCCAGTTCACAGAACTGGCTTTTTTTGAAACAGAAAATAATTACTTGATCGCAAACTTACTACGATCTTTACCAGCAATCCACTTTGGCGCCTTGCCGCGACCCGTCCAGGTCTCACCGGTTGCTGGATTTTTGTACTTAGGCGCTACCTTAGCGCGCTTCTTACCAACACGTTTCTTTGACGCAGCTTTAGTACCATTTTTAGCAGGCCGGCCGCGCTTTCCTTTAGCAGCACCTTTGCGACCAAATAAATCACTAACGGAAAGACCAAACTGCTCAATAATTGCTTTGGCTTTAGCAACGCCATCTGCCTTCTCGCGTTGCATCATCGCGTTAATCTGACTGTCTAATTTCTCACGTTGCGCTAATAGCTCTTTAAACGATGACATGAATAATATATTCCTGTGAAGTAATGAATTGTTTTATTGAGAATGAAATAATGCGAATATTTATAATGAAATTAAAGAATTATTATTCATTACTGATAATCAGATTATTATCAGGTAGTTATTATATATTATTTGCTAATAGCTAATTTAAGGTTAATTTCTTCGTGGAATAAAAATAATTATATTTGATTAGATTATTATATTTATAATATAAATCAGTCACTTATGAATGGCTAATTTATTATAAATAAAATATTATTTTTATAATTACTGTACTAGGTTCTAATTATGCTTTGGCTCGTCGTAGCATAAAACTACCAGTAGATTTGGCAGTTAACTGGCCAGCCTCATTAAAAATACTGCCCTCACAATAATTAACAGTACTACCTGCCTTTAAAACCTTACCCTCCGCAATCAAGATACCTTTGGATGGGCGCAAAAAACTGGTGGTCATATCAATGGTGATGACACCGAGTATGTGTTCATGAGAACTGCGAGCCGCAGCGGCCATCGCAAAATCAAGGATCGACATGACCACTCCACCATGAGCAACATGAAAACTATTTAGCAACTCTGGTCGCAGGGTAAGACGAATGCGGGAATGACCGTTCTCGGCAAACTCTGGTTCTACCTGCAATACGTCTAGAAACGGGATTTCTAACCCAAAATATGTCTTGCCCATTATTTAGCAAAGAGTCGATCAGGATGAGCCATTGCTTTGAACTCAATCGCATTACCAGAGGGGTCTAGGAAAAACATCGTCGCTTGTTCGCCAACTTCGCCCTTAAAACGGATGTACGGCTCAATGACAAATTGAATACCGGCTTTCTGAAGTTTATCGGCCATCGCTTCCCACTCAGGCATCGATAAAACAATACCAAAATGTCGGACGGGTACCTTTTTACCATCGACATCAGAGTGGACATCATTTTGAGCCTCTCCATGTGCTAGATGAGCGACGACTTGGTGACCAAACAAATTAAAGTCAATCCACTCATCGGAGCTTCGGCCTTCTGGGCAACCTAATAAGCCGCCATAGAACGCTCTTGCTTCTTGCAAGTTATCGACTGGGAATGCCAAATGAAATGGGTGCATTTGTTCTCCTTCATTCTGATGGTCGGGGCGAGAGGATTTGAACCTCCGACCACTTGCACCCCATGCAAGTACGCTACCAGGCTGCGCTACGCCCCGACGAAAAGATAAATTGTATCTCAGCGGCTAAGAACCTGAAGGACCTCTAAAAGCTCTTCGCGTAAGCGTAATGTGGATTTATTGTCATCAAGGCGATTCTTTGCGCCACTAATCGTAAATCCTTCCTCATACAGCAAGGTGCGGATTTGTCGAATCAGCACAACCTCATGATGCTGGTAATAGCGGCGATTACCGCGCCTCTTTTGGGGACGTAATTGAGCAAACTCTTGCTCCCAATATCGCAATACATGTGGTTTAACACCACACAACTCCCCTACCTCGCCAATCGTGAAATACCGCTTGCTAGGAATGGGGGGCAAAAGCGGCAGAGACTCCGCTTTTGGATCAAACTCTATTTTGGCTCTCAGCATGGGACTCAACTGCGTCCTTCAGCTTTTGACTGGCATGAAACGTAACGACTCGACGCGCAGCAATCGGAATCATTTCTCCGGTTTTAGGATTACGTCCTGGGCGCGCTGTTTTATTGCGTAACTGAAAGTTTCCGAAGCCTGAGATCTTTACTTCAACACCAGATTCTAGGGTTTGACCAATACGGTCAAAGAAAGCATCGATCATATCCTTGGCTTCGCGCTTGTTCAATCCCACCTGATCAAAAAGTGCCTCAGAGAGTTCGTTTTTAGTAACCGTTTGATTATTTGCAGTCATATCGATACTCTTTTCTTATCAGTCATTTTGGAGATTATTAATAAATATAGCAAATCTTTATGTCAGTTAGCGTAAGCGAGCCGCACACTCTTTTTGTAAGGCTCCCAGCAAGGTATTTACGACCGCTTCTACTTGAGCATCCTGCAGGGTCTCTCGATCATTCACCAAGGTCAGTCTAAAGGCAAGACTTTTTTCATCAGCAGCCATTGCCGCACTTTCTTTTTGCGGACGGAACTCATCAAATAACTCGATCTTTTGTACGAAAGGCTGCTTCTGCGCTAGCATGACATCGACCAAGTTCTGTGCCGGCATTGATTGCTTAACCACCACAGCAATATCACGCTGCACTGCGGGGAACTTACTCAGCTCAGTCGGTGACGGCAATCCAATGTCTGTTATTGCATCCCAGTTGATCTCAAATAAAACTGGAGCGTGCGGTAACTCGTAGGCTTGCTGCAATGCAGGATGCAACTCACCGATCCAACCAATCGACCTCTGCTCAAGATAAATCTCCGCGCAGCGTCCTGGATGCAAAGCAGGATGAGGATTACTAGATCCTTTTGTCTGAATCTGCAAAGGATTGAGCGCACGTTGCAGATCACCTTTGACATCAAAGAAGTCGACCAAGCGATTGCTCATGGCCCATTGCTCTGGATGAGAAAAACCGTAGGCTAAACCACCCAACTGCTTGTTCTGCACAAAACCCGCAACAATTCCGGGCTGAGAGACCTGCTTGGGGTCACGTTTAAACACGCGACCGATCTCAAATAAACGAGCACGACCTAGCCCTCGGTTCAAATTGCTACGAAGATTATTCAGCAAACCGCCCCATAAATTACTACGCATCACGCCATACTGACTCGCAATTGGGTTCAATACGGCAATGGGATTGCCATTCATTCCAAGCTGACTCTCGATTTGGCTATCGATAAAGCCAAAGTTCAGAACCTCTTGATATCCCTCTGCAGCTAAGGAATGGCGCATAGCATGCACACTCCGCCTTGCCTCCAAGGGGGCGCTCATCTTCAGCTCTGCTTTGGGCGGATGATCAGGGATGTTCTCAAAGCCATACAGACGAGCCACCTCTTCAATCAAGTCTTCTTCAATTGCAAGATCGAAGCGATAGCTAGGTGGCTTAACCGTAAACACAGCACTCTGCTCTTCACCGGATACTGTGAACTCAAGACCCAAGCGCTGAAAGAGATCACTAACGATCGCCACACTCAGAGGAATACCGATCACTTTCTGAGCACGTGCCAAGCGCATGGTGACCGGTTTGCATTCTGGTAGCTTTGTAATTTGATCGTCAATTGGTCCGAGCTGACCACCACATACTTGCACAATCAGATCACTTAAATACTCCAGGGCAGTAATGGTTCCTTCTGGATCCACACCGCGTTCAAAACGATGTCCCGCATCGGTTGCAAAGTTAAAGCGGCGCGAGCGCCCTGCAATCGCGGAAGGCCACCAAAATGCTGCTTCCAGATAAATGTTTTGGGTCGTATCGCTAACTGCAGTGCTATCGCCACCCATAATGCCCGCCAAGCTAAGCGGGCCAGATCGATCTGCAACCACGCCAACTTTCAATGCTGCCGCAGAAGAGTCGGGCGAGGGTTCAACTGTTTGCTCATTTAACAACTTGAGGCTTTCGCCTGACTTGCCCCAACGAACGACCAAGCCACCTTGAATACGATCCAAATCAAATACATGATTGGGTTGACCCATTTCCAGCATCACATAGTTGGAAATGTCGACCAATGGAGAAATACTTCGTTGCCCAGCATGCGCTAAGCGCTGCACAATCCAGTCGGGAGTTTTGGCTTTAACATTAACTCCCTTAATCACTCGGCCCGCAAAACGTCCGCATAGATCAGGGGCCTCGATTTGAACAGGCAAGCGATCGTCGATGTTTGCGCTGAGCGTCTTAGCCTTGGGGACGCATAGGGCTGCACCAGTAATGGCAGCGAGCTCACGAGCCAACCCAATGATCGACAAGCAATCCGCTTTATTGGGGGTGAGCTTAACGGTGAAGATTTGGTCATCGAGTTTTAAATACTCACGGATACTTTGACCTAGTGGAGCATCAGCGGGTAACTCCAAAATACCAGCGTGATCGTCTCCCAATCCAAGTTCGCGGCCGGAGCACAACATGCCATTGCTTTCTACGCCACGCAACTTGCCAACCTTGATCTGAAATGGCTTGCCACCCTCTTCTGCTGGCGGCAACTCAGCACCAACTAAGGCACATGGAATTTTGATCCCAGGGCGAGCATTTGGAGCACCACAAACAATTTGCAAGTTCTCAAAGCCAGGGCCCGCATTAACAGTGCAAACACGCAAACGATCCGCATCAGGATGTTGCTGAGCAGAAATAATCTCAGCAACTACGACTTTGCGAAAAGGAGGTGCAAGGGGGCGCTGCTCTTCAACTTCTAAACCAGCCATCGTTAACGCATGGCCCAAGGCCTTGCTATCCATCGCAGGGTTTACAAACTGACGTAACCAAGACTCAGAAAATTGCATAGGCGGAATTAAGCAGGAAATTGCGCAAGGAAGCGCAAATCGTTATCAAAGAAAAGGCGCAAATCATCAATGCCATAGCGCAGCATGGTGAGACGCTCTAAGCCTGAACCAAAAGCAAATCCCATATAACGCTCTGGATCAATCCCCATATTGCGTAGGACATTTGGATGCACTTGCCCAGCTCCCGAGATCTCCAACCAGCGCCCTGCTAACTTACCGCTACTAAATGCCATATCAATCTCTGCCGATGGTTCGGTAAACGGGAAATACGATGGTCTAAAGCGAACTTGCAACTCATTGGTCTCAAAGAAGGTGCGCAAGAAGTCGGTGTAGACCCCTTTCAAATCTGCAAATGAGACGTCATTTGCAATCCATAGACCCTCAACTTGATGAAACATCGGCGAGTGAGTGGCATCACTATCGACGCGATAGGTGCGCCCAGGTGCGATGACTTTAATCGGCGGCATATTATCCTGACCATAGCGTTTGACGTGCTCACTGGCATAGCGCACTTGAATCGGACTGGTATGCGTTCTCAACAGCAATGGCTTGCCTTGATCATCCTTGCCATCGATGTAAAAGGTATCCTGCATGGAACGCGCAGGATGATTTTCGGGGCTATTGAGTGCTGTGAAATTAAACCAATCGGTCTCTATCTCAGGACCATCAGCCACATCAAAGCCGATCGAATGAAAGATGGTCTCCACTCGCTCCCAGGTTCGCATCACGGGATGCAAACTACCTGCAGCCTGACCTCTACCAGGCAAGGAGACGTCAATGGACTCTGCTGCTAATCGGGCTTGTAAAACTTGATCTGCCAGGGCTTGACGACGTGCGCTTAGGGCGCCCTCAACAGCAGTCTTGGCTTCATTAATCTTTGCCCCAGCAGTCTTGCGCTCATCAGGCGACATGCCACCGAGCGCTTTTAAGCGCTCAGTAAGCAGGCCTGAGTGACCGAGATACCGTGCTTTTGCATCCTCCAAAGCAGCGGGGTCGCTTGCTTTGGAGAAATCGCGTTTGGCATCCTCGACAAGTTGGTCGAGAGAAACCATGGCTGTGAAGATTTACGCTTGTACTACAGCAGATTTAACGCGCGTTACCAAAGCAGCAAACGCTTCTTTGTCAAACACGGCCATATCCGACAGTACTTTGCGATCGAGTTCGATCGAAGCCTTCTTCATGCCATTCATGAACACGCTATAGGTCATGTCATGCTCACGCACTGCTGCGTTGATACGGGCAATCCACAAAGCGCGGAACACGCGCTTCTTATTGCGACGATCACGATAGGCATACTGCCCAGCGCGCATGACCGCTTCTTTAGCGATACGGAATACATTTTTACGACGTCCGCGATAACCTGTAGCGGCATCCGTAACTTTTTTATGACGGGCTCTTGCTGTAACCCCACGTTTTACTCTTGGCATTATGTTCTCCTAAGATTTAAGCGTAAGGCATCATGGAGCGAATCGATTTGACATCGGATTTCGCGACAGGGGCTGAACCACGGAGGTGACGCTTGTTCTTGGTGGTTTTCTTGGTGAG
>JAIXPN010000092.1 GCA_027486235.1 Burkholderiaceae bacterium
AATCAGATCATGCAATATGTATTGGTCTTGCCCAATTCTCGTCAGAATGAAAAAGAGGCTGATGCGATTGGCTTAGAGCTTGCAGCGCGCGGTGGCTATGATCCCAGAGCTGCCATAACGCTATGGGAAAAAATGAGCAAAGAAAGTAAAGGCAAAAATCCGCCGGAGTTCTTGTCGACCCACCCATCAAATGAGAATCGTATAAAGGATTTAACTGCGCTGATGCCAAAAGTTTTACCTCTCTACGAGGCTGCCAAGAAACCGTGATTTGGATTAGAGCTTAAGTAGCTGCCTGGCTTCTTTAGCACTTGCAACACGCCTTCCTTTATCAACGACTAATTTGGCAAGGCGATCCACTAACTCCGCATTACTGTGAGCGACTCTGCTTTTATCAAAGCGAATATTATCCTCAAGACCAGTGCGAACGTGCCCGCCTAACTCAAGTGCCCACTCATTCATGGTGAGCTGATGCTTACCAATTGCCGCGGCGGTCCACGTTGCATCAGGCATAACCTCTTTGAGTTCTTGAATCAGAAACTCCAATACAGAACGTTTCACTGGTAAGGCATTCGGAATACCCATCACAAATTGCACATGAGCAGGCGCCGTAATCAGTCCACGCTCCACTAAGTTTGCTGCGTTATAGAGCATCGCCAAATCAAAAATCTCTACTTCGGGCTTAACTTGATACTTTTGCATCTCTTGGGCAAGTTCCTCGATAAGAGATGGCGGGTTCTCGTAGATCATATTGGGGAAATTGACTGATCCCGTTGCCAGCGATGCCATATCGGGAGCATGCTTGAGCATAGCCCCACGTTCACTTTGACTACGCCCTCTTCCCCCTGTTGAGAACTGCACAATCATATCGGGACAATGCTGACGAATACCCTCTTGAACCCTGGCAAAAAGTTCAGGATCTGAACTTGGACTCTCATCAGCGTTACGCACATGAATATGTACTAAAGCAGCTCCGGCTTCATAGGCTTTATGCGTTTCTTCAATTTGTTCAGCAACGGTGACAGGCAAGCCTGGGCAATCCTTCTTGCGAGGCACTGAACCGGTAATGGCAACTGAGATGATGGCTGGTGTGGTCATATGGTGCTATCTACAAAGTAAAACGGCCCATTACGGGCCGTATTTACATAGTCTTTCATACTACTTCTTCAAATTAAGCTGGGTACCCAGTCTGCTGTAGAGATCAAATTGCTCTTTGGCAAATTTCTCAGTATCTTGAGGAGAGCGAATCGCAGGAATGGCGCCAACGGTATCGTTACCACGTAACCAGTTTGGATCTTTGGCTACTTCCTTCAGAACAGCTTGCCATTTCGTAACGACTTCAGCAGGCAGTCCGGGTGGGCCATAGAGGCCACTCCAACCCATTACTTGCTCTAAATTACCAATGCCCATCTCTCTGGCGGTTGGTACATCCGGAAACTCTTTTAGACGGTTTGGAGTTGAGGTTACTAAAGCGCGCATTGCGCCACCTTTGATTTGCCCAACCATGGTTGTCAGGTTATTGCAGATGAACTGAACTTGCCCACCCAGTAATGCAGTGGTTGCCTCACCACCCCCTTTATAAGGAATCATCATGGCTGCAGTCGATGGCAATCCAAGTTGACTCAAAATAACCTCTACCGCTAAATGTTGTGTCGTTCCAGGTCCGGCAGTAGCGTAGTTCAATTTACCAGGATTGGCGCGAATGGCATCAATCAAATCTTTCATGGTTTTATACGGGGCGTCGGGCTTCACCACACAAACCACGGGATTGAAATCCAACAATGAAATGAAAGTGAAGTCATTCCATTTATACGGCGTGCTGCTATCAAGCGCAGGGGTGATGGCTTGAGATCCACCACGGGATACTAATAAGGTATAGCCATCAGGGGCAGAAGTTCGAACCCGTTGCGACCCAATCGTGCCCGATGCGCCAACAATGTTTTGTACGACTACCGATTGCCCAATAATTTTGCTAGCTACAGCAGCAAGATTTCTGCCGGAGAAATCGCTGTCACCACCAACAGCATAAGGTGCGATTAAGGTAATAGGCTTATTAGGATAGCTTTGTGCAAATGCAACCCCCGATCCTAAGGCGGTCATTAAGACCCCTGCTAATACCGATTTACCAATGAAGCGCTTGCTGGCCTTAAACATACAGTCTCCTCCACGATGGGATAGTGTTATCAATGTAGAGCCCCATACTACAAGCCCATGAGAGCTAATCCAATCAGGGTATTAACTAGGTGATCTGGCTCATTAGACGGTTAACTCAACCGATAGCTTGGTTCCAGGGACAATGATTCCGCCGCGATCCCCTGGGGTTACCGAACCCCACCGAGAGGCAAAATAGTCAGGCAGTGCCCTACCGGTCTTGGGCGCAATCCATAGACGCAGTAAATGACGAGCCCGCTCCGGTTCCGGCCAATTATGAAAGTCATTTCTGGAATGCAGGATCTGGTGATTATGTAAGAGTTGAATATCGCCAGGCTCAAAGGCCATCTGTAATGCAAAACCGGGTTCTTGCAAAATCGCGTCGATGAGATCCATCACCTCAATTTGTTCTTTGGTCAGCCGAGGCGCATTTGGAAAGCGTGTTTGCGCTTCTTCAATGTAGTGACGCAAATACACACATGACAGTTGACCCTGATACCAATTAAAGATCGGAATCTCAAACCAAGGATCCCTGCCCTCGGGCACCTCGCCTCTACGATCGGTTGGATAAGGAGTAAACATCGCCGGGATTAAATCAGGACGACGTTTTACTATCTCGTTATAGAGTGCCATTGAGCTTGCGATGAATGACTCTCCGCCTTCTTTGGCTTTTTGCAGACAGAGCAAACCAACGATATCGGCGGAGTCAGTGTGGTAATCGAGCTTCTTATTCGTTTGGTAGAAGCGCGCACCAGCCTCAACCTTAGCCCCTTGATCACGGACATGGCCAAGTAAGTGACCTTTGCCGTTACTGCTGCGTAAACTACCCATATGGCGACCAATGCCCATATAAATACAGGCCGCCTTTTCGATATTCCATTGTTTAATCGGCAAGCCTCGTAACATAACAAAGCCGCGACCCTGTAAAAGAGTGCTGAGTATGTCAGCGATAAAGGGTTTGAGCTTCTGCAGCGGAAAAGATTCGGTTGTAATGTTCTCGAGCGCAATGCCGGTTTTACTAAAGTGCTCAGCGGCGGCTTCAAGTTCGGCGATCTGCTCAGGGGTCCAATGAACAATCCATCTGGAACTCCCTTGAATTTCCCTTCCCTGCCAGGCGCAGTCGCCTTGTATGGATTGTGGAATACTGCCTACAGCTGTTACTGGTTGACCAACTTGCATCGTTTGCTCTCCCCAATAGTCATAGCGATGAACGTATCGTTGAGGATTAGTCTATTACAAAAAAGGCCTAAATTTAAGCAAAAATAGGGCTTTTCAGATCAATTAGTTTGTATATGGGCATCTTATATAACCAATTTATATAGATGATGCTAAATGACTTCGGGCTAGTACCAATCAGGCCTTTTTGCTGTCTTTGGTAGCTTTGCCCAAGATTGATTGCAATAAAGGGTTTGTTTTAACCCCTTCTTTACTCTTTGTGGTTTTATTCGCCAGATCCGCTTTAGTCGCATTCTTCATGCGGTGCGCAATGGTTAAGCCTTGGCGTTTGGCGAGGTCTGTTTTTTTAAGAGTCATAAGTCAGATATCAATAAAACTATTTTGGGATAGATTGGATCATTATCACTAATCTCGCATACTCTAATTTTATTTAGCAAAGCGCTTGAGGTCTGCAAAGTCTTCCTCAAAAATTTCACCCATCTCTTTATAAATAATTTTATTGTTCTTATCTAGAATAAGAACGATGGGAATTCCCTTTACCTTGCCCAAGGATTTGTTTAACTCGGGCGTCATCATTGCCGCTGGAAAGGTATAGCCATGCTTACTTATATAGTCTTTGGCTAATTGTGGTTGCTTATCAATTGAGATAGTAATGACATTAATGCTGTTTGGGGGCACCTGCTTAACAAATTTCTCGAGGTAGGCATTTTGCCGCTGACAAAATGGGCACCAAGACGCCCAGATCTGTACTAGGGTATTTTTACTATTATTGGCGGGCACTGAAAATGTGGTGCCGGCAAAGGTCTCGAGCTTTCCCAATTCAACGGTCTGACCAATACTCATTGCTCCCACGGTGCCAGATATAAATAGGCTGGCAAGTATGAAGCTGCGAATCAGTTGTTGAAATCGATGTTTCATAAGCCTGATCCTACCTTATCTTGCATCGGCTTGGGGCAATAAAAAACCCGTCTCACCTTTCGGAAAGACGGGCACTTACTGAACTAGCCAGTATTACTTCTTGGGGGCAGTTACTTCGATCGCAATGATCTCGGTGACCATCGCTTCAATCTGTGTGCCCACTTTTACACCTTTGAGAACGCTGGGATCCTTAACTTTGATATCCAAGGTACGGGTCGCGCCACGGATTGTAAGGGTACCTTTCTTGTCGTCCACTGCGGTCACGTCAGCTACAATCGAAACTTGACGCTCGATCGCTGCAGCTGGTTTGTCACCCAACTTGGCACGAACTGCTTTTTCTGTTTCAACTCGCTCACGAATCTCTACTTTGCTGGGTTTCTTGATATCAGCAACCAAAATCTCTACATGTGTGAGGGTAACAATATCGCCCACCTTAATTTGGTTGAAGTTCTTGACCTCATCTCCGAGAACGGTCTTAAACTCATTACCGTTTGGACCAACAATAACAACCTGACGTGTTTTTGGATCAATTGATTTGAACTTGCCTTGGAACTGAACACCCTCAGCAACTTTCAAAACACCTGGTGCTGTCTCAACAGCAACAACAGCTTGTGGCTTGTTTTGAGCGATGACGGCGCTGGTTCCCATCATTAATACAGCTGCGCTTACTAGTGCAATCTTTTTCATGCAATCCCTCGAATAGTTATTTGACAAAAATATCTCAAATGAGAATATTGTTGTAATGATACTGCCTTGTAAGGACTGGCCCCCTTAGGACCGTAGACCCATTATCTGGCGGGCCTCATTAGAGCTTGCTAATTGCCCTCCTAGATCTCCGATGATTCGTTTGGCTCGACTGACAAGTTGGGCATTACTCTCGCACAATACGCCCTTCTCGAGATAAATATTGTCTTCCATACCAACGCGGATATGACCACCAAGTAACCATGCCTGGGCAACAATCGGAAACTCGGCACGACTAATTCCAAAGGCAGCCCAGATTGCTCCAGCTGGCAATTGATCGCGCATATACATTAAGGTGGCTGGATCGGTATTTAGACCATACTTCACACCCATCACAAAGGTGTAGAGTCCTGGACCTTCTAAGGTGCCATCTTGGATTAAATCTTTAGCCATATTGAGATCACCGCTATCAAAAATCTCAAGTTCTGGCATGACGCCCACCTCACGAATTACCTTTGCCATCTTGCGCACATTGCTTGGGGTATTCATCACAACATCTGGGCCCGAGTTCATTGTGTTGAGATCCAATGAGCAAATATCCGGCTTTAGGGCCGCTACATGTTCTACGCGTTTTAAGGGATCACATAAAGTCGTTCCAGGCGCATACACTTTGGGGTCCCCTTCAGTCGGTACATATCGACCCCCAGGACCCGTGGTCAGGTTGATGATCAGTTCTTTATTCTGCGCTTTGATGAGATGGATTACTTCAGCATAGTGATCTAACTCCATCGATGGCTTACCGGTATCTGGGTAACGCACATGGATATGTACAACTGCCGCACCGGCATCGGCTGCCCCCAAACAAGAATCTGCAATCTGCTTTGGTGTGATGGGCAAATAAGGGGTCATCTCAGGTTTAGTGAGATTACCGGTGACCGCACAGGTTAGGATAGTTTTATTCATTAGAAACTCACCGTTGATTTCAATAGATGCTTATCATTTGAGCAAACTTTGGTGAGCCAAGCAATATGGCAAAGACCTCGTCTGGAGGTGAGGCCTACCGAAAGAAAGTGGCGGAGCGGACGGGACTCGAACCCGCGACCCTCGGCGTGACAGGCCGATATTCTAACCAACTGAACTACCGCTCCATATACAACATCATGCTTGTCATCGCATGACTGGCGTCCCCAGGGGGATTCGAACCCCCGTACTCACCGTGAAAGGGTGATGTCCTAGGCCTCTAGACGATGGGGA
>JAIXPN010000074.1 GCA_027486235.1 Burkholderiaceae bacterium
AAAAATGGAAGATGTTGTATGATATTGGCTTACGCAATTCCTCGATAGCTCAGTCGGTAGAGCGCCGGACTGTTAATCCGTAGGTCCCTGGTTCGAGCCCAGGTCGAGGAGCCAAATACACAAAAACCCCGTAGAAAAATGTGCTTTTTCTTTTACAGGCTTAATGTAATATTTACTTTACACAACTCTGATGTGAGGTAAAAATGATGAACGACTCGACTTTTATCAGCCTTTTCATACTATTTGGCGCCTGTTTTGGGTTTGCTACGTTTTCACAGCGGCACTTGTTTAGCGAAGGTCCTCACACCGCCAAAGAGTTAGATGACAACCCATTTTTTTTTTTCTTCATTTTTTGGGTTCTGCTTTGTGCTTCGCTGTGGCCAATCATGGTCCTCACACGAATCCATACCGCTTGGCTACTTAATAAACGCAGGAAGCTAGCTCAAAAAGCAGTTGCGCATTGATAAAGCTGAATTGCGGGGCATCCGTTTTCTACCCTGATTACTGAATTAGTAACTCTGTAGCTACAGAGTAAGTTAACTGCCCCCTCTTTCGACTGATCTCGATTAGGCCGGTCGACTGATGGCTATCAATCTATTGCGCCTAATGTTGATGCCATTAGAAAGGCTTCTCAAAGACTCCCAAAATGGATGTGCCCCATGGAAATTGAAGGATATGGCCTAAGGGCGTCTCGGCACAAAATACAGCATGCATTGGTAAATTTAAAGCAGCATGCGGTGTTTTATATTCGTTTTTATACAACCGAGCCATTTCTTTTTCATCCAAATCATTCGGCTTGGTTTTTCTGGAGAGCCAGAGAAGAGGACTCAACAAAAACATAAAGTACCTTGCGTCGACCAAATTTAGGCCTGCGGCTTTCGCTAAAGCCCGATACTTTTCCTTATCGTACCTACGAATGTGCTTTACAAAATCGTCGTTATAAGACCAAAAGAAATCCAGGGCGGGTGTGGCAATAAATAATTTTCCGCCGGGTTTTAGTGATTTCGCCGCTTCTTTAACGATGGCAACATCATCTGGGCAATGTTCAATCACGTCTAGCAAGAAGCCAGTATCCCATTGTTCTTTTATGCCCAGGTCCATCAGGTCAACCTGATAAAGATCAACATGCTGAGGTAAAACCTGCTTAGCATTTAACAATGCGACGCGCGACGAGTCGGCTAGCCCCAATTGCGTAATACGCTTGGGGCATTTCTCTGCTAAAAATTTCACCCAACCCCCACAACCCCCGCCAAGATCAATTGCAGAAAACTGTGATTTTTTCACAAACCGCTTTAAGGATTCCAAGATAAAACGGTGTCTCCCCAAATACCAAAAATGCTTTGATTGCATTTCGAATAAGTTTTGAAACTGCGCCTCATCAAACTCATCATTACGGTGCGCTACTCCATGTTGTGTAACGTAAATTCCAGCGCTATCTAATTTGTAACCCATACCAAACCTTCAATTCGTGATACTTATTAAGCCAATAAGGATCTCTTAAGAAGGTGAAGGCAACAGTAAGAAGTTAATCCAGAAAATAGTCTGAATTCAAAACAACGCCACTAAAAGTCGTCACCTGCTTAAAAGCAGTGCAGATTTAAGTGTGCGTAGGGTGGAGCTTGGGGTGGAGGCGGAGATTTGGGGTCTACAAAGTGATTTAACGCGATTAAATACCGAGGGAATCTTGGGCACAAAATCGTAAATACGCCCAATAAAGCAATAAAGCAAACGGCAAGTAAAGTAATGGCAACGAAAAGCACGTTGGAATGATAGCGAGAGTCGGCCACTTTTAATTCGAAGGACTCAGATTCAGTTGAAATAATCTCGCCTTCGAATGAGGCTGAAACAGAAACAGCAGAAAGCCCGGGAACATGAAATCCCGTCTCGCTTTTGGCGCCAGTATGTACGTGCAGAAAGGGGGAGAAAACCTTTAATACAAATAAGGCTAAAAATAGAATGGCAAGAAGAAAGGGATTTCTTATGAATTTCACAACATGATGTTACACAAGATTAACTCTTCATTAACCACAGCATTTATATGGACTTGAGATTCATCAAGCGTAAGAACACCATAACTCAAACCCTAGCGATTTTTAAGTAAGAGAAAAATACAAAAGATAAGTCTATTATTTGCTTTTCTGAGTAAGCGAAATCTTAGATTTGCATTCTCACTAAAAGCTAAGCTCGATCTGCGAGCATCTTTCGTGCCACTGTCTCCGCAATCAACATAACAGGGGCATTGGTGTTGCCTGAGGTAATGCAAGGCATGGCGGATGCATCGATCACGCGCAACCTGGCAACGCCCCTCACTCGGCATTCAGAGTCAAGCACGGTACTGGGATTTTCTGCTTTGCCGTATTGGTCCACCCTGCCCATGGCGCAGGTACTGACTGGATGAAAGATAGTGGTCCCTAAATTTCGTGCCGCCTCTTCTAAGTCCGCATCGCTTTGAACATCCGCCCCGGGCAATACCTCTTTTGGATCAAACGGCTGGAGTGCGGGGCTGGCCATAATCATTCGAGTAAGTCTTAAGCTGGCAACGGCCACCGCCATATCATCGGGAGTAGATAAGTAGTTGCACTGAATCTGCGGATCTTGCAAAGCGTCAGATGATACCGCCCTAACCCAGCCGCGCGAGCTGGGGCGTAAATTGCATACGCTTGGCGTAATCGCATTAAACGGGTGCAGTGGCTCGCCAAATTTAGGCAACGATAGCGGCTGTACATGCCACTCAATATTCGCACTCGCTTGACTGGGGTCACTTTTCGTAAACGCACCCAAAGTAGACGGTGGCATCGTTAATGGCCCAGTCCGCTTAAACACATACTCCAGGCCCAT
>JAIXPN010000110.1 GCA_027486235.1 Burkholderiaceae bacterium
CTTGCGCATCTCGTGTTCGTAAAGTCGGGACTTGAGCATGCTCATGGCCTCGGCACGATTGCGATGTTGGCTACGATCATTTTGGCACTGCACCACAATTCCTGTGGGGATATGTGTAAGACGGACTGCTGAATCAGTTTTATTAATGTGTTGACCACCAGCCCCAGAAGCACGATAGGTATCGGTACGAATATCAGCTGGATTGATCTCAATTTCAATCGAGTCATCAATCTCCGGATATACATAAATACTGGCAAACGAAGTGTGCCGGCCGCCTGAAGAGTCAAATGGGGATTTGCGAACTAAGCGGTGTACACCGGTTTCAGAGCGCAAATGGCCGTAGGCATACTCTCCATCTACTTTAATGGTAGCGCTCTTAATGCCAGCAACGTCACCATCGGACTCCTCCAGAATTTCTGTTTTGTAGCCTTTGCGCTCACAGTATTTGAGGTATTGGCGATAGAGCATGCTAGCCCAATCACAGGCTTCTGTGCCACCAGCCCCTGCCTGAATATCGATAAAGCAGTTGCAAGGATCCATTTCATTATGAAACATTCGTCGGAACTCTAAATCGGCAATGATTTTTTCGTAAGACTCGGAATCAGTTTGCAGTGATAGCAACGTTTCTTGGTCGTTCTCGGCGCGGGCTAAATCCATTAGCTCCATACTGCTGGAGATGTTTTGATTGAGATCGGTGAGGGTATTGACAACACCCTCAAGCAGTTTTTTCTCTTTGCCTAGGGCTTGTGCTTGCTTGGGGTCATCCCAAATTTTGGGATCTTCAAGCATTTGATTGACTTCTACAAGACGATTTGACTTTGCATCAAAGTCAAAGATACCCCCGAAGTGCTTGCTCTCGGGAAAGAAGGTCTTTAAACGAGTTGGTAATTTGGTTGAGTTGTTCAGCTTCCATGCCTAAATTATACGGGTAAGCGCAAATTAGGACTGATCGTTCAAGGCCTCAACAATTAATTGAATGCGAGCTTCTGCGTGAAATCGATCGCTGACCAAGCGATAGGCTAAATGGACTCGTTGGGGTAGGGTTTGAGTACGGTTAAACCAAACTCCTTGAATAACCGGTACTTGCTTCGCTGGGCTGTCTTGTGCTGCTGCAGGCTTTAACTGCAGACGCAGATGCTTGTCTTTCATCAGCGATTGCTGGAGCACATCAAATTCACCATAAAAAAGAGGTTCTGGAAAACCATGCCCCCAAATTTCCTGCATGAGCATATCCCCAATTTCGACACTAAACTGATCAGGGCTTAATGAGCCGTCATGTACACAACGCCGCTGCAATACATCATCACTTAATAGCTCGTTACTGATTTGTAAAAAGTACTCTTCAAAAATAGCAAAATCAGACTGTCGAATGGTCAGGCCTGCAGCCATGGCATGACCTCCAAACTTTTGAATGAGGCCCGGCTTGCGCTTCGACACCAAATCTAAGGCATCGCGCAAATGAAAACCTTGAATGGAGCGTCCCGATCCACGTAAGAGAGGGTCGCCATCGGCATCCTCTGCGGGCGCAAAAATAATGGCAGGTCGATTAAAGCGCTCCTTCAACCGAGAAGCCACAATACCAACCACCCCTTGATGCCAGTTGGGATTCCATAAACACAAGGCTGGTTTCTCATCGGGCTGCACGTGGGCAAGGTGAGCGAGGGCAGATTCTTGCATTCCTGATTCAATGACCCGTCGCTCACGATTAATGCGATCGAGTTCTTGGGCAATTTCAAGAGCAATGGTTGGGTCCTCGCTGAGAAGGAGTTGGATACCCAGGCTCATATCAGCCAGACGTCCTGCAGCGTTCAGTCTTGGCCCGATAGCAAAGCCAAGGTCAAAAGGGTTTGCTGTTTTTGGATTGCGACTGGCAACCTCAAACAATGCTAAGAGCCCAGGCGGTGCAATACTCTCACGGATTCGTTTTAGTCCTTGGGCTACCAAGATTCGGTTATTGCGATCGAGTTGCGCTATGTCAGCAATGGTACCAAGAGCAACTAGACTTAATAATTGTTCTAATTTAGGCTGGCTCTCAATACTAAATACGCCGCGTTGGCGAAGCTCTGCGCGAAGAGCAATTAAGACATAAAACATCACTCCAACACCGGCAAGCGCTTTACTCTGAAAGTCGCACTGGGGCTGATTCGGGTTCACGATTGTTAATGCATTAGGTAATTGCTCGGTAGGCAAGTGATGATCTGTAACTAGGACATCCATGCCTTGTTCTTTGGCGTAGTCAATCCCAGCGTGGCTAGCAATGCCGTTATCAACCGTAATTAAGAGGGATGGTTTGGGGGTCTGTGCTTTGGCTAGATCAATGACCTCAGGGGTTAAACCATAGCCCATGGTAAAACGGTTCGGCACTAAAAAACCGATTTGCTTAGCAGAAGCCCCAAGCATATGTAAGCCGCGCATGCCAACTGCACAAGCCGTGGCCCCATCGCAATCATAATCCGCCACGATTAGAAGCTGTCTTTGGTCACGAATCGCATCCGCTAAGATTTGTGCAGCATATTCACAGTGTTTTAGTGTGCTGGGCGGTAAAAGATACTTGAGTTCTAAACCCAGTTCCTTAGCACTCTCAACCCCGCGTGCAGCATAGAGCTTTGCTAGAAGAGGATGTAAACCGCCTGACTCTAATGCTTGTGCCGCTTCAGTGGAATAGACTCGTTCGCTAAAGATACTCATGCAATCAGCTCTTCCCATGAGGGGGGTTGTGCTTTTCGCCAAAAGGCAAGTGGATGAGTGCGAAAGTCAGCTGATCGAAAGCGACGCTTACGAAGGGATTTTTTAAAATCAATAAGCTCTACTTCCAGATCATCTTCCATCAGTAATCGACTAATCGAAGACCATATATCTTTTGCCTGGCTATGCCAAATAAAATTTGTGTTTGCGAGTAATTCTGTTTGAGATGGCCATGTATCAATTAACTGAATATTTAGGTTCTCAGCCAACTTAGGCATCCACGGTTTATCGCTAATGATTTGTTGAGTGCCAGTGAGTTCTGAGGCAAATTGCAAATCCGCTTGATTGCCAATCCCACTCAGCCAAATGGAATTAACGGTCGGTAGACCTCGTTCTTCTCTTGCTTGATTGATTGGATGAATATGCCAGCGCATTTGTACTTCATTCTGGATTCTTCGCCAGCGCTTGGCTAAACCAAGTTCTTTAGTGTCTTTAGGTAGCCACCAGTCGATATTACGGCCTTGTGCCTGCGCGGCACTGTGGGTGTGAAGTGTTTTAAACAATTCGGTTTTACCAAGCCACTGAAATGGTGTTAGTTGCGTGAGGGGGCCCAAGCCTTCATCCATAAAAACAGCACTGGCTTCATTCATTAATTGCTTGAGATCATCGGCAGCGATATTGAAGGCGTCCAGTTGTAAGAGCACGAGATGATCACGGGTTGCATGCAAATGAATCGGCTCAATACAGATCAGCTCATCCTGACCAAGGGCCTGCTTGCCAGCAAGTGCAGCCCCGAGTGCAAAGGATTGGCCAAGAAGATATAACTCATGAGGTAGGCCATGAGCGGCAAACTGTGCAGACTCGTGATCCAGTTCGTCTTCGCCATCCAGTAAAAAGGTTAGGTGTTTAGGCATGACCCCAATTTTAGGTGGCATTTACAAGAGTTGCTCAGTAGGGGGCTGTGATTCACTACACTGTGGGTATGTGGAAGATTCCGATTGAGCTCGAGATTGGCCTAAAGTACACCCGCTCTAGACGGCGTAAGGCTGTTGGTCAGCGTGATGGCTTTTTATCCTTTATTTCTGGAATCTCGATGGCTGGAATCGCCTTGGGGGTTGCTGCCTTAATTGTGGTGCTCTCGGTGATGAATGGCTTTCAAAAAGAGGTGCGTGACCGCATGCTCTCGGTACTCTCTCATATCGAAATCACAGCACCAAACGGATTGGCGAACTGGGAACCAGTGGCTGAAAAATTGTCTACTCAAGCGCATGTTTTGGGGGTGGCACCGATGGTTAGCTCCCAAGGCCTCTTATCCCGTGGAGAGTCAATGCGGGGGGTCGCATTACGAGGTGTATCTCCTGAGCTAGAAGGAAAGGTCTCTGATCTTCCCAAGCAATTTGTTACAGGATCAATCGATGATTTGAAGCCTGGACAGTTTGGTGTGGTACTTGGCGCCCAATTGGCTGGCACTCTTGGGGTGCGTATTGGTGACCGGGTTAATCTACTGGTACCCGAAGGTGACTTAACTCCTGCCGGCATGATGCCCCGCATGCGCGCCTTACAAGTAGTGGGCATTATTGATAGCGGTCATTACGAATACGACAGCACCCTGACCATCATGCATTGGAAAGATGCGGCAGCGCTTTTACGCATGGCTGATCCCACGGGCTTAAGGGTCAAAGTAGATGATATGCAAAGAGCTCCAGAAATAGCAGTCAAGCTTGCTCAAGTTGTACCTCAGGCATTGTGGGTGAGCGATTGGTCACGCTCAAATCGCAATTGGTTTGCAGCGGTTCAGACCGAGAAAAAAATGATGTTCATTATTTTGACCTTGATTATTGCTGTAGCTGCATTCAATCTGGTTTCTACCTTGGTCATGACTGTCACCGATAAACAAGCAGATATTGCGATATTGCGCACGATGGGGGCAAGCGCAGGTTTAGTGCAGCGAATCTTTTTGGTTCAGGGATTGGCCATCGGCCTATTAGGCTCTTTGCTTGGTGTTGGATTTGGCTTACTCATTGCGCTCAATATTGATGTCATCGTGCCGTTTATTGAGACTCTCTTTCGGATCCAGTTTTTACCCCGTGACATTTATTTCATTAGTCAGCTACCATCCGATGTGCGTTTTGATGACGTCATGACCGTGGGCGTCATGGCTTTTATTCTCTCGATTCTCGCAACGATTTATCCGAGCCGAAGAGCTGCTCTTGTAAAACCAGCCGAGGCCTTGCGCTATGAGTAACTCATCTACTCCAGTATTGCGCGCTATAGGACTTGCCAAAACCTATGGGACGGGCCCCACCGCGGTTGAGGTTCTCAAGTCAGTTGATCTTGAGTTGAATGCTGCCGAAAAAGTTGCCATCGTTGGTTCCTCGGGATCCGGTAAAAGTACATTACTCCATTTGCTTGGGGGTTTAGATTCAGTTAGTGCTGGCGAGGTTCGTATTGGTGAGCGAGTAATTAATCGCCTAAGCGCAAAAGAACTCGATCAATTACGCAATCATCATCTTGGCTTTGTTTATCAATTTCATCATTTATTAGATGAGCTCACGGCACTTGAAAATGTCGCTTTGCCACTACGTATTCGTGGTTTGGATCAGGCAGAGTCATCAGCACAAGCCAAAATTCTTTTGGATGCAGTGGGGCTTGGGCAGCGCTTAATGCATACCCCAGCGGAATTATCGGGTGGTGAGCGTCAACGGGTCGCTGTTGCGAGAGCCTTGGTTGGTAAGCCGGATTGTGTATTGGCAGATGAGCCTACTGGTAATTTGGATAGCGAGACCGCTGACCGCGTTTTTGATTTAATGCTTGATATTGCTCGTCAACAAGGTACTGCCTTTTTGATTGTTACCCACGACCCCATTCGGGCAAAGCGTTGCGATCGGATATTACATCTCGAGCGTGGGGTTCTGAAACCGTTTGCTGGTTGAATAATTCATGTGGCTTGATACCCATTGCCACTTAGATGCCCCAGAGTTTTTAGCTGACTTAGGGCAAGTGATTGAGAGCGCACGCGCTGAAGGTGTGCAAGGCATCCTGTTGCCAGCGGTTCGGGCCCACGATTTTGAAGCGGTTCAGGAGTTAGTTCATACCTACAAGGATCGTATTCCATATTTGGTTTATACCTTAGGGATTCATCCACTGTATACCGATCGCGCAAAAGAGGGGGATCTAAAGACCCTCGAGCAGGCAGTTACAGAGTCTCTCAATGATCCCCATTTTGTTGGTATTGGCGAGATCGGCCTTGATTACTTTGTGGCTGATTTAGACCCTCATCGACAAGCTTTTTTCTTTGATGCGCAATTAGATCTTGCCCAGAAGAAGAATTTACCCGTGATCCTGCATGTGCGCCGTTCTCAAGACATGATTCTTAAAGCCCTGCGTCAGCGTTCCATACCCAGTGGTATCGCGCATGCCTTTAATGGTAGCTTTCAGCAAGCTGAGCAATTTATGGCTTTGGGATTTAAATTAGGATTTGGGGGCGCCGCTACTTATGAGAGAGCTCTACAAATCAGACGCCTTTTAAAGGAGTTGCCCCTGGAAGCCATCGTGACGGAGACGGACTCACCGGATATTCCACCAGCATGGCTTCGTGAAGAGCATGGGCGACGTAATCAGCCTGCCTATTTACCCAGAATTGCCAAGACCTTGGCTAACATTCGGGGTATTCAAGAGCGAGATCTTGCTAATGCCGTTATCAACAATATCAGTCAGGCATTACCCCGCTGGGGTCAACTACTAGCTCAATAGCGTGCTGCGTTTCGGTATAACGGCATGGATTGCCGGAGGATCTTCTTTTTTCTTTTTACCTGAGCTACCAAAGCTGGGCATAGGATTTTTTATTTGCCTCATGATTGGATTCGCTGTGCTTGGCTATTTGATACGAAAGATTGATCGAAGGCTTGCCGCTGCATTGTTAATGCTCGCACTTTTTTTCTTGGGTTGGACCCAATCTTTTCATTACGCGAATTCAAGATTGGCTAGACCTCTACCGATTGAACTAGAAAACCAAGAAATTGAGATTACTGGATATATTGATCAACTTCCGAATGGTGATGAGCAAGGTCAACGATTTAGTTTTAGGGTTCAGCAATGGCATGAGCATGAGGAGCTCTTATTACCAAGCCGGATCTATTTAAGTTGGACAAGTGGATGGCAAAAAAAGAGGGTGATTCCTGATTTACGCCCTGGCCAAGAATGGAAGTTCCTGGTCAAACTAAAGAGACCGCATACGATGGTTAACCCCCATGGTTTCGACTTTGAGCGCTGGATGTTTCATCAAGGAATGGGGGCGCATGGCTCTGTGCGTTCAGCAGAGCTTTTGGCAGAATCGATTCGATCGATTGACTTTAAAACTGGTATTGAGTACCAGCGTTGGCGCATTCGCAAAAAAATACAGGATGCTTTAGGTGCAGATGCGCAATACGCTGGAGTTTTAGTTGCCTTAGTAATTGGTGACCAAAACTCAATTTCACAGGAAGACTGGCGAGTATTTAATGCCACAGGAGTAGGGCACCTCATTTCTATTTCAGGTTTGCATGTCACGATGCTTTCTGGATTGGGCGCTACCATCGCTGCGTGGTTCTGGCGTAGAAAAGATTGGCCACTTCATATGCCTGTTCAAAAGCTGGCGGCATGCGCAGGTTTTTTGACAGCATTTATCTATGCGTGGTTAGCAGGCTTTCAGATCCCTGCACAACGCACCATGTACATGGTTGGAGTCGTTGCTTTCGCTTTATGGACTGGGCGTATTGCTCGCGCTTTTGATATTTGGTGGCTGGCTTTATTTGCGGTACTCATCATTGATCCGATGGCACCTTATACGCCTGGATTTTGGCTATCGTTTGGGGCGGTCGCTGTCATCCTATATGGTATGGGCTCTTCATCGAGCCTAATTGGTATTCCAAACGGCAGGGAGTTTGAGGTCAATCGAATCCAACGGCTGATTATGGGTATTAGAGAGTCATGTCGCTTACAGTGGATTGTGACAATTACCTTATTACCGTGTACTTTGTTTTGGTTTTATCAGGCATCGGTTGTTTCACCGCTCGCAAATGCCTTAGCGATACCAATCATAAGTTTTGTGGTGACACCCTTGGCAATTGCTGGGGCATTGTTACCAGACTGGTTTGCACCATCTTTATTGCGCCTTGCTCATTTAATGATGGAGCTTACTGCCCAATATTTAAACTATCTTGCTCAATTCGACTGGGCAGTCTTGTGGTCTCATAAACCCAGTTTATGGGCTATGGTTCTATCCATCATTGGAATATATTTGCACATTCGGCCTGGTCCATTCCATCGATACTCGCAATTACGGACTTTGGGTCTAACGTTTTTGTTACCACTCTTTTGGGGAGCGCAGCAGGCGGTCACAGAGGGTGAGTTTAGGGCCAGCGTATTTGATATCGGCCAAGGTACTGCAGTCTTGGTAGAGACCAAATCACATCGACTTCTATATGATGCCGGCCCAATCTTGGGAAAAATTGATAACGCAGGGGAACGAATTCTGTTGCCTTACTTTCGGGGCGAGGGTATTGAGCGGCTTGATCGATTGGTCATTAGTCATAAAGATGCAGACCATATTGGCGGGGCGCTTAGTTTGATCAAGACTATGCAAATTGAATCGTTTTTGGGTGTGATGCCCGATAACCATCCTTTAATGATGGAACTCCAGAAGAAGTCAATTCCAGCGTTGCCTTGTCAGTATGGCCAGGAATGGTATTGGGATGCAGTTCGATTTAGGGTCTGGCACCCAGGGGAGGATATTACTTTTGATCCGGACACTCATCGGGGGAAGCCGAATGAGAACAGTTGCGTATTAGAAGTTAATAATGGCTATACCAGCTTTTGGTTGACTGGAGATATTGAGAAGCGTGGCGAGCGAGAACATATTGATCGCCTGCAAGAGGAGGAATACAGTCATTCTCAAGCAGTTATTGTCATGGCACCACATCATGGTAGCAAAACCTCTTCATCAGCAAGTTGGCTAGAGGCATTAAAACCTACCGCAGGATTTTCACAACATGGTTATCTCAATCGGTATGGTCATCCTCATGAAATTGTGAAGAAGCGCTATGAGGAGGCGCAAATTCCCCTCTTCGAAACCACACAAACCGGGGCGCAAATTTGGTATGCAACAAAAAATAATCTAGTTGTAGATTTACTGAGGCCGATGCATAAACGATTGTGGCATCACGAGTAGTTAGTA
>JAIXPN010000066.1 GCA_027486235.1 Burkholderiaceae bacterium
GAAGAAACCCCTAGCCAAACCGGCAGTGAAAGCCCCCAAAGTTCCTCAACGCCCACCAATTGGTAAGGGACCACAAAGTCTTGGTGGAAAGCCTCAACAGGGTTTTGGAGGTGGCAAGGGGATGATGCGTAAGGCGGGTCGTGGCCGTTAGACTACGACGGGTTTGGATCGTGGATAATACCGTTTTGAACACTCTCGCAAGAATTAGGGGATAAAAATGAACGAATGGCAAAACGAAGACAAAGGTGCGATTAATAAAAAGATCATTACCTTGATCGTCATGTTGGCTACTGCCACCAGCCTCGCAATTTTATTTGCTTTGGTTGCCGCTCATACAGGTTATGTATTTAGTTAAGGCCTATTCATAATCCCAAACGTGGGACTCTCGACCACCGGCTTATCTCTCACAGCCATCTTTTGTGGTGCCGGGCTTGGCGCTCTTCTGCGAGCTTGGTTTAATTCAATTGCAGGTAATTTCTCTGCTCTTGTGCCGATGGGCACCTTGCTTTCTAATTTATTGGGTTGCTACATCGCAGGAATCGCAGTCGCTTTTTTTACAAATCATCCGCTGCTAACTCCTGAGTGGCGACTTTTTATCATTACTGGATTCTTAGGAGGACTAACAACTTTCTCTAGTTTTTCGGCGGAGGTTGTATCGCTAATCCAGCGGGGTCAATTGACCTGGGCTCTTGGTTTAGCAATGATGCATGTTTGTGGCTCAATCTTGCTAACCTTTCTTGGTATTTGGACCTATCAGTCTTTTAAATAAATCCCAACAAACCCAGCAGGGCACCTAAGCCAATTAAGTAGAGTGGATGCCTGCGGCTAACCAATACAAAAACAATACTAAAGATCGTTAAGGCATAGGCAACCCAACTGGCATTAATCCGTTCTGCAATTTGCCAAGCGGATGCCAATACAAGTCCAACTGCAAGTGCGCCTGCAGAGTACTCAATCGTTTTTTTCCAGCGGATATGTTGAAGATTGCTCAGTACGCGTTGTAGATAAAAAATAAGAATGCAGGAGGGCCAGCAAACCGCCAGCGTGGCCAGCAAAGCTCCTGCCAAGCCAAAGGCATTCCAACCAATTAAGGTGACAGTGAGTAGATTCGGCCCTGGTGCTGCCTGAGCAATTGCAAAGTAATGAATAAATGTATCCGCATCAATCCACTTTTCTTGGTTAACAGAAATATCGTAGAGAGTGGGTAGCAGAGCATTAACCCCACCAAAAGCAATTAAAGAGAAAAGGGATAGCTTGACAAATAAGCCAAGTAAGCCGATCATCATTTGGCTTTATTCCACGCAAACAGAAGTGCTAGTGGAAGGGTAACAGCAACTACCCAGCCAAGTGCTAGATGAAACATGGTTGCCATCACAATGCTAAGTGCAATCACAATGAGCATTGGAAGATAAGAAAGCTCTTCTTTGAGCATCTTAAAGCCAGTCGCAGCGATCAGGCCCACTCCAACTGCTGAGATGCCACGCAGCATACCTTGTACTTGTTCAAACTGGCCATAGTGATCGTATAAAAGAGCGAGCAAAATTACTACGGTCATCGGCGCAAGCATGAGTCCTGCGACAGCAGCAAAGGCTCCGCGCATACCTCCAAACCGTTCCCCAACGCAGACTGCTAAGTTAACAATATTGGGCCCTGGAACCAATTGGCAGACACCCAACAAACCATTGAACTCTTGAGCACTCAGCCATTTCTTCTGCTCCACTAGCGTACGTCTTGCCCATGGCAAAACACCACCAAAACCAGATAGGCCAATAAAGGTAAAAGTAATAAATAATTGAGTCGGGCTTTTCTGTAGCATGAACTCGATGAAGAATGATTATTTAAATGGTAGTGGAATGGGTTTACCATCCAGCCAGGCTTGAATGGTCTCAGTCATGCCCTTTGCAAAATGACTAAAGATAGGCTCCGCAATAAATCCTAGATGAGGACTCATCAGTAAATTTGGGGTACTTCGTAATGGGGAATCAGTTGGAATCGGCTCGATATCAAATACATCAAGCGCAGCTTTACCAGGGCGACCCATTTTAAGAGCCTCGACTAAATCGGCAGTCACAATCAACGCTGAGCGGGCAGTATTAACCAAAATAGAATCTGCACGCATCAGCTGTAAGCGTTCTTTATTGATTAGACCTTTCGTATTTTGACCAACTACTAAATGAAGGCTCACGATTTTTGAGGTTTGGAGAAGGGTATCAAGAGGGACATATTCACAATGGGCTGCTCTAGCTCTCTCCGGGGTCATATTCGGGCTCCAGCAAACAACATCCATACCAAATGCTGCACCAACTTTGGCAACAATACCCCCAATCGATCCAAGACCAATAATCCCAAGACGTTGGCCACTTAACATCGGCAAGACCGATTCTGGATTACGCCATTGACCCTGCTGTAATAATTGAGTTTGGCCAACGATATTTTTACTGGCGGCGAGTATGAGTGCCCAAGTGAGTTCAGCAGTGGTTTCTTTAGATGGGCCGCCAGGTGTGCATGCAATCGGAATCCCCCGATCAATAAGGGCTTGATGATCGAGAAGGTTATTACGAGCGCCTGTAAACAAAAATAATTTCAGTTTGGGGAGGCGAGCGATTAGTTCGGCATTAAACGGAGAGCGATCTCGTACTAACGCAATTACATCGGCATCCTTAACAGCTTCGTATAGGTTTTCTCCTAATAAAGGTTCATGGTGGAAGTGGAGATCTGCACGTTGGCCAATATTTGACCAATCTGCAAAGCGTTGTAAAGATTGTTCGTAGTCTCCTAGGACAACAATTTTGGGTTTTGCTTGCATGTCGAGAATGATGGCCTTGTATTAAACCGGTAATAAATCGATGATAATTGATGTTTTGTTTCAGGATTTGAAAGGGAAGCTAAATGATTTTAGAGGTCGTTGATATACGCATTGGTGAGAACAGGCAAGTAGAGTTTGATGAAGCGATTGTTAGGGGAGTGCGAACTGCTATTGCTCCAGCCAAGGGATTTCGTGGTTTTAAGGTCAACCACAGCATTGAATCGCCAAACCGTTATCTTTTGATGATCTATTGGGATACATTAGAAAATCACATGGTTGATTTTCGGGGCTCACCAGCATTTACAGAGTGGCGCAGTATCGTTGGACCATTTTTTACTCAACCGCCAGCGGTCGAGCACTTTAACTTAGTTGGCAAGTCTGACTAGGGATTCCTTTTTTTGGGCTTGAGTCGACCCTGCGGTTTTGCTGCCAGGGTGGGCTCTAGCGTTTCGCGTTCATCAAAGACAAAACAGTCTCCCTGGTAATGTGCGGAACCAATATCTTCAAAGTACTGCAGTATGCCACCATCCAATTGGTAGCTGTGCTCTAGACCACGCTCTCGCAGGTACAGGCCAGACTTCTCACAGCGAATCCCGCCAGTACAGAAGCTCACCAAAGTCTTATCCGACAGCTCAGGTAGGTGGGCCTCAATTGCCTTGGGAAAATCACTAAATTTATCTATATCAAAGTAGAGTGCATTCTCAAATGTTCCATATTCCACTTCAAAGCGATTGCGTGTATCAATCATGACAACGGGCCGGCCAAAATCATCATGACCTTGATCAAGCCATTGCTTTAATTTTTCTGGGGCAATAAATTTTGCCCTACCTTTTTCTGGCGAAATTGTCGGATGATTCATCCGAATAATTTCTTTTTTAATCTTGATGAGTAATTTGCGAAAGGGCTGGGAAGAAGACCAGCTGTCTTTTGTTCTAAAGGACTTTAGTCGAGGATCTGCGCGCAGGCGATCTAAGAAGTGTTGTATATCTTTTTCTAAACCAGCTAGGAATAAATTAATACCCTCTTCGGAGAGAAGAATGGTGCCTTTAAGTTGATGTAGGAGGGCAATTTCACGCAATGACTCACGTAAATTATCGAGTTGATCGAGGCGAACAAACTGATACCCCGCAATATTCAAGATCGGCAGAGAGCTATCTGTTGTTGGCGATTCATTCATAGACCATATTATTAATCAAGTTTGTCGCTAAACTAGAGGTAAAGCAAATTACACAACTTCTAAAAACATGACAAATTCCCGATTAATTCCTTATCAACCCCTGGATTTATCAGAGCCTGCTGATTTGGTCGCCGAAATTAGAAAGCGCAGGGGTGGTCAATTTATTAACCTTGACCGCATGTTGCTTCACAGCGAGCCGTTTGCTAGGGGCTGGAATGTATTTATTGGCAATGTTCGAGAAAAACTCTCTCTTGACCCTAAATTAAGAGAGTTGGGCATGTGCGGTGTCGCCGTTCTCAATGGAGCTGAATACGAGTTTTTTCATCATGCTCCCCCATTTTTAAAAGCAGGGGGAACGCAAGAGCAGGTTGATGCAATGCGCCAGCTTGGCCAGAAGCAATTTAATCCAAGCTGCTTTAATGATCTAGAAAAAGACACATTAGAGTTAACCGCCCAAATGACACGCGATATTAAAGTCGATCCAAAGCTAATGGAGCGCTTACAAAAAGCCTTGGGAAGTACTGCCGTAGTTGAGTTAGTGGGTGTAATTGCTAGCTACAATATGGTGTCCCGTTTTTTGATTGCCTTAGATATCAATCCCGAAGACCATCCACCCAACGCATAACTATGATTAGAGAAATTACACGCGTTATTCCTGGCGTTCTGACATCCGATGGTGCGGGGGTGCGCTTACGGCGGAGTTTGGGTGGGCAGGATCGCCAGCGTTTAGATCCATTCCTCATGTTGGATGAGTTTTCGTCAAATGACCCTAATGATTATGTTGCTGGGTTTCCTCCGCATCCTCATCGCGGTTTTGAGACCGTGACCTATATGCTAGAGGGTCATATGTTGCATCAAGATCATTTGGGCAATCGGGGCCATTTAAAAACTGGTGGTGTGCAGTGGATGACTGCAGGTCGTGGGATCATTCATTCAGAGATGCCGCAGCAAGAGAGTGGCGCTATGCGCGGCTTTCAACTGTGGATTAATTTGCCCGCTCAAGAAAAAATGAAGCCTGCTGGATATCGGGATATCCAAGACGATGCAATTCCCAGAACAAATCTTTTGGGCGGCGGCCTCCTTAAAGTAATTGCCGGAGAGTACCGCGATTCTCGGGGAGAGATTATTCGTGGACCCATTCATGGCTTGAGTACTGAACCCCTCTTTTTTGACATTCATCTTGAGCCTCAGCAGTCCTTTACCTATTCACTCCCTACCACCCACAATGCTTTTATCTATGTCTATGAAGGTGGTTTAAAAGTTGGCTCTGCCCCACAAGCTGCCCCCAAACAATCTGCACTCATCCTGGGTGAGGGTGATCAGTTCAGCATTGTTGCAAGTGAGCAAGGTGCTAAAGCAATCGTATTAGCGGCAAAACCGTTGCATGAGCCGATTGTTCAACATGGACCATTTGTGATGAACACCCGCGAGGAAATTGAGCAAGCAATTGATGACTATCAAAATAATCGACTAACAACTACATAATTCAAATACGATGAGTCTTTATCAGCAATTACAAGAACGCGAACTTAATCAGAAGCCAATCCGGATTGGACTCATTGGGGCGGGTAAATTTGGAGCAATGTATTTGGCACAAATTCCGAGAACACCAGGAGTGCATTTGGTTGCCATTGCTGACTTATCACCAGAGGCTGCTAGAACGAATTTGCGCCGAGTAGGTTGGGATATTGCCAGAACTCAGGCCAACTCAATTGAGGCTGGAATTGAGGAGGGCACATGCTTTATTACGGATGACTGGACAAAACTAGTCAATTCCGACCAGATTGATGTGATTGTCGAGTGCACAGGCAATCCAATAGCTGCTGTTGAGCATTGTTTAAAGGCTTTTGCTCAGGGAAAGCATGTTGTCAATGTCACGGTTGAGGCCGATGCCTTTTGTGGCCCGTTACTAGCAAAAAAAGCCAAAGAAGCCAATGTCATCTATTCCCTGGCGTTTGGCGATCAGCCTGCGCTTATTTGTGATTTAGTCGATTGGGCACGCACTTGTGGGTTCCCAGTTATTGCTGCAGGGCGCGGCCATAAGTGGTTGCCGCATTATGCGGATTCCACCCCAGAAACAGTATGGAATCATTACGGCTTAACTGCTGAGCAAGCGGCTCGTGGCGGATTAAACCCAAAAATGTTCAATAGTTTCTTGGATGGCTCAAAACCTTCGATTGAGTCTACTGCGGTTGCGAATGCAACGGGCCTATTGGTTCCCAGTAATGGATTACTGTATCCACCAGCCAGCGTTGAAGACATCCCAGTCGTTACTAGACCGATTAGTGAGGGGGGTCATCTTGAACAAAAGGGTATGGTTGAGGTGATCTCGTCTCTGGAAAAAGACGGTAGAGAAATTCCATATGATATTCGTATGGGTGTTTGGGTTACGGTTGAGGCTGAAACTGAGTACATTAAAAATTGTTTTGAGGAATACAAGGCACATACAGATCCAAGTGGTCGCTATTTCACTCTGTATAAACGTTGGCACTTAATTGGTCTAGAAGTTGGCATGTCGGTTGCTAGCGTCGCTTTACGTAAAGAAGCCACTGGAGTACCGTACTGCTGGAATGCTGACGTTGTTGCGACCGCTAAGCGCGATCTTCACCCGGGAGATGTCTTGGATGGCGAGGGTGGATACACTGTCTGGGGTAAGCTTCTTCCAGCAAAAAAATCTGCGCAAATGGGTGGTCTACCTTTGGGGCTTGCACACCAGGTGAAAGTGATACGTCCCGTGAAAAAGGGCCAAAGTCTCTCTTGGGATGATGTGGCAATTGATAAAACAACGGATGCTTATTGCGTTCGCAAAGAAATGGAAGCCATGTTTTAGTGGCCTAAGTGACTGGTAAAAAATATAAAAACCAAATTAGCTAATCGCAGACTGCAATAGGCAAACAATCACTCCTCGCAAAAGGAAGGATTCAAAAGATGGTGGAGTCGGCGGGAATCGAACCCGCGTCCGCAAACACTCTACAACAAGTTCTACATACTTAGTCTAATTTTTTGATTTAACTACTACAGCGCGAATCGACACGCTCTGCACTAGCGATTCACTAATTTTTCGTATCACCCCTCGTGACTCGAGATGATCTTATCTCTTGTAAATGACCCTGATGTAGCTTGCGCTACCTGACCCAAGAGAGAATCAGTTCAGGGGCAGCCGCAATTAAGCGGCTAGTGCGTAACGTTCGTCGTTAGCAGTTATTGCATTCCCATTGATTTACGAGATAACGGGACCCGTTATCTCGTAAA
>JAIXPN010000085.1 GCA_027486235.1 Burkholderiaceae bacterium
AAAAGAAAAAATGAAAAAAATTATTATCTTGACTGGCAATGAGCTGAGACACAAATATTTTCGTCTCAAAGTTGCTTCAACAGACGATATTGTGGTTCTCGCGAGTTATTGCGAAAGTGCTGAAAAGAGCCTAAAGAATAGAACCAATCAAAATCCAGACTCATCAATATTACAAAGACTTCACGTTCAGGCTCGAGAGCAAGCCGAAAAAGATTTCTTCGAAGAAGCTGTCAATAGTATTGAAGACAAATCGTGTCCTCGAGTTATCGAAAAAGGTAGCATAAATGATGCCTCCACCGTAGATGAGATTAGGTTATTAAATCCCGATCTTCTTGTTTGCTATGGATCTTCGCTCATCAAGTCAGATCTGCTTAAGTTTTATGAAGGCCGTTTTCTTAATGTTCATTTAGGCCTGTCTCCCCATTATCGTGGGAGCGGGACCAATGTGTGGCCACTCATAAAGGGTGAGCCGCATATGGTTGGAGCGACTTTTATGTATATTGATGCTGGAGTTGATACGGGAAAGATAATTCATCAGATACAAGCTGATTACTTTATTGGTGACAGCCCTCATTCGGTTGGTAATCGGTTGATTAAGAAAATGACCCAAACTTATTGTGATGTTATAAGAAACTTTGACTTTCTTACAGAACCCGACCAACCCGCTAAAAATGGTCTGTTATTTTTAATCAAAGACTTTGACGCGGCGGCGTGTGATCGGTTGTATGAAATGTGTCATTCTAGAATGATATTTGATTACCTGACGAAACCAAAA
Source organism: Burkholderiaceae bacterium (assembly GCA_027486235.1). GTDB lineage: Bacteria > Pseudomonadota > Gammaproteobacteria > Burkholderiales > Burkholderiaceae > Polynucleobacter > Polynucleobacter hoetzingerianus. The sequence continues at coordinate 776 of JAIXPN010000085.1, forward strand.
AATTCAAGCACCACACATATTGTTTCTAACTCGGCGTTGGAGAAATAAGATGAAAGCTGTTATGTACCACTATGTACGCTCTTATGATTCAACATTGCCATTTTTCAGATATTTAGATATTGATAACTTCAGAAAGCAATTAGATTACTTTAAGAAAGAGTTCGGTTATGTGTCCTACGAAGAGTGGCAAAATTTTATTGAAAATGGAGTAATGCCGAACGATAATGGAAAAGTCATACTTACGTTTGACGATGCTATGCGTTGTCATTACGACTACGTCTTTCCAGAGTTGGTGGAGAGAAATTTATGGGGTATCTTTTATATCCCCACATCGCCTTATTCTGACAATCTTATTCTTGATGTTCATCGTATCCATTTGCTTTGCGGAGCTTTTCGAGGGCCTGATCTATTAGCCATTGCTGAATCGTTAATTGATGAAGATATGATTCCAGGAGAGAAAATTGCTGAGTTTCGCAATAGGACATATACTCGCCAGGAAAATGGCGCCGGCGTATCTGAGTTTAAACGTTTGATGAATTACTTTGTGGATTATCAGCTTCGTACAAACATTATTAGCGAGGCCGCTAACCAGCTTGGATTTGTTTTTAAACAAAATTGTTTTTATGTGCCGCTGGAAAGTTTAAAAGTAATGAAGCAAAAAGGAATGGTTATTGGTTCGCACTCGCATAGTCATCCAGTAATGAGTCGCCTTTCGGCAACCGAGCAAAAGAGCGAAATTGAAAGATCTTTGTCCGTTTTGGGAACTTTAGTAGAAGGGGAGCATACGACCTACTGTCATCCATACGGTGGTTTTCATAGCTTCAATAGAGATACTGTAGATACACTCATCCAGCTTGGGGTGGCATACGCTTTCAATGTGGACAGCCGTGAAATCACTCCTGAAGATTACAGAGACTTTAGGTTTGCGCTACCAAGATTTGATTGTAATTTATTCCCATTCGGCCAGGTCTCTTAATTAGAAAAGAAACCGAACTTCAAGGCGCATTTAGATTTAAGACTAAGAGTCTGTTTCACGTGTTTTAAGGGAATGCTTTAAACCTTACGTGAATGCTAGTGTGAAGCAAAAGTTAATTGCTATATTATACAGTAGTGCATTGCGTATTTGCTTACACACTTTGACACATCGACAACAATCACGCTGTAAGCAGCAAAAATGCTGGACTATTTTTGGTAATTTTCTATCATAATCCATTATTTTTCGCCACACTAAAGCTCGCATACCGGCAATTAAGTGCTGTAAGTCATTGACATCATAAAAATTTTATTTGGTTGTCTGTTCACATAATCATTGACCCTTAGCGATGAACGGCATCCTTCAAATGGTGGGGATCTTTTTGAGATCAATCCGAATCGTGACGCCATACTGCTCGGAGAGTTCAATTACGGAGCGTAAGAGTGGCTATGCCTTAATCAACAAGTTGAGCAATAAAACATCGGATCTCGTTAGTAATGCCATCATCACCAAAATGAATCCCGTGAGCCTACTCGTTAAAACCCTGACTTTTGACAATGTAGTATGGGCCAAAATTTATTGCCAAACACTTATGCAAGTGGCTAGCGGGCATTGGAGTCAAAACTGCTTACATTACTCCAGGTAGTCCTTAGGAGAATGGCTTTTGTGAGAGCTTTAACGGGACTTTTAGAGATAACTTACTTGATGGGGGAGATCTTTTACAGTCTTCAAGAAGCCAAGATAGTCGTGGGTGAGTGGGTCAAGCATTACAACCATGTCAGGCCCCACAGCGCATTAGGTTACAGACCACCAGCACCCGAAACTCAAGTACCCAGAATCATCCAAAACCAAGCCGGTTTGCTGCAATGATTTTCTATAGAAAAACTCTCTCAAGTAGTAGACCTAAATTGACAGCAGCTCAGTGCATCGTCTGCCGTGAAAGGGGCCCAAGCTGCGTCGCCTTGCCATTGAGCTTGATTGAGCTGATGATCACAAAACGCCGCACACCCGCTGCGGCAGCTTGCCGCGCCGGGTAAAAGTGCCCTTCACGTTGACCCGGCGAAATTCCTCCAAAGGATCGGCCGCAGCCTCTTGCCTGACCATGCACGCGCGCCGCAGTGTGAGCCCACTGCCTGCACACTAGACAAGGTCACTGACCAATCAGTTTACGCTGTCAGCTCACCCAAGGTCACAAGCGGCGCATTAGCATCTGCAAACATCGCCGCACGGCGCACACTGCCTATGGCGGTCACGCCTCTCATGCTATTGAACAGAAACAACACCGCCTGGCCTACAAAACCGCTCGCCCCCGTTACCAATAACTTCATGATTTGCCCATCAGTTCCTGGTAAATCTGCAAATGTGCCACTACCACCTGCCGCACATCAAAAGCCTTCTCGGCCAACGCCCGCCCGGCGTCGCCCATCACTTGGCAACGCAAGGGATC
>JAIXPN010000165.1 GCA_027486235.1 Burkholderiaceae bacterium
AAATATTGGGTATTCAGATACAGCATTAACGGCAATAGGCATGATCTTGGTCTGGGGCCCTACCCTGAGATATCCCTAGCTACAGCAAGAGCTAAGGCAATCGAGTTTAGGAGCATGCTCTTAAAGGGGCAGGAGCCAGCCAAGGGTAAGTGTAAAAAAAATCAGGCCGCACCTAGGGCGATTACATTCAAGGACTTTGCATGCGACTTTATCGCTACGAATGAGGCTCAATGGAAAAACAAAAAGCATGCGGATCAATGGCGCAATACATTAAGAGATTATGCTTACCCAGTAATTGGGGACAGGAGCTTAGATTCAATCAATACTAATGATGTTTTGGACATTCTTACCCCAATATGGGGTAGCAAAACTGAGACTGCAACAAGGATAAGAGGAAGGGTTGAGCGAATCCTTTCGGCAGCCATCACCCGACAACTTAGGGCGGGTCCCAATCCGGCTTCTTGGAAAGGGCATCTTGAAAATATTCTGCCCAAGTTAAAGAAATCTAGGAGAGTCAAGCATCATGCCGCAATGCCTCGTCAAGAAATTAAAGGCTTCATTGAGCAGTTAAGAGAAAAAGAATGCATCAGCGCATTAGCCCTTGAGTTTCTGATACTGACCGCATCCCGAACTAATGAAGTGCAATTTGCAAAATGGTCAGAAATTTACGAGGATGTCTGGATAATCCCTGCCGCTAGAATGAAAGCAGAAAAGGAACATCGGGTGCCTCTTAGTTATCGATGCATGACAATCCTTAGGGTTGCCAAATCCGTATTTGGGGAATCGGAGTACTTGTTTCATAGGGGCGGTAGGCCGCTATCAAATATGGCTATGGCAAAGCTTTTAAAGCGCATACACGCCCAGTACACAGTTCACGGCTTCAGGTCTACTTTTAGGGACTGGGTATCGGAGGAGACTGAAGTATCTGGAGAGCTTGCTGAGATGGCACTAGCGCATTCAATTGGAAATCGAGTTGAAGCCTCCTACAGGCGAGGAGACATGATGGCCAGACGCCGTTTTTTGATGGACTCTTGGCTACAGTATTGCGAGAATGGATCCGTTGGTTACCAAGTTATTGATATGCGGAGAGCGGCATGAATAAGCCAGTTATCTTAAAGAAGCAAGCATTTTTAAAGCTAACTAATGATGTAATGTGGGCTAAATATATAGCACTAGCCAAAGCCTATGAAGAACTAACCCAGCAATACGAACGTTCGCTGGAAATAAAAGGAGGGCTCAGGGGAAGAGTTGCCGAAAAGTCTGAGGTCATAGCAAGGTTCGAGGAAGATATGGCCTCTTATCAGGAACGTCAGGCCATATCAGGCAGCCAAGCCCACAGTAGAACTAATCCGATAGTGACCCATGCATTAGGATTCTGGCGTGCGCATATGGCTAGTGGTGAGAATCTATCCCACAAAAGTTTCCAGAAAATTCATAGGCAAGAGTACCCTGAATCAAATTTATCAGATGAAACTTACCGCAAACTAAAAACGGCTGCTGCAAAAGCTTGGGTGCTGTATCCGCATGATTTGGATATGTTCATAACGGCATCCAAGTTTTTTAGGAATAAGCCAACAGGTACTTTTCCTCCAGAATAAATTGCGCCTCGGGCCCCTGCGCCAACTATTCAAAAGAAACCTAAATCTCTATCTTTCCAATACCGACTAAATTTGTTCGGCATTAACTGATAGGAGTTTTTTATGGGTAACTTAAACCCAAAGTTCATTGATATTCGTACCGTGTGCAATAAGACATCCATTGGAAAAACAACCCTGCTTCAATGGGAGGCTGAGGGGATCTTTCCAAAAGCCATTCGACTATCCCCGCACAAAAGGGTTTGGCTTGAGCATCAGATAGATGACTGGATGCTGGCAAAAGCAGAGGTTCATATGGAGGCTGCTCATGCATAGCACCTTAACACCCAACTTTTTAGACCGCCCACTGGAAGGTGATGGCCACGGGAGAGTTCTAATACCGGATGGCCTCTATACCGCTCAAATAAAGGATTGGAGAACTTTTCGCTACATGGGTGATCCGAGGGTTGAATTTAGTTTTGAAATCCTTGAGGGGGACTATGTGCGCACTCCTGTTGGGTTCTTTACGGGGGTTAAACAATTGATTGGCAAGGAATCCACTAAGGGGGAGTTTGTTCCTGCGGGTAGACAATCAAACCTTGGCAAAGCCATACGGTCAGTTGAGCAGTTGTCTGGCCATAAACCTACCTTCAGAAAACTAATTGAGGTTACTTGGGAGATTCAAGTGATCACGATAAAGATGGATGCACAGAAGCAACCCCTTAATGAGGCGGATTGGTACAGCAAAGTGACACGTATCAGACCCATATCTTTAAGCGATTGGTAATTGACCTCCTCTTACCATCAGCCATATCTGTATCACTATTCTTAGCTTAAGCTTGAGCATAAACCTTAGCATGAACATGAACCATAGCAATAGCGTTATCTTGAACTTAAGCTATATCCTGATCCTGAGCCATATCCACATCCACCCCCGACCTTTAAAGCTTGGGGGCGCCCGTCTCTGTTAGGGTATTAGTGGAGTCCTCATACCCCCTATGGTGTGCATCGATGGTCCCTTGGGGGGGGTACCCCTAGCACCTGCTAAAAAGAGAATGCAAGAGGGAGTTTAATAATGAAATGTGCCTGACCAGATTAAAGTAATTCAAGCTGGCGAAGAGATCATCTGGCTAGAC
>JAIXPN010000055.1 GCA_027486235.1 Burkholderiaceae bacterium
AGCGCCGCGCCGAGCAAGACAAGCTAGAAGCAAGCAAAACAGATGTGGGCTGGGGACATCAAATTCGCTCATATGTTTTGGACCAAAGTCGTATTAAAGATTTAAGAACAAATGTTGAAATATCCAACACCCAAAAAGTATTAGACGGTGATCTCGATGCATTTATTGAGGCCAGTCTAAAACAGGGTGTGTAATCTGAAGAGAAATATCCTAATGAATAATTCCCTACCAAACCCAGATGAACAAAACCAAGCGCCTGATGAAAATCACATCATCGCAGAGCGTCGCGAGAAGCTTGCCAAGCTTCGTCTTGCAGGCGTACCTTTTCCCAATGACTTTGTACCAAGCCATTTAGCAGCTGATTTACATACTCATTACGACCGCTTTACCAAAGAGGAGTTAGCTAGCAAAAAGATCAATGTCAAGGTGGCAGGTCGCATGGTACTCAAACGAGTGATGGGCAAGGCTAGTTTTGCCACCATTCAAGATCGTAGCGGTCAAATCCAGTTCTATATTAGCGACGATCTCACTGGGAATGATATTCATGCGGCTTTTAAACATTGGGATCTCGGCGACATCATTGCTGCCGAGGGTCATCTCTTTAAGACGAATAAAGGTGAGCTTTCGGTTGAATGTTCGAAACTTCGTCTTCTCAGCAAATCCTTGCGTCCATTGCCGGATAAGTTCCACGGTCTTGCAGATCAAGAATTGAAATACCGTCAACGCTATGTGGATTTGATTGTCAATCCCGAAAGTCGTAATACGTTTCTAGCGCGTAGTAAAGCAATTGCCTCTATTCGGCGACATATGACCGAGGCGCAATTCATGGAAGTCGAGACACCGATGCTCCACCCCATTCCAGGAGGAGCGGCGGCTAAACCCTTCATTACCCATCACAACGCGCTAGATATGCAAATGTATATGCGTATCGCTCCTGAGCTCTACCTCAAACGCTTAATTGTGGGCGGCTTTGAGCGTGTCTTTGAGATTAATCGTAATTTTAGGAATGAAGGTGTTAGTCCACGACATAACCCAGAGTTCACGATGATGGAGTTTTATGCAGCCTACACCGACTATCGCTGGTTGATGGACTTTACTGAGAATCTAATCCGTAGCGCAGCAATCGATGCTCAAGGTAGTGCGACACTCACCCATCAGGGGCGACCACTGGACTTAGCAAAACCGTTTGACCGCCTTACCATTACCGAAGCGATTTTGAAATACGGCCCGCTCTCGAAAAAGACATACTCTGCTACTCAATTAGAGGATCCAGAATTTATTCTGGGTGAGCTCAAAAAAGGTGGTGAAAATATCAATGATCCGAAGCTCAAGAACGCAGGCATAGGCGCACTGCAATTGGCTCTATTTGAGCTCGTAGCCGAGGAACACCTTTGGGACCCCACTTACATTATTGATTACCCCATTGAGGTTAGCCCATTAGCACGTGAGTCAGACACCCGCAAAGGAATCACCGAGCGCTTTGAGCTTTTCATTACGGGTCGTGAGATTGCGAATGGCTTCTCAGAACTCAATGATGCAGAAGATCAAGCCGAACGTTTTCGTAAACAGGTGGCTCAAAAAGAAGCGGGTGATGAAGAGGCAATGTATTTTGATCATGACTTCATCCGTGCATTGGAGTACGGGATGCCGCCAACAGGCGGTTGTGGCATCGGCATTGATCGCCTAGTCATGCTGCTAACCGATATGCCGAATATCCGGGACGTTATTCTCTTTCCTCATCTACGCCGAGAAGAAGAGTAATCGCTTAACGATTGCGCAGTCGCTCACTTTTTGCCACACGCTCATAAAAAGCGTTTGGTTTTGATTGAACCCAATCAATAAACTTTTGCATGGCAGGCTCTTGCCGAATGGCCTCTGCAGTATTGAGTCTTACAGCCAACTCTGTTTCTGTAAATAAAGCATGAATTTGGCGATGACAGATTCGGTGCAAATACTCCGTGGCCCGACCACCCTTTGAGCGGGGAATTAAGTGATGCGCATCGCGCTGTTCTGCCGGAATCTCGCGCTCACAAATGGGACAAATTACTGCTATTTGAGTATTTTGAGACTCAGTCGCATGGAGTTCGATCAGTTGTTTCTTACGAATCCGGCCCAGCATAGTAAAGACTTAGTGGTTCTCTTTCGCATGGTTAATCGAGTATTTTGGTATCTCGATGACCAAATCTGTTTTAGCAACGATAGCCTGGCAAGATAACCTTGACTGCGGTGATAACCCCCAAGCGCGATCAAGCATATCCTCCTCGTTCTCATCGGGCTCATTAAGGCTGGCAAAGCCCTCGCGTACAATCACATGACAGGTTGTGCATGCACACACCATATCGCAGGCGTGTTCAATCTCAATATCATTGGCCAATAAGGTCTCACAAATACTAGTACCAGGATTGGCATCGAGTACAGCGCCGTCGGGACAGTAGGCTGGGTGAGGTAATACAACAATTTGGGTCATGGTTCAGTCTCAGTGATTAAATCTCAGCTACATTTTTACCAGTTAAGGCCTTTCGAATACTTGCATTCATCCGCTTTTCAGCAAACTGATCCGTTGTCTTTGCAGCCTTTTCAACTGCTTTGCGCAATACCGAGCTGTCTTGCTCGATTTGCAGGTGATCACTCAATTGAGTCATTTCTTTTCGAATTAATGCACGCTCAACATCGGTCAGTAGATGACCGTCTTGCTCTAAAGCAGCGCTGACGGCCTCAATTAAACGTTTACCTTCAACCTGCTCTTCTCGTAATGAGCGAGCTTGCATATCATCCTTAGCGGACTGAAAACCATCTTGCAGCATTCGTGTAATGTCTGTATCGCTAAGACCATACGATGGTTTGATCTCAATAGACGCTTGTACCCCAGAACTTTGCTCATGCGCATGTACCGATAGCAAGCCATCTGCATCAACCTGAAAACTCACTCGAATTCTGGCGGCGCCAGCAACCATCGGCGGAATCCCCTTGAGCTCAAAGCGCCCCAGAGATCTACAAGCATCCACCACTTCCCTCTCGCCTTGCACGATATGTAGCGATAGTCCAGTTTGCCCATCTTTAAAGGTGGTGAAGTCTTGAGCTCTTGCAACTGGAATGGGGGTATTACGTGGAATGATTTTTTCAACTAAGCCGCCCATGGTCTCAAGCCCCAACGACAAAGGGATCACATCGAGCAATAACCATTCGTTATTTTTACTTTGATTACCAGCCAATAAATCAGCCTGCATCGCTGCACCCAAAGCAACTACTTGATCAGGATTGAGATTATTCAAAGGCTGAGTCGCAAATAGTTCTGCGACAGCAGTTTGCACATTCGGCATTCGTGTAGCACCGCCAACCATCACCACGCCCTTGACATCACTCGCCTGCAGCCGGGCATCACGTAAAGCCTTGCGTACTGATGCGAGAGTTCTTTGAACGAGTGGCTGGGTCATCTCAAAAAATTGGGCTTGACTGACATCAACGCTAACCTTCAGGCCAGTACTCAATTGAAGTTCGAGGTGTGCCTGCAAATGATCACTAAGTTGTTCTTTCACATTCTTAGCAGCCATGAGTAATGCGCGCTGATCCTGGGAAGAAAGTGCTGTTAATTTAGCCTGCTCAACAACCCAGCGGTACAAACAATGATCAAAGTCATCCCCGCCTAAAGCAGAGTCTCCACCTGTTGCTAAAACCTCGAAGACGCCCTTACTCATTCGTAAAATCGAGATATCAAAGGTGCCGCCACCTAAATCATAGACAGCGTAGATACCCTCTGAGGAGTTATCCAAGCCGTAGGCAATGGCCGCGGCAGTGGGCTCATTTAAAAGCCGCAATACATTAAGACCTGCAAGCGTCGCCGCATCTTTTGTAGCCTGACGTTGAGCATCATCAAAGTAGGCTGGGACGGTAATCACCGCTCCCACAATTTCATCTTGGACAGAGTCCTCGGCGAGTTGACGCAAGCGTGCCAAGATTTCAGCGCTCACCTCCACCGGGCTCTTATCACCCGCAACGGTTCGTAACTTCACCATGCCAGGCTCATCGACAAAGTCATATGGAGAGCTCTCGATATGAGAAACATCTCCCAAACCTCTTCCCATATAGCGCTTTACCGAAACAATAGTATTTTTAGGATCATCGATAACGTGCTCTAGTGCATCGTAACCACCTTGCGTGCGACCATCTGCAAGATAGCGAATGACAGAGGGGAATAATTCTTCACCTTTTTCATTCGCCAATACTTTGGGTAGCGCATCTTTAACAATGGCTACCAAGGAGTTTGTTGTGCCTAGGTCAATCCCGATTGCTACTTTGCGCTCATGGGGCGCAAGGGCCATTCCAGGTTCAGCAATTTGTAATAAAGCCATCGTATTTTCTATCTGTATTTAGACCAACTCAGCAATGGCATCATCAAGCTCAGCTGCAAACTTTTCAATAAAAAGAAGACCCCGAAGCGTTTCAACGGCGGTTTGATAAGCACTCTTCTCAAATTCTTCTGTTAATCGGACAATCGACTCATCACGAGCACGATGAACTTCGCTTGCCAAGCTTTCTAGTTCACTCAAGTTTTCGATAGACTCATCCAGAGCCTCCCGCCACTCCATCTGTTTCATCAAAAACTCAACGGGCATAGCAGTATTGGTTTCTAAATGAGCATCTACGCCATTTAATTGACAAAGATACAAACCTCTTTGGACGGGATCTTTTAAAGTGCGATAAGCTGTATTTGCGTAGGTTGCCATTTGCATAGCCACTCGTTGCTCAGACTCGGTACCGCTCGCATGACGATCCGGGTGTACCTCTTTTTGGATTGCCAAATAGGCTTGATCCAAAACCGTCGTATCAAGCTTGAAACGGGGGGTTAGTCCAAAAAAAGTGAAGTAGTTGTCAGACGCGGAAAGATTCGCCACAACCACACTCATCTTTCACATTCGGATTTTGGAACTTAAAGCCTTCATTTAAACCTTCGCGTACAAAATCCAGCTCTGTACCATCGATGTATGCGAGGCTCTTGGGGTCAACAAAAATTTTGACGCCGTGCGATTCAAATACTTGATCTTCTGCAGCAGCCTCATCCACATACTCCAGCTGATAAGCAAGACCAGAACAACCCGTTGTGCGAACCCCCAAACGCAAGCCACAACCCTTACCGCGTTTTTGCAAACTGCGGTTTACGTGCTTGGCTGCTTTTTCAGTGAGGGTGATCGACATATCAATACATTCGCTTATTAAGCGGGGTGCTTTTCTTTGTAATCCTTAACAGCCGCCTTAATCGCATCTTCTGCCAAGATCGAACAATGGATCTTCACAGGAGGCAGGGATAATTCTTGAGCTATCTGAGAGTTCTTAATCTCCAGAGCTTGATCCAAGGTCTTTCCTTTAACCCACTCGGTTACCAAGGATGAAGAGGCGATTGCAGAACCGCAACCATAGGTCTTGAACTTCGCATCCTCAATCACACCCTGATCGTTTACACGAATTTGCAATTTCATGACATCACCACACGCCGGCGCGCCTACCATACCGGTGCCAACTTGCTCATCGCCTTTAGCAAAGGATCCCACATTGCGGGGGTTTTCATAATGATCAATTACTTTATCGCTGTATGCCATTTCAGTACCTTTTTAAACATCCTTAATAATTAGTGAGCTGCCCACTGAATCGTATTCAGATCAATTCCATCTTTGTACATTTCCCACAAGGGAGAAAGCTCTCTCAATTTAGCGATCTTTTCTTTTACTAAATGAATGGTGAAATCCACCTCTTCTTCAGTAGTAAAACGACCGATAGTGAAACGGATCGAGCTATGCGCCAACTCGTCATTGCGGCCAAGCGCGCGTAATACATAAGAAGGCTCAAGGGATGCTGATGTACACGCAGAGCCCGAGGAAATTGCGATGTCTTTCAATGCCATCAACATTGATTCGCCTTCTACATAGTTAAAACTAATATTGAGGTTATGGGCAACGCGCTGATCCATATCACCATTCACATACACTTCTTCAATATCTTTTAAACCGGTTAAAAGACGATCGCGTAATTTACGAATACGAGCACTTTCTTCAGCCATTTCAACCCGAGCAATTCGGAATGCCTCGCCCATGCCAACAATTTGATGGACTGGTAAGGTGCCGGAGCGCATACCGCGCTCATGACCGCCACCATGAATCTGCGCCTCAATGCGCACACGCGGCTTACGGCGCACATACAAAGCACCAATTCCTTTTGGGCCATAGGTTTTGTGTGCCGAGAAACTCATCAGGTCAACTTTTTGCTTTTCTAAATCAATTTCTACCTTACCGGTAGCTTGGGCAGAGTCGACATGGAAAATAATCCCGCGGGAACGACACAATTCTCCAATCCTAGGAATATCTTGAATCACGCCAATTTCATTGTTCACAAACATCACTGAGACCAAAATCGTGTCCGGACGAATGGCAGCTTCGAGCTGAGCGAAGTCAATCAATCCATTCTCTAATACATCTAAATAGGTGACGTCATAGCCTTCGCGCTCCAGCTCTCGGCATGTATCGAGAGTAGCCTTGTGCTCAGTCTTGACAGTAATAATATGTTTACCCTTATCTTTGTAAAAATGGGCGGCACCTTTTATCGCCAAGTTAATACTCTCGGTTGCCCCACTCGTCCAAACAATTTCACGAGGATCAGCATGTACTAGTTTGGCAACCTCCACGCGAGCCTCTTCAACTGCCTCCTCTGCTGCCCAGCCAAACGCATGGCTACGGGATGCAGCATTACCAAATTGCTCGCGCAAGTAGGGAAGCATTTTGTCGACCACGCGCTGATCAATCGGCGTAGTTGCCGAGTAATCCATATAGACCGGAAAATGCTTCGGGCTATAGATCGAAACAGGTTGAAGGGGGGCTTTTTGTGGAGCGTTCATGCTTAGCCTTGTCTGGCAAGATTAAATACAGAGTTAATAAGTGGGCGCTTGGGAGCCTCTTCTTTTTTGGCAGAAGCTAAGGGAGCTGGTTTTTTGGTTTTAATGGCCTCAATGCGCACCTTCTTCTCGCGCAAATCTTGAATCACAACACCGCGGCTCTCTTGTTGCTGAACAAGATCACGCAAGGTAACTGAATCGAGATACTCGACCATTTTGGCATTCAAATTGGTCCACAGATCGTGAGTCATGCACCGGCTATGGGTATCTTCCTCGCTGTGACAATTGCCCTTGCCCCCGCATTGGGTAGCGTCAAGTGGCTCATCAACGGCAACAATAATGTCAGCAACGCTAATCTCCTCAGCTTTTCGAGCTAAGGTATAACCTCCGCCTGGACCGCGGGTGCTTTCAACAATGTTAAAGCGGCGCAACTTACCAAACAATTGCTCTAAATAAGAAAGAGAAATCTTTTGGCGCTGACTAATTCCAGCTAGCGTCACTGGGCCATGCGTTTCACGCAAAGCCAAATCAATCATCGCGGTTACTGCAAATCGACCTTTAGTAGTAAGTCTCATATATCACCTTGGTTGTGGGTTGTTATGGACAACAACTGTCAGAGGGGTAATACCTGACAATTAAAGTCAAGTATAGCATATTCCCGAGTATTTTTATCGGGAATAACCCACTGGGCTAATAAGGTAAAGGTGGCTGATTTGGCTCTGGATAAAGCCTGCCAGGGTCTTACAGAGGATCTTTGGAAAAAGCTCCGAAAGCCAATTCCTTAATTTTAGCAATCTGGTCCCGGGTGGCCGCCGCCCTCTCAAACTCTAGATTTTTGGCCTCAGCCATCATCTGCTTCTCTAGGCGACTAATTTCTTTAGAAAGCTCTTTTTCGCTCAAGCTCTCGTAGTGCGCCCGATTTTGTGCAACTTGTAACTCACTACGCTTCTCCTGAACATCGTAAACGCCATCAATAATGTCTTTGATGCGCTTAATAACCCCCTTGGGTTCAATCCCATGCTCCAGGTTAAAGGCAATTTGCTTTGCCCTGCGCCGCTCGGTCTCACCCATCGCACGCCGCATTGAGTCTGTGATCTTGTCAGCATACAAAATGGCTTTGCCATTCACGTTTCGGGCTGCGCGCCCAATCGTCTGTATCAAGCTTCGCTCGGCTCGCAAGAAGCCCTCTTTATCGGCATCCAGAATAGCAACCAGGGATACCTCAGGAATATCAAGGCCTTCACGCAATAGATTAATACCGACCAAAACATCAAAGACCCCCAGACGCAAGTCACGAATGATCTCAACCCGTTCAACGGTATCAATATCAGAATGTACATATCGGACCTTAATCCCGTTGTCCGACAGGTATTCGGTTAACTGCTCAGCCATTCGCTTGGTTAAAACGGTAACCAAGATGCGCTCGCCCACCTTCACCCGCTCATGAATTTGATTGAGTAAATCATCAACCTGAGAGCTGGCCGGCAAAACCTCAATCGCTGGATCAACAAGTCCGGTAGGTCGAACTAGCTGCTCAACGACCTGTCCGGTTTTTTGATTCTCATAATCGGCGGGGGTTGCCGAAACAAAAATGGCTTGGCGCATTTTGGTTTCAAACTCTGGAAATTTCAGTGGGCGATTGTCCATTGCGGATGGCAAGCGAAATCCATATTCAACTAGAGTGTGTTTGCGGGAACGATCTCCGTTATACATACCGTTGAGTTGGCCAATGAGGACATGGCTTTCATCCAAAAACATTAATGCGTCGGGTGGTAAATAATCCACCAAGGTCGGCGGAGCCTCACCCGGTTTTGCGCCCGATAGATGCCGAGAATAGTTTTCAATCCCCTTACAAAAACCAAGCTCAGAAAGCATCTCGAGGTCAAAGCGCGTACGCTGTTCAAGACGTTGAGCCTCTACCAATTTATTGTCTTTAACAAACTCATCCAAGCGCTCCCGAAGCTCGGTCTTAATTGTTTCGATTGCACGCAAAATTGTTTCGCGAGGTGTGACGTAATGGGAACTGGGGTATACGGTGAAACGTGGTAGCTTTTGTTTAATCTTGCCTGTAAGTGGGTCAAAGAAATGCAAAGACTCCACTTCATCGTCAAATAACTCCAGTCGGATTGCGAGTTCATTATGTTCAGCCGGAAAAATATCAATCGTATCGCCGCGCACTCGAAAGATGCCCCGATGAAAATCCATTTCATTGCGTTCATATTGCATCGAGATTAAACGCGTTACTACATCGCGCTGACTCAATTTATCGCCAGGCCTGAGAGTCAAGACCATGCTGTGATAATCACCAGGATTACCGATACCATAAATTGCTGAGACTGTAGCTACGATCACTACATCGCGGCGCTCCAACAAACTCTTCGTTGCAGATAAGCGCATTTGCTCAATGTGCTCATTAATCGATGAATCCTTTTCAATGAAGAGATCGCGCTGAGGTACATAGGCCTCGGGCTGGTAGTAATCGTAGTAACTAACGAAATACTCAACAGCATTCCGGGGGAAGAACTCACGGAATTCGGAATATAACTGTGCTGCAAGAGTTTTGTTTGGAGCAAAAATAATTGCGGGTCGACCCATTCTGGCTATGACATTAGCCATCGTGAAGGTTTTTCCTGAGCCAGTCACCCCCAACAAGGTCTGAAACGATAAGCCATTTTCAATACCCTCACACAAGGCATCAATCGCAGCAGGTTGGTCACCTGCTGGTGGAAACGGTTGGTACAGTTGATAGGGAGAATTCGGGAAACGAACAAACTTCAACTCGTCGAGAGAGAGTTCTTCTAATACAGTGCTCGGTGAAGCATTTTCTGTATTCCCCGATTTTTTTGACGAAACCGAAGCTACCTTTTGTTTAGGGCTTGCATTCGCTAATTTTGGGGTGGGCTTACTCATCTCAGCTATCATTTATGACTGTGGACTTAATCGCACAGCAAATTTCCAACAATCGTCAATTTTGCCGTTTTTATTGCAATTGCACCAATCACTTCTAAGAACCTGATTTACAACACATAATCCAAATCCAAGCAAAATGAACCTGTTTTCCTCCGTCCAATTAGCCCCCAAAGACCCCATTTTTGGCCTCACAGAGGCTTACACTGCCGATCAGCGCCCAACGAAGGTGAATTTAGGCGTTGGTGTGTATTACACAGACGAGGGCAAAGTGCCCCTATTGAAAGCGGTTTTGGAGGCTGAAAAAGAGATTGTTGCCAAAGAATCTCCCCGCGCCTATATTCCTATTGAGGGTCCAAACCCATACAACTCGGCGGTCCAGAACTTATTATTTGGCGCCAACTCACCCCTTATTAAAGATGGTCGTGTAGTGACCGCGGAGTGTCTTGGTGGAACGGGCGCTTTGCGCGTTGGCGGTGACTTTGTTAAACGCTTAGATACCGGCGCACCCGCCGCTATCAGTGCGCCCAGCTGGGAAAATCATCGTGGCATTTTTGAGTCAGCAGGCTATCAGGTCTTGGAATACACCTACTTTGATCCAAAAACCCGTGGTGTTGATTTCGATGGCATGGTTAAGTCCCTAGAATCCTTCCCCGCAAAAACCTTAGTGATCTTGCATGCGTGCTGCCATAACCCAACAGGCGCGGATCTCACTACAGAGCAATGGAAGAAAATTATTTCAATTTGCCAAACGCGGCAATTAATTCCCTTCCTGGATATTGCCTATCAAGGCTTTGCGGATGGGATTGAAGAGGATGGTGCAGCAGTTCGATTGTTTGCTGATTCCAGAATGTCTTTCTTTGTTTCAAGCTCCTTCTCCAAATCGTTCTCACTCTATGGGGAGCGTGTTGGCGCTCTATCAATCGTCACGCAAAGCAAAGAAGAGTCGACTCGGGTTTTATCCCAATTAAAACGAGTCATTCGAACCAATTATTCCAATCCCCCCACACATGGCGCAGCCATTGTGGCAACGGTATTGAATTCTCCAAAATTACGTCAAATGTGGGAAGATGAACTCGCAGAGATGCGTGGGCGTATTAAGGCAATGCGTCAAGGTCTTAATCAAAAACTTGCAGCTGCTGGCGTACAACAGGATTTCTCCTTTATTGAAGCGCAGCGCGGAATGTTCTCTTATTCCGGCCTCACGGGTGACCAAGTAGCTAAGCTGCAAGAGCAAGATGGTATTTATGCCTTATCTACGGGGCGCATCTGTGTGGCGGCATTAAATACTAAAAATTTAGATCGAGTTGCTCAGGCGATTGCGCGCGTTCTCGTGTCAAAATAGGACTTTGCTGTATCTGGAGGGTAATCAATGCTTTATCAAATTTATGATTTTCAGAAAGCGCTGTTACAACCCCTAACATCGTGGGCAAAAACCACCTCTGAGACCTTCATTAATCCAGCAAACCCTTTGTCTTTATTGCCTGGTGCAGAACGTTTTGCTGCGAGCTATGAGTTATTGCATCGCCTTGGTAAAGACTATAAGAAACCCGAGTTTGGAATTCGCAGCGTCAAGGCTCATGGCAAAGAAGTGGTAGTGCAAGAAGTCAATGCACTTGCTAAACCATTTTGCAATTTAGTACGCTTTAAGCGCTTCTCTGATGATGTGGAAGTCATCACCAAGATGAAGCAAGATCCGGTTGTATTGATTGTTGCCCCACTCTCAGGTCATCACTCAACCCTATTGCGTGATACCGTCCGCACCATGCTGCAAGACCACAAGGTCTACATTACAGACTGGGTTGATGCTCGAATGATTCCGAACGAACAAGGCATCTTTGGTTTAGACGATTACGTTCACTATATTGAAGATTTCATTCGCTTGATTGGTGCTCAAAACCTACATGTGATTTCAGTATGCCAACCTACAGTCCCTGTGTTGGGCGCTGTTTCACTCATGGCATCGCGCGGTGAAGATACCCCCCGAACCTTAATCATGATGGGCGGTCCAATTGATGCCCGTAAATCACCCACCTCGGTGAACTCCTTGGCCATGAACAAATCGATTCAATGGTTTGAGTCCAACACGATTTACAACGTTCCACCCCCTCATCCTGGTGTAGGGCGTCGTGTCTATCCAGGCTTCTTACAGCATCTTGGTTTTATTGCAATGAACCCAAGCAACCATCTGCAATCACACTGGGATTATTTTCAGAATCTGGTCCGTGGTGACGAACAAGATGCGCAAGCGCATATTCGTTTCTATGATGAATATAACGCCGTCCTAGATATGGATGCGCATTACTATCTCGACACGATTAAAACAGTATTCCAGGAGTACTCTCTCCCCAATGGCACATGGATGGTTAGCGATGAGCTCGTCAAACCCCAAGACATTAGTCAATCCGCTTTATTGACGATTGAGGGCGAAATGGATGATATTTCTGGAAGCGGTCAAACCCGCGCGGCACATAAACTCTGCAAAGGAGTGGATGAATCCAAAAAAGAACACTATGAAGTTAGCGGTGCCGGGCATTATGGAATCTTTTCTGGAAGTCGCTGGCGCAATAAAGTCTATCCACGGATCCAAAACTTTATTCGCGCTCACCACGCTTCCAATCCCAGCAATCAAGACGCCAATTGAGCTAGTCTCTATCGAAGTCAATGCGCTCTCCCAAGCTAGCTGACTTATTAGAGGATGCCTTACCTCAAACGCAATGTACAAAATGCGGCTATCCTGATTGCCGCGGGTACGCAGAGGCAATGGCTGAAGGTGAAAAACCCAACCGTTGTCCACCAGGCGGTCAAGAAGGAATCATTCGGCTTAGTAAGATTCTGGACTTCAAACTCGATGCTCAAACTGCCCAAATTGATCCAGACTGCGGTGTCGAAAGGCCAAGACCAGTAGCTTTCATTGACCCTAAAGCATGCATTGGCTGTACGCTCTGCATACAAGCATGTCCAGTGGATGCCATTGTGGGCGCATCCAAACAAATGCACACTGTATTAACGGAATGGTGTACTGGCTGTGATTTATGTATTGCACCCTGCCCCGTTGACTGCATAACTATGATCAATGTAAGCGCTGACCGAACAGGTTGGCAGGCATGGTCTAGCTCTCAAGCTGAACTTGCCAGGGCCCGTTATCAGGCACATCAAGAGCGCCTTGAGCGTGAAGAGCGCGACAATGACTTACGCCTTGCCAAGAAAGCGAAGGCAAAACTTGATGCGCTTGATCAAAGCCAAGCCCACTCAAAAACTGAACAAGATGAAATTGAGCGCAAACGCGCCATTATTGCTGCTGCTATCGCACGCGTGAAACAATCGAATACATAGTTTGCGTATGAATGCAGAACAGCGGATTACTTTTTTTCAACTCCTGCAGGCAAACAATCCAAAGCCTACAACCGAACTAGAATACAGTTCTCCGTTCGAGCTATTAACTGCTGTTTTACTATCTGCACAAGCTACTGATATTTCTGTAAACAAAGGAACTCGACGACTCTTCCCGATTGCCAATACGCCGGAAGCAATTCTTGCTCTCGGAGAGGAAGGTGTACGCCCATTTATTCAACACATTGGCTTATATAAAACCAAAGGGAAGCACCTTCAGGAGACATGCCGCATATTGATGAATAAACATGGTGGCGAAGTTCCGAAGAAACGAGAAGATCTAGAGGCTCTTCCAGGGGTTGGCCGAAAGACTGCAAATGTTATCTTAAATACAGCCTTTGGAGAACCGACGATTGCTGTGGATACGCATATTTTTAGGGTCTCTAACCGCACAGGTTTAGCACCCGGGAAGAATGTGCTGGAAGTAGAAAAGAAATTATTAAAGCGGGTTCCTGCAGAGTTTATGCACGATGCGCATCACTGGTTAATTTTGCATGGTCGCTATGTCTGCAAAGCGCGTAACCCAGATTGCGAGCTTTGCATAGTTGAGCCACTATGCTCCTATAAACATAAAACTGGCATTGGAAAAGTACGTGGCCCTATTTAATCCCAGTCGTGACGAGGTCCGGCAATTCTTTTGCACCACGTGGCAAAAGCATACATCCGGTAATGTCTTAACTCCACTTGAAAGCCTTGCAAGCCAATGGATGGAACAACATCCTGAGTTTCATGCAATCTTGAGCGATTCATCCGGAGCGCTTGAGCAAGAATTTACTCCTGAGAAAGGTGTAACAAATCCTTTTCTACACCTATCGATGCACCTATCGATTAGCGAGCAGATTTCGATTGACCAACCTCCCGGAATTCGACAAATTGCAAATGCTCTAAGTCAGAAATTTGATTCCGAACACGAGGCGCAACATCTGATTATGGAATGTCTTGGTCAAGCTCTATGGCAAGCTCAGCGCAACGGTGGAGCACTCGATGCAGATGGGTATTTGGAGTCCTTACGAAAATTAATTTAGGCCAAATCCGCAATACCAGATCGGATGGCATCCGCTAAGGCTTTTGCAGTATCCCGCCTTGCTTTTCTAACAACTTCAGACAGATCGCGCTGCTTAGCAGACCAAATCGATCCTGGGAAGAATGGGTCATCTGCAAATCGAGGGATTACATGCCAATGCAAATGCGGAACCTGATTACCAAGGGAAGCGATATTGATCTTTTGGGGACGCATCACTCGACGCACTGCAAACTCAGTCACATCTACCAACGCCATGAGGATCTCACGCTCAACGCGTGAGAGATCACTCATTTCTGCAATATGTCGATTCCAAATAACGCGGCAATAGCCTGGAAGATTGGGGTCGTCAACCAAAACAACACGAGCATCATCGCCACGCCAAACTAGCTGGCCACCGTCTTCTTTGCAAAGGATGCACTCATTCATAGGTGTAATGTAAAACAGAAAAGCGCTTAAGTCATCTTTTTAGAATGATTTAAGCGCCCCTCTTTACCACCTTTTCTGCTAGATCAGCAGATTAGAACCTTAATGGAACTGCTCTTCTTCGGTTGATCCGGTCAAAGCCGTTACAGAAGACTTACCACCCTGAATCACAGTGGTGACATCATCAAAATACCCTGTACCTACCTCTTGTTGATGCGATACAAAAGTGTAGCCACGATCACGCGCTGCAAACTCGGGCTCCTGCACCTTCTCAACATAAGCGGTCATGCCTCGCTTGACGTAGTCCTGTGACAGGTCAAACATGTTGTACCACATGGAATGAATTCCAGCCAAGGTAATGAATTGGTATTTATAACCCATCGCACCAAGCTCACGCTGGAACTTAGCAATGGTGGCGTCATCTAAGTTTTTCTTCCAATTAAAGGACGGTGAGCAGTTATATGCCAACATCTTGCCAGGGAACTTTTCCCGAATCGCTTCAGCAAATTTCTTGGCAAACTCAAGGTCAGGCGTACCTGTTTCGCACCACACCATATCAGCGTACGCAGCATATGCCAGTCCACGCGAGATTGCCTGTGCCAGGCCTTTGCGTGTTTTATAGAAACCTTCTGGAGTCCGCTCACCAGTTAAAAATGGCTTGTCGTTCTCGTCATAATCAGAAGTGATTAAGTCAGCCGCTTCTGCATCAGTTCTTGCCAAAATAATGGTTGGCACACCCATTACATCGGCTGCTAAGCGGGCTGCAATTAACTTCTGTACTGACTCTTGAGTTGGCAACAACACCTTACCGCCTAAGTGACCACACTTTTTCACAGAAGATAACTGATCCTCAAAATGCACTCCGGCAGCGCCGTTTTTGATTAGAGCCTTACTGAGTTCATATGCATTTAATACCCCACCAAAGCCAGCTTCTGCATCGGCGACGATCGGAGCAAAGTAATCAATGTAACCGGGGTCGCCGGGATTAATTCCCTTAGACCATTGGATTTGATCGGCACGCTCAAATGTATTATTGATTCGCTCAACCACCTTAGGGACCGAATCAACTGGATATAGAGATTGATCCGGATACATAGCCGCATAACTATTGTTATCAGCCGCCACTTGCCAGCCGGATAGATAAATTGCTTGTACACCCGCTTTTACCTGTTGCATTGCTTGACCACCTGTTAATGCGCCGAGGCAATTCACATAGGCTTCATTGTTTACAAGATTCCATAACTTATCAGCACCTTGACGGGCGAGAGTGTATTCAGTGCGAACTGAGCCACGCAAACGCACCACATCTTCTGCGGAATAGCCCCGCTTGATCCCTTGCCAACGTGGATTCGTATCCCAATCCTTTTGAATTGTTGCTGCCTCTGCCTTACGCGTCACCATATTGCTCTCCCTCTATCAAGATAAAAACTGTTACCAGAATGAATAAAAGTGCTCGTTAACTCTTATGTCTTATATAAGAGTTTAGGAAGTAATACAGCGCTATAGAAGGCTTATTGAAGGATAGATGAAATTAAATTTATATATTTAAATCAATTACTTAAAAATGTAATTTTGTAATACAAAATGTATCGTTATCGAGTGAAAAATCGAGATGTATTTTATTTTGGGACCGTTTTACCAAGTGAAAGCATCTTTTCACTATATGGAAAGAGGATGATTGAGCACGCAAACGTACTAGGCGCGCGCGACTGGGGTGTTACTAGCGACCTTAAAGGCAGTGAAAATGATCAGGCACTGAATAAATGCAACCCCTAAAAATAGCCAGTTAGGCTGACCTGCATCAAGCAAGATTCCAAAAGCCAACGGCCCTACCGAAGCCCCAAGATCAATACCCGAATAAACAATTCCATAAACACGACCAGAGGCGCCCTGAGGTGTGGCCGAACGGATCATTAGGTCACGCGAAGGTGCAGCGACTCCAAGGCCAATACCAATGATGATAAATAGGCTGGGGATTAATACCGCTGATGCAAGCTCCGTCCCAATGACGATAGACATCACTGCACTAATCATTAAACAAATCACAACCGTGCGTTCTGGTGAGGAAAACTTACTCGCAATATATCCCCCAAGAATCATTCCTCCCGCACTACCAAGAGCTAATAAAGTTAGGAAAAAGTTTCCAGATGCAGCCGAAATATCATAAATTTTTAAGAGGGCGCTTGGAGCAAAGGATTGGATGCCGGCCATAGCAACCATGCTGAGGAAGAAAAAAATCCAACACAGCCAAACTGCCGGTAATTTAAGAAAATCAAATGTGCCTAAGGGCGTATGGTTAGGATCATTCTTGCGCGCTTTTGCTAGGTTGGATTCGTGACGGGCTTTAGCATCATCAGACAATAACTCACGATTAATCCAGAGGAGGAATAAAACTGCACAAGCCAAGATAGCTGCTGCCATCATCGCAGTTCGCCAATTTGCTAGCTCTGCAATAGCCACCATAAACACTGGGGCAAAGGCCCAACCAAGATACCCAGTGACGCCATGAAACGAATAGGCATAGGGCAAACGCTTGGGCGAGATCTTATGGTTCATGAGGGTGTAATCGACCGGATGAAAAACACCGTTACCACAACCCATCAATACTGCGCCAATCATTAAACCGATGTAACTGGAGCTGACAGCATAAGTAATCGCCGATAAGGCCAGTAAGCCAACACCCGCAAACAAAACAGGACGAGCCCCTTTGTGATCAACCAAAAATCCTGAGGAGGCCTGTACAACACAGGAGACCACAAAGAAAATGGTCATCAATAAACCGAGCTCGGCGTAAGAAAGACCGAATTCGATTTTTAGCCAAGGAAAAAGTGGGGGTAATACGAGATGGTAGAAATGCGAAGTACCATGCGCCAGGCTGATAAGGCCTATCGTCCGATTATCACTGGGGTATAAGCTACCTTGGGCTAACGACATGGCACTAGTTTAGCGCCAGTCGAGAGTCGCCCAAGAAAACTGCTAATGCACTAAGCGTGAGAAGCTAAAGTCGCCTTTTTTATCCACATCAACCGGTATGACGTCCTGAGGTCCAAACTTACCCTCCAATATCATCTTGGAGACCGGGTTCTCAATGTGCTGCTGTATTGCCCGCTTTAGTGGTCTCGCCCCAAATACAGGATCAAAACCAACCTCAGCAATCTTATTAAGCGCTGCATCACTGACGTCAAGTTGCATGTCAATGCGGGCTAAGCGCTCCGAAAGATTTTGTAACAAAATCTTTGCAATTGCCGCAATGTTCTTCTGATCCAAGCCATGGAAGACCACAATTTCATCCACCCGGTTTAAAAACTCTGGACGGAAATGATTTTTTAGCTCGCCAAATACCGCTTCTTTCACTTCAGCTTGTTTCTTGCCTGTCATCGATTGAATCAAATGAGAGCCGATATTGCTAGTCATAACGATGACTGTATTTTTAAAGTCAACCGTACGACCCTGACCATCGGTCAACCTACCATCATCAAGCACTTGTAATAGAACATTAAAGACGTCGGGGTGCGCCTTCTCAATCTCATCAAACAAAATAACACTGTAGGGCTTACGTCGCACTTGCTCTGTCAGATAGCCGCCCTCCTCATAGCCAACATAACCAGGAGGAGCACCAATCAAACGTGCCACACTGTGCTTTTCCATAAACTCGCTCATATCAATCCGTATCAAGCGATCGTCGCTGTCAAATAGAAACTCGGCTAGCGCCTTACAGAGCTCCGTTTTACCCACACCAGTTGGTCCCAAGAACATAAAGGAGCCGTAGGGTTTATTTTCTTCCGAGAGGCCCGCACGCGATCGACGGATAGCATCCGATACGGCACGGATTGCTTCATCTTGACCAATCACACGCTCGTGTAAATGATCTTCCATCTTCAGTAATTTATCGCGTTCCCCTTGCATCATCTTGGAGACAGGGATGCCGGTTGCACGAGAGACAACTTCCGCAATCTCCTCTGCCCCCACTTGGGTTCTTAGAAGTTTAGGACGCTGACTATCCTTGCTCTCTGCCTTCGCCTCTGCTGCTGCCGCAGACTTTAACTTGGCCTCCAGCTCTGGGAGCTTGCCATATTGAAGCTCCGCCACCTTCTCCAGCTTACCTTCTCGCTGAAGCTTAGCAATCTCCGCTTTGACTCGATCGATTTCTTCCTTAACCGATGCGGCACCTAAAGCAGCCCCTTTTTCTGCTTTCCAGATCTCTTCGAGATCAGCATATTCGGCGCCTAAGCGTTTAATTTCCTCTTCAATTAGCTCAAGACGCTTTTTAGATGCATCATCTTTTTCTTTCTTCACAGCCTCACGCTCAATCTTGAGCTGAATTAGGCGCCGGTCTAATTTATCCATCACCTCGGGCTTAGAGTCAATCTCCATTTTGATGCGCGATCCGGCTTCATCAATTAAATCAATCGCCTTATCAGGTAAGAAACGATCTGTAATATAACGGTGCGATAACTCTGCCGCCGCCACAATTGCTGGATCGGTAATCTCAATTCCGTGATGCAGCTCATATTTTTCTTGTAGGCCGCGCAAGATGGCGATCGTTGCCTCAACGCTTGGCTCATCAACCATCACTTTTTGGAAACGACGTTCTAGCGCAGCATCCTTCTCAATGTATTTACGATATTCATCTAAGGTGGTTGCGCCAATACAGTGGAGCTCTCCACGAGCCAAAGCTGGCTTTAGCATATTGCCCGCATCCATTGCGCCATCGGCCTTACCGGCGCCCACCATCGTATGAATTTCGTCAATAAACATAATGGTGCGGCCTTCATCTTTGGCAACATCGTTCAAGACTGCCTTTAAGCGCTCCTCAAACTCACCGCGGTATTTGGCACCAGCGAGCAACAAGGCCATATCGAGTACTAAAACTCGTTTATCTTTTAGTGTTTCTGGAACCTCGCCATTCACAATACGCTGGGCAAGACCTTCTACGATCGCCGTTTTACCTACCCCTGGCTCTCCAATTAAAACCGGGTTATTTTTACTCCGGCGCTGCAAAATCTGAATCGCACGACGTATCTCATCATCGCGTCCAATAACAGGGTCTAACTTACCCAAGCGCGCACGCTCGGTCAGGTCTAGAGTGTATTTTTTAAGAGCTTCACGCTGACCCTCTGCGTCAGCTGAGTTCACAGACTCACCGCCCCGAACTAAATCGATCGCAGCCTCGAGTGATTTACGACCCAAGCCATTTTCTCGAGCAGCCTTACCAAGCTCGCCCTTATCATCAGCCAGAACTAATAAAAACAGCTCGCCAGCAATATATTGATCGCCGCGCTTGCTGGCCTCTTTCTCGGTCTGATTAAGCCAGTTCAGCAATGTTCGTCCTATTTGCACGTCACCGCCGGTTCCCTGAACCTGAGGTAATTTATCAATCATTGCCTCAGCAACCTTCTCAAGGCCAACGACATTTACCCCAGCTCGGGTAAGAAGACTGCGTGCACCGCCATCTTGTTGCCGTAGCATTGCTAGCAAAAGATGTTCTGGCTCTATGAACTGATTATCTTTCGATAGGGCTAGGCTTTGGGCATCTCCCAATGCCTCCTGGAACTTTGTTGTTAATTTATCTATCCGCATGATTTATCTCAATTTATTTGCAAATGTACTAATCTACATAGAATATGGGGATGAAACAATTTTATTCAAGTAGGTTCTTGATTTAAAACAAAAGATGACTTGGTTTCTTTATCTTCTCGAATGCAGTGATGGTAGCTTCTATGCTGGCATTACCAATCGCCTATCAGAGCGCATTACTGCACATAATAATGGGCTAGGAGCGCGCTATACCCGCGGCAGAGGCCCTGTCAAACTCTTAGCCAGCAAAGAATATGTGGATCGCTCAAATGCCTCCAAAGCAGAAGCTGTCATTAAACGACTGCCACGTCACAAAAAACTGAGTTTCTTTGATTTACCTTAATTTGGTATGGGGTCGTATTACTTTTTAGCCCACCGCGCCATAGCTTGATCGTCTGAGACCCTGGCGTCTACCCAACGTGCTCCAGCAGGCGTGTCTTCTTTTTTCCAAAAAGGAGCTAATGTCTTTAAGTAGTCCATGATGAACTCGCAGGCCGCAAATGCCTCACCTCGATGCGCGCTCGTTACTGCCACTAAAACAATTTGATCCTGGGGTCTCAATGGGCCTACACGATGAATCACCAAAGCATCCTTTAGATCCCAACGCCCCTTTGCCTGATCAATAATGTCTTGTAAGGCCTTTTCAGTCATCCCTGGATAGTGCTCCAAGGTCATGGCTTTTACTTGGGCGCCCTCATTGAGGTCGCGAACTGTTCCAATAAAAATGGCAACCGCTCCGATTTGTGCATGATCCTTGCGCAGAAGAGCGATCTCATCCGTTAGATCAAAATCATGCTCCTGAATCCGAACTGGCATATTAACCCCCAGTGACTGGCGGAAAGAATGCAACTTCAGCCCCATCGACCAAAGCTGTATCAACACTCACCATTTGCTGGTTAAGTGCACAACGCAAGACTTTATCTTTGGCCAATACCTCAGACCAAGGATGGCCACGAGCAATCAGATGAGAGCGCAGATCGTCAATCGTCTTGATCTGTTCAGGCAGATCAACATCCTCGTGCGCAAGACCAAGAGACTCTCGAAAAGAAGCAAAAAAACGAAGGTGCAGTTTCATGGTGATTCGTTAGCTCAAAAGTCCACTAAAAGGTATATAGCGAACCATATCACCTTTTTTAAAGCCTTGGCCGGCTGGGCAATCCAATAAACCATCGCCCCAGGCGGCACTGGTTAATACTCCAGAACTTTGATTGGGGAATAAATCCAAACCACCGTCCGAATTCATTTTTACCCGCAAGAACTCATTGCGCCGATCTGGTTTTAACCAATCAAAGTCTGCTCTCATTAAATAGGAGGGGGCAGATAACTCTGAGCGTCCTTGCAGTTTCAAGATAAAGGGACGAACAAACAGTAGGAAGGTCACAAAACTCGATACTGGGTTTCCTGGCAAACCAATAAACCAAGTCTCTTGATTACCTTGTTGCAGTTTACGCACTGCTCCAAAAGCGAGCGGCTTACCCGGTTTAATACCAATCTGCCATAAGTCCAAACGGCCTTCTGCATTAACTGCGGGCTTGATATGATCCTCTTCGCCTACCGAGACTCCGCCCGAGGTAATAATGAGGTCATGATTGGCACTAGCAGTGCGCAAGGCTTCCCGAGTTGCCTCAAGTCGGTCAGGAACGATTCCGTAATCCGTGGCTTCACAGCCAAGACTCCGAATTACCCCTAAAAGCGTATCGCGATTCGAGTTATAAATACCACCTGGTTTTAATGGCTCACCCGGCAAAGAGAGCTCGTCCCCAGTAAAGAAAGCAGCAACCCTGACTTTGCGTTTCACAGGCAATTGCGCATAACCAGCCGATGCCGCTACACCCAATTGCTGAGGTCTCAAAAAACTACCTGCAAATAAAGCAATCTTGCCAGCAGTTAAATCCTCGCCACGGCGACGAATCCACTGACCAGCATTTGGAACGCTGTTAATTTGCACCATCTCGTTTTGCTCTAGAACAATGCAATCTTCCTGCATCACCACAGCGTCCGCCCCCGGAGGTACGGGAGCGCCTGTAAAGATTCGCGCAATGGTTCCCGACTCCAATTGTCGGCCTACCGATCCAGCAGGAATGCGCTGGGCCATTCGCAATACAGTTCCAGCTTGAGTAATTTCAGAACTACGTACTGCATAACCATCCATGGATGTGTTATCCAATGGAGGCACATCAACCTGGCTGGCGATATCCTTGGCTAGGACCCGTCCCAATGCCGCTTGTGTTGAAACAGTTTCCTCTTCTATTACAGGGCTAGCATTCTTTAGCAAATGCGCAAGGGCCTCTGCTGCACTAAGCATTGGTGGCTTACTTGGGTTCGATGGGGTCATGCTGTAAAGATGATTAAAGGACGTGTTGTTCAATAAATTGCTTTACCTGCAAAGTATCTGCCGGCATATTCATGACACGTTGCGGCTTCGCTTTGATATCCTTGAACGCACTCGGGCACTCTGCAGGACGTCCCAAGGCTTCCTGAATAGTTTCCTCAAATTTAATTGGCAATGCAGTCTCTAACACCAACATAGGAATATCTTTTTGCAAATACTCTCGGGCTACTCGAACACCATCTGCTGTATGGGTATCAATCATGACGCCATACTGCTCATCAATATTACGAATTGTTTCTAAACGATTTTGGTGGCTACTTCGCCCAGAGACAAAACCAAATTGGTTGATGCGATGAAAAGCGTGGTCCTCAGAAAGATCAAACCCCCCTTCAGTTTCTACCTGCTTAAATAACTGTGCAGTTCTTGCGCCATCTTGCCCAAGCAAATCAAATACAAAGCGCTCAAAATTACTTGCCTTGGAGATATCCATCGATGGACTCGAAGTATGCAAAGTTTCTGCAGATTTGCGCGCACGATAAATACCGGTCTTAAAGAACTCATCCAGTACATCATTCTCATTGGTAGCCACCACCAATCGCTCAATCGGTAAGCCCATCATGCGTGCAATATGACCGGCACAAACATTACCGAAGTTACCGGAGGGCACAGCAAAAGAAACCTTCTCGGTGCTTGATTGGGTGGCTAAGAGATAGCCCTGGAAGTAGTAAACCACTTGAGCCAGAACGCGGCCCCAATTAATGGAGTTCACGGTGCCAATCCGGTACTTGGCTTTAAATGCCAAATCATTACTAACCGCTTTCACAATGTCTTGGCAATCGTCAAATACACCCTCGACCGCTAAATTAAATATATTAGGATCTTGCAAGGAATACATTTGCGCAGACTGAAATGGGCTCATCTTGCCACGTGGTGACAACATGAAAACCTTGATACCATCCTTGCCACGCATTGCATACTCGGCGGCACTGCCTGTGTCACCCGAGGTTGCCCCCAAAATGTTGAGATCTTGATTGGCGCGTTTTAAGGTGTACTCAAATAAATTGCCCAGTAACTGCATAGCCATATCTTTAAACGCCAAGGTAGGGCCATTGGATAAACACAATAGACCCAATTTACTTCCCTGCTCTTCGCCTAACCAATGGATAGGAGTGATATCACTGGCACGATCACTTGCTCGACCATTGCAGTAAACCTGAGGTGTGTAGGTCTTATGTAAAAGCGCCCTTAAATCTTCTGCTGGGATATCGTCGCAATAGAGACTCAAAATCTCAAAGGCAAGGTCTGGATAAGATAGGCCGCGCCATGAATCAAGTCGCTGTGGTGTTACTTGAGGATACTCAGTGGGTAAATATAAGCCACCGTCGGGGGCTAGACCACCAAGCAATATTCCTTGAAACGATTGAATAGGACTGGCACCACGAGTGGATTGATAACGCATCTAACGCTCTTAAATTAGGACAGGTTCTCAAGACGAATCTTGACGATCTCACCAATTACAGTCTTGAGATCTTGCATCTCTAGAAGAGCTGCCATCATGTTTTTCTCTTTGGTCTCATGGGTAAGGATCACGAGATCTGTTTGACTTTCTCCCTCTGCAGCCTCTTTTTGCAAAAGAGCATCGATGGATACACCGTGAGCAGCAAGAATACGAGTAATCTCAGCCAAAACGCCTGCCTGATCTGCCACGGCCAAGCGCAGGTAATAGCTGGTGGTGACCTCCGCCATAGGCAGAATCGGTATATTCTGTAATGCATCAGGCTGAAATGCGAGATGCGGAACTCGGTTCTCTGGATCGGCTGTCTGTAAACGCGTTACATCCACTAAATCTGCAATTACTGCTGACGCAGTGGGTTCAGAGCCAGCACCTTTGCCGTAATAGAGAGTTGTACCAACCGCATCACCATGAACCTGGACGGCATTCATGGCGCCTTCTACATTCGCTAATAAACGCTTTGCTGGCACCAAAGTTGGATGTACCCGTAGCTCAATGCCGCTGGCCGTTTTCTTCGTAATACCCAATAGTTTGATGCGATAACCTAATTGCTCTGCATACTTAATATCGATTGCCGAGAGTTTGGTAATCCCCTCAACATGAGCCTGCGCAAATTGCATTGGCACACCAAATGCAATCGCACTCATGATCGTGGCCTTATGAGCAGCATCAATACCTTCAATATCAAAGGTGGGGTCTGCTTCAGCATATCCTAAGCGCTGAGCTTCTTTCAAAACCGTATTAAAGTCGAGGCCCTTATCGCGCATCTCGGACAAAATGAAATTGGTGGTGCCATTAATGATTCCAGCAATCCACTCAATTCGATTGGCGCTTAAGCCCTCACGTAAGGATTTAATAATCGGAATACCGCCGGCAACAGCCGCTTCAAATGCGACCATTACTCCCTTTGCATGGGCTGCCTTGAAAATCTCATTCCCGTGCACTGCAATGAGAGCTTTGTTAGCTGTAACAACATGCTTACCCGCGGCGATCGCCTCCAGCACTAGATCTTTTGCAATGCCATATCCGCCAATTAACTCAACCACAATATCAATTTCGGGGTTTTGAATAACCTTGCGGGCATCATCAACCACTTCAGCCTGGCCATGAACGAGTTCTTGAGCACGTTTCGTATTGAGATCTGCAACTGTATGAATCCGAATGCCACGACCTGCTCGCCGTTTGATTTCCTCTTGATTGCGAGCCAAAACGGTAAATACACCGCTACCAACGGTTCCGATGCCGAGAAGTCCTACTTGAATGGGTTTCATCATGCTTTTACTGTCGCCGCAGCACCCTTTTTTAATGCATGTTTATTTCGATACCGCTCCAAGAAATGGGCAATACGCTTGATGGCTTCTCGCAAAGTATCTTCATGCGGCAAGAAGGTGATCCGGAAATGATCTGGGTGTGGCCAGTTAAAGCCAGTACCTTGAACTAAGAGCACTTTCTCCTCTTTTAATAAATCAGCAATAAATTGCTGATCGTCTTGAATTGGATACATTGCTGGATCTAATTTTGGAAACAGATATAAGGCAGCCTTTGGCTTAGCCACGGTTACGCCAGGTATCTCACTCATTAATTTGTATGCCAGGTCACGCTGTCTCGCAAGACGACCGTCCTTGGCAACTAAATCATTAATACTTTGATAACCGCCTAATGCAGTCTGAATCGCATATTGTCCTGGTACGTTCGCGCAGAGGCGCATGGAGGACAGCATATTCAAACCCTCAATATAGTCAGCAACCATCGCCTTATCACCAGAGACCACCATCCAGCCTGAGCGATAGCCGCATGAACGGTAGTTCTTAGAGAGGCCATTAAAAGTAATTGTCACTACATCGGTCGAGAGTGATGCCACGGAAATATGCTTCTCACCATCAAACAACATCTTGTCGTAAATCTCATCAACAAACAGAATTAAGTTATGTTGCCGCGCAACCGCAATCATTTCTAATAAAACGTCTTTTGAATAGAGTGCGCCTGTTGGATTATTTGGATTGATAACTACGATCGCTTTCGTCCGTGGTGTAATTTTTGA
Source organism: Burkholderiaceae bacterium (assembly GCA_027486235.1). GTDB lineage: Bacteria > Pseudomonadota > Gammaproteobacteria > Burkholderiales > Burkholderiaceae > Polynucleobacter > Polynucleobacter hoetzingerianus. The sequence goes on from JAIXPN010000055.1 coordinate 26,091, forward strand.
GCGCAAATCATTCATATCAGGCGCCCAGTCCTTGGCTTCATCGCAAAGGTAGTGACGAGGGGTGCCGCCCGATAGCGATACAGCAGCAGTCCACAAAGGATAATCAGGTGCTGGTACAAGTACTTCATCGCCATTGTTGAGTAATGCGTTCATGGCCAACACAATTAACCCCGAGGCACCATTACCGGTATAAATATCATCCAAGGTAACACCCTGAATCCCTTTTTCTTGGCAGTACTGCATGATGGCTTTGCGAGCTGCAAAAATACCTTTTGAATCCGAGTAAGCGGATGCATTACCCAAATTACGAATCATGTCTAACTGAATCTCTTCGGGTGGATCAAAACCAAAGACGCCTACGTTCCCAATATTGAGCTTAATGATTTTGTGACCCTCTTCTTCCATTCGCTGGGCAAGCTCCAGCACCGGGCCACGAATGTCATAACAGACATTATTTAATTTGTCGGACTTTTGTATCGGTTTCACAATCAGGTCTTCTAAAGGGTTAAGCTCTTGAAATCTAGGGATAATTTGCTAGCTATAATCCCTCAATTATGACAGAG
>JAIXPN010000017.1 GCA_027486235.1 Burkholderiaceae bacterium
GATCTGAGAAATAGTTATTTTCAAGGGCCTCACGGACAGTGCGGCGAATACTGCCGCCCTTACCGGATGAGCCATACCCATGGATCACAATCAAAACCCGTATTTGAATATCGCTAGCAGCTCGAATATGCTGCGTCAGGATCTCCAGAGCTTCCTCACTGCTTGGGCCGCCCAGTTCTAAATTGATGATGCTGGTATCTGAATTAGGGCTTGGCGCTTCATGGCTGTCGCAATAGGGGCAGTTACCCAACATTGGCCGCGGATTGCCGCATGTCGGGCACTCAAAACTGGTCTTCACTACTTCACCGCTTTATAAACACCCATCTCCTCTAGTAACTCATTGACTAGGTCAAGTCTTAGCCGTGGGTTTTCTTGTTCGAGGAAGAATTGTTTTTGTCCGGGACTGAGTTGTAAAAGTTCGCACCAGCGATTAGCAACCCAACCACATTCATGAAAACGGTAGGGTTTATTAAACGGCAATTCCTTTCCAACAGCAGCGCCCTGCTCTTTAAAGGACTGAATGACCTTACCAAGAATCTCTGAGGCGGGCTTTAAATCCTCGGGTACCTCAATCGGGGCATCTTCTTTTATAAATTCAACTTCTGCAGTGATTAAGCCATTCTTCTGGGTCTGGCTGGACTTCACTCGAAAGCGTTGCTCACCATGACACTGAATCATGAATAAGCTGGGTTGCACTGGATCAAATTCCTTAATACGGGCAAAGGTGCCAATCTCATTAAACGATACTTGTTCGCCTGGAGTGCGCACTTCATTGCCACCATTCAAGGTCACTACCCCAAAACCAGAGCCCTCACGCACACATTGCTTGACCATATCCAAGTAACGGACCTCAAAAATTTTGAGAAGAATGATTCCATCCGGATAAAGCGTGGTTCCCAACGGAAATAATGGAATAGTTTGAACGTGGGTGTAGACAGACATAGAATAAATTAACTCGATCGATTGCTTAGGGATGTGCACTCATCGCATACATTGATAAATATAGATCATTGGAAATTGATCATTATGCGTGGTCCTCGCCTCTGAAATCACCGCGGATGATCTTCCAGTCTTTTTGCATTCTTTGACTGCAAGCTCATGGGCTTCAATTTCTTTGGCATTCTTAACAGCCTGAACACCAATCATGCCATCCGAGCGATTAACAACCCGAAAGCCACTCTGTGGCGTTCCGCAGGCTGTTTGCAATAGCGCGAGGCTGAGCACAAGGCTAAAGATACGAAATTGGGTCATGATGATTACTATACTGGTATTTGATAAATTACTAAGGGGGACAAGCATGAATCGAGATTCATTTGAAAAAGGCTTAAAAACACGTCGAGAGGTCTTGGGCGCTGAGTACGTTGATCAGTCTATAAAAAATGCAGATGACTTCAATATGCCCATGCAAGAATTAGTGACCGAATACTGTTGGAACGAGATCTGGAATCGCCCAGGGCTTGATCGCAAGACCCGCAGCATTGTGAACCTAGCCATGATTACAGCCTTAAATCGCCCTCATGAACTCAAACTGCATGTCAAGGGTGCCATCAATAATGGTTTAACAAAAGAAGAAATCCGCGAGATTTTTTTACAGACCGCAATTTATTGTGGAGTACCTGCGGCGATTGATAGCTTCCGCAATGCCAAAGAAGTATTTAAAGAAATGGGTATTTAAGAATTGATATAGGCCTCAAGTTGCGCAATGGTAGATGCTTGCTCTGCCAGTGCCGCCTTGAGGAGATCACCAATCGAGAGCATGCCAACCAAACGCCCTTGATCCATTACTGGTAAATGGCGAATGCGCTTTTCGGTAACTAACTGCATACAAAAATCAAGCGTGTCGATGGGTTGAACCGTAATTAATTTAGTGCTCATCACATCGCGTACTAATGTGTTTTGTGAGCTTTTCCCCTGAAGAACGATCTTACGGGCGTAATCGCGTTCGGTGAAGATGCCAACCAATTTACCGAACTCCACCACCAACAAAGAACCAATATCTTTCTCCAACATCAGCTTCAAAGCATCAAATACATGGACATTGGGAGCAATGGTTTCAATGCGATGGTTTTTTCCTGCCAAGAGCTGGCTAACGGTTTTCATATGGGATCCAAGCGCGATTTAATTTACTATTGATTGTGAATAGACTTGAATCTTTATGAAATTAGGGTTTCCATGTACCCAATGACGCACTATGCCTAATCTCTATCTCTTTGTTTATGGCACATTAATGAGTGCATACCAAAATGAGATGGCGCGCCATTTTCATCAGAATGCAAATTTAATCGGTGAAGCACGCATGCGAGGTTTTTTGTATCAAGTCTCTTGGTATCCTGGGGCTGTGATGATCCCAAATGATTCATCTCTTAATAACAATCAATGGGTCTATGGAGAGCTCTGGGAATTAAAAGAGCATGCGCTATTCGATGCACTCGATCGTTACGAGGAATGCAGTGCTCAGGATGCCCTACCGCATGAATATCAACGCGTGCTTCAAGCGATTGAAGTGATCGGTTTACATCGCACGCTCGACGCCTGGGTCTATCTCTACCAAAAGCCAGTGGATGCCCTTGAGCAGATTACAGCCGGTCGATTTAGACCTCAATCTTGACGAGCCTGAGTGACTTTGCTTTAATGGAATGAATATGGAGAACCTATGATTAGGCCCAGTAATCGCCTGACCCTGCTGTCGATTGCTAGTATTGCGCTTCTCACTGCCTGCGCGGGTGCCGATGTGCGCCCCATTGTTGATATGAAGGGCGTGAATGAGGCGCGCTATGAAAAAGATCTGGCCGAGTGCCAGGATTATGCAAAACAGGCTTCTGGCATGGATGGCACAGCCGCTAAGGGTGCGGGTGCCGGAGCGATTGTTGGCGGACTTTTAGGCTTGGTCACGGGTGGCAATGCCACAGAAATTGCCCAAGCGGCAGGTGCTGGCGCTGTTATCGGTGGCGCAGGCGGTGCCTACCAAGGTAACGAATCCCAAGAGGCGATTGTTAAAAAGTGTCTCGTGGGGCGTGGATATAAGGTTCTTAATTAATTACTCGCTGTATGAATCGCGTAGCGCTTGTAACAACCGGTCTTATTACTAGTTTTTGGATGAACGCAGTCAATGCGGGTTTCTTTGATCGCCAGAAAGAGCCAACGACCCTACTCCTCAATCAAAAAGAATGTACTTACATGAAAACCTACCGAGGCAAGATGGTAAATGGCGAGTTCATTCGACCTGATCGATGGGTTGGCTCCAAATTTAGCATTGGCGAGCCCACCATCATTGCCACCTTAAAGCGCGTCGACGAAAAAACAGCCCACTTTACAAATGTCAATAATATTGGGGATGGTCGAGGAGTAAAAGTCTACGTCAGCAAAACCAATGATGCCCTTGAAGCAAAACTATCTGATGGTTCTCTGATCATGCAATGTACATTAGATAAATAAGTTTGGTCTTGATTTAAAGATTGGCCTATAGCATTTCATCGCGGTTACATAAACGCATCGACCAATTAGCAAATCGACGCGCATTTATTTTCTTCATACCCAATGAAACAATATTTGTGTGACGTGGATCCTTCAGGATGGACTCCCAAATTGCCTCAACATCCTTAGGTTTACCTTCTAATATTTGTCCGAAGCGCCCATTATCAAAGGACAAAGCACCTGTAACATTCAGCGTCTTATTGCGTCGAGAGGCTTGATCAACCATTTGCATCAAGCTCAAAATACCAAACTCCTCTGCCGCATCACTCACATAGGATAGACTCACCAAATCCAGTTCAGTGTAGTTACCTTCAGGAAAGTATTTGGTTGCTGGTTTTGGCACAATGACTTTATCTTAGACCAATCGCGCTAATACGCAAGTGCTCTATAGGCAAAATCAATTTTTGTTTGCCTTTAACGCAGCCTCAAGCTCATTAATCTTGTTTTGCATCGCAGCAATTCTGGCATTCAACATACCAACATTCAGGTAGGTCTCATCCTCAACGGGTGCCGATAAATGACTGGCCCAACCCAACCACGAAGAGTCATAAATTTTTACATTCTTATAGCCAAGATTTTGCAGCACTGTTGCGGTCTCAGAAGCACGAACGCCGCTTTGACAATAAACCACCGTCTCTTTATTTGGATCTAACTTGGAATACAGTGCATTCAGTTGATCCCTTGTTTTTAGGGACATGCCAGCATTTGTTTTGACTTCTTTCTTGGCCAGCTTTGATCCAGTAGCGGGATCTTGCCAATTTTGCTCATAGGGAATGCTTACCGCCCCAGGAATATGCCCTCCCCGAATCGCACGGATATCGTTGCCCTTGAACTCATTAAAGGTTCTGGCATCAATCACTTGTACAGATTTATTGTTATAAATCTTTCGCATCTGCTCATTCGTCACCACCAGATTTTCCTGGGGGGCTAATTTCACATTAACCGGCGCTAAGTTGGACGGCGCTTTCTCGATAGGTAAACCGGCATCCACCCATCCATCCATGCCATCATGAAAAACTTTGGCTTGCTTACCACCAAAGTAATTGATCGTGAACAAGCCAAAATAGGCATAAGGATTGCCTCTTGATCCATAGACAATAATTTCTTTATTAATATCAAGACCTGCTTTATTAAAGATCGCATTGATTTCAGCCAAATCAATAAAATCTTCCCGATTCGGGTCACGCAACACAACGCCAATATCACCAACATTAATTGCTCCAGGGATATGGCCCTCAAGATAATTGGTATTCGCTCGGACATCCCAAATGATGGCGCCACGTTGCGCAGCTGCCTTTACATACTGAAGATCAACAATTGTGCCGGTTTGAGCTGCTGCGGATCCACAGACCGATATGAGTGATGCCAATAATAGTGACACTAAATATTGAATGCGTTTCATCGCCCCTCCTTCTTCACCGAATACCTATTATTAATTGCCCTCTTCTTTATTCTGTAATTTCTTTTGTAGATCCTTCTCGCGTTCCTTGCGTAGGTCTCGCAGTTGCCACCAGGCAAAGACCAATACACCACCAAAAACAAGAATGACTTCAATCAAAATAATGGGGCCAAAATTTTCCATTACGCAGTTTGCCTATAAGACTCAATGATGATGTTTTTGATCTCTTGCAAGTTTTTATATTCCAGAACCGCCGAACTCATCGAGCTAATACTGTCATAAATACGTTGCCGTTGGTCTAGATTACTCCAAAAGACCCCCAAAGGACAAACTTCGACCTTGACCATAAATAAACTAGCTCTTCCTAAGCTAGATTGGAGTGGTAAGGTCGTTTGCGTCTCAACCCGATAGAAGAGATCTTCAATATTCTTGGGGGGCATTGGATTCTTATGCGTAGGATGCTGACTTAACAAGGGGCTATTTGTCAGGGTCCAAACATAGCGCCTGAAGGAGCCCTGCTCTGGGTCGCTCATCACATGGGCAATCTTAGAGCTGGCAGCAACCAGCCTTTGACCATCTGCTACGGGGCTATGGATTTGACCTAAGGGCATACCAATACGCTTGGCGGGAACCCAACTGCTTGGGAAACAGAAACAAATGGCGCTCAAGATATCTTCTTGCAGGATAGCGACATCTTCTTCAAGACAAAGAGCAAGATCTTGGATGGAATGAATCGATTCAGAATGAGCCAGGTTCAAGGATTTGGCAGCAAGTTCGATCAGTTTTGGCATTTCTGGATTTGATACCTGGGCAAATAGATCACTACCTAGCTTAGCTAGCTCCACTTTTTTTGCCTCTAGATACGCCTGCTTAGGCGGGATATTCAGGAGTGGCCCTTGATAACGCACCATCCGTGGCGCAGTACTGTAGGGTGCTTCAACAACAAAAGGTGGTAAGTGTGGGCTCATCCCCAAAACAAACACTTATCGAATGCGTTCAATGGTGATGCGATTAATCGCAAAGAAGGAGCCAATAAATGCGTTCAAGATTGCGATGAAGATGCTAGCAAAGAAAGCCGTCCAAAATCCTGACAGAACAAAACCGCTGACTAATTGTGCAACAAGCATTAAAACCAGGGCGTTTATCACCAACAGAAAAAATCCCATGCTCAGAATGGTGAGTGGCAAAGTAAACAAAATTAATAGGGGGCGCACAATAGCATTAGCCAATCCCAAGACCAACGCAGAAATAATTAATGCTCCTGAATCGTTGAATTGCAAACCATCAAAGACATAGGTAGCAGCCCATAGAGAGAGCGAAGTAATCGCCCAAGTCAACACAAATAAGGTCATTACACTCCCCTCTCTTTTTATTTAGAATCTCAGTATAAGGAATATAACCATTATCTAGAGAA
>JAIXPN010000003.1 GCA_027486235.1 Burkholderiaceae bacterium
AGCAACTAGCGATTACGATCGTGAGAAGTTGCAAGAGCGTGTTGCGAAGTTAGCAGGCGGTGTTGCTGTGATTCGTGTTGGCGCTGCGACCGAAGTCGAACTGAAAGAAAAGCAAGCACGCGTTGATGACGCTTTGCATGCGACCCGCGCAGCCGTTGAGGAAGGTATTGTTCCTGGTGGCGGTGTTGCCTTGATTCGTGCAAAACAAGGGATCGCTGGCCTCAAGGGCGACAACTCTGATCAAAATGCTGGTATTAGCATTGTCTTGCGCGCCATGGAAGAGCCTCTTCGCATCATCGTTTCTAATGCTGGCGATGAAGCAAGCGTAGTGGTTAATTCAGTTGCTGCTGGCAAGGGCAATCATGGATATAACGCCGCAACTGGCGAGTATGGTGATTTAGTTGCTCAGGGTGTGATTGACCCAACCAAGGTGACTAAGACCGCATTAGTGAATGCTGCGTCTGTAGCTGCACTCTTGCTTACCACGGATTGCGCAATTGCAGAGAGTCCAAAAGATGAACCTGCAGGTGGCGGTATGCCAGGTGGCATGGGTGGTATGGGTGGTATGGGCGGTATGGACGGGATGATGTAATCCAGCCATATGCTAGTAAACAAAAGGGCAGCCTAGGCTGCCCTTTTTATTGATAATTCATTTTGAAATCTTCAAATTTGGTGGTAAAAAATAGGTCAGAATCCAGTTATTGGTAAAACTCCCAATATGAATGAGAATCAATTCTTAGAACTGTTATCCAAAGAGGGTTTTCCAAAGCCAGTAATGGTTGAGCGAGAGGCTAATGGCTCACTGGGTTTGCATATGCATCCCTTTGAAGCTAAGGCTTTGATCATTCGTGGACAAATGGAGATAGACATCGGTGAAATTAAAACAAGTTATCGAGTGGGGGATGTATTTCACCTAAACAAGAATCAAGAGCATTCAGAATCGTATGGCCCAGATGGTGTTTGTTATCTCGCTGGGCGCAAAGATTAGAAATTCCTCAACTCATGATCCCAATTTGCCAAGGAACAAATTCGTGATCTCCAAGGCCTAATTCTTCACTCTTTGATTTTTCACCAGAGGCAATTCGTAAAAAGAGTTCAAAGATTTTTTGCCCCATTTCCTGAACTGAGATTGTGCCGTCTAGAATCTCGCCGCAGTTGATATCCATATCCTCAGTAAGACGTTGATACATTGGTGTATTCGTGGCCAGCTTGATACATGGTGCTGGTTTGGAGCCAAACATCGAACCGCGACCTGTTGTGAAGGCAATTAAATTAGCGCCACCGGCGATTTGTCCTGTTGCAGATACAGGATCAAAGCCGGGCGTATCCATGAAGACAAAACCTTTGCTGTTAACAGGCTCAGCATACCGGTACACATTCATTAAGGGGCCGGTGCCACCTTTCATCGATGAGCCTAGTGATTTCTCAAAGATATTAGCAAGCCCGCCAATTTGATTTCCAGGACTTACTTTGCCATTAATTTGCACATCACGATTCACTGAGTACTCGTCTTTCCACCACCGAATTCTCTGGATGAGTTTTTCACCCACCTCTTTTGATACAGCTCGACGCGTTAGAGTGTGCTCCACACCATAAATTTCTGGGGTCTCTGAGAGGATTCCTGTGCCGCCATGACGCGCAAGAATATCCACGGCTGCACCTAAAGCGGGGTTTGCGGTAATTGATGAGAATCCATCAGAGCCTCCACATTGCAGGCCAACCATTAGGTGACTTGCTGAAACAGTCGATCGTTTAAACCGATTGGCATCTGCAAGTAATTCTTGAACGGCAGCAATTCCTGCCTCGATCGTTTTACGAGTACCGCCAGATTCTTGCATGATGAAAGTATGCAAGCGGGAATTCGGTTGAAGACCCTCTTGCTCAAGCAGGCCTTTGAGTTGGTTGCGTTCACAACCAAGACCAATAATCAGCGCAGCAGCGAGATTCGGATGCCGTGCATAGCCCGCCATTGTTCGGCGTAGCAATTGCATGGGCTCCCCAGTCATTTCCATACCACAGCCAATCGAATGCGCAAAAGCAACTACGCCATCAATATTAGGGTAAGGAGCAAGACGTTCAGGCGTAAAGTACTCCGCAATTTTTTTAACCACAGTTGCAGAACAGTTAACGGTTGAGAGGATGCCGATGTAGTTCCGAGTTCCCACCTTACCATCTTCACGAACTATTCCCTGAAAAGTAGCTCTCTGGTTTTCTGGTAATAGCTCAGTGGCTTTATATTCGCTTGCATAAGCATAGTCACGATCAAACTCCCGAAACTCGGTGTTGTGGCTATGAACCATTGATCCTGGCTCAATATCTGTATTAGCAAAGCCAACGATCACGTTGTATTTGAGAATAGGCTCGCCCGCAGTAATTTTTTTGGAAGCAATCTTATAGCCTGCCGGGACCTGACTGCGAACGGAGAGATTCTCACTTGGAACAGAGGTGCCGATAGCAACATCTACCCGAGCAACCACCACATTGTCGTTGGGGTGCAGACGTATTACAGGACCAATTACTTTTTTTTCTGATAGTTCAATCATGGTAGATAAGAGCTTATTTTTTAGTAGGTTAATCAGCTGTGGCACCAGACTTTTTCACAATCGGAGCCCATTTGCTTACTTCTGATTTAATGTATTCACCTAATTGCTCAGGTGTGCTTGTAATTACGTCAAAGCCCTTTGAATTCAATTGCGACTTTATTTCCGGATTATTTAAGACGCTAATTAACTGAGCATTAAGCTTGTTGATAACATCTTTGGGGGTTCCGGTAGGGGCGACCATTGCATAGACGAGCTCAACTTCAAATTTAGGAAGTGTTTCAGCAATCGCTGGGATTTCTGGGGCATTGCTTGAGCGCTTAAGACTTGTTACCCCGATCGCGGTTAGTTTTCCCGTTTTAACCAAGGGAAGAGCTGCTGGAGTCCCAACCATTGCAGTTTGAATTTGACCGCCCAATACATCTGTCAAAGCTGGTGCCGCACCTTTATAGGGAACATGGACAAGGCTGGTACCGGCTTGTACATTGAATAACTCCCCGCCTAAGTGCAGTGGGGTGCCAGTGCCAGATGAGCCAAAATTAATTTTGCCGGGATTAGCCTTTGAGTAAGCAATCAAATCGCTTACATTTTTTACAGGTACAGACGGGTTTGCTACTAACATTAATGAAGAGGACGCGACTAGCGAAATTGGCGAAAAGTCTTTAATCGTGTTGTAAGACAATTTTTTATACAAAGTTTCATTGATCGCTTGGGTACCAACCATCATTAAAAAAATGGTGTAGCCATCCGCCTTTGATTTAGCAACAAACTCGGCAGCAAGATTGGTGCCCGCACCCGGTTTATTATCAATAATTATTGGTTGACCCAGTGATTCTCCTAGTTTTTGACTAAAGCCCCTTGCCAGCACATCTGATGGTCCGCCAGCTGCAAATGGAACGACTAATTTAATAGGTTGATTTGGATATGTTTGTGCTTGAGTATTGAAAGAAAAAAATAAGCCAATAATAGATATTGCTACCATTGCTTTACGCATTTATGTTCTCCTGATAATAATTGTTAGTCATAATAGATAGTTTTTTAATTGTGCTACTGAAATGAAAATAGTTCACGCCCAAATTTATCCCCTCTCAATACCACTCCTTGAGCCTATAAAGATGTCTGGCGAAACGGTTTCTTTTGCAAATACGATTCTTCTGAGGTTAAAAAATAACCTTGGAAGAACTGGTTGGGGAGAGGCATCAGCGGCCCCCTTGATGACTGGAGAAACCCTAGAGAGCTTATTGGCTAATGTTAAATTTTTAGCTTCTAATCTTAAAGATTTCAATTGGGACAATCCGGATGAGTATGGTCGCCAACTTGGTAAGTTGTTATACGCCAATAGCTCTGCTAAATCTTGCGTAGAAATGGCATTATTAGACTTGCATACCCAAGAAAAGGGTATTCCACTTTGGCAGTATTTGCGTATGAAACGCGGGTGTACAGAGGCATCGATGCCTAAACCGCTTCCTTTACTTCGAATGCTTGGTGGGTCCATTGAAAAAGAAATTGCAGATGCTAAAAAGTTCCATGACGAAGGGTATCGACATTGGAAAATCAAAGTCGGCTTACTGTCTGTTGATGATGATCTGAATCGGGCAGAGAATTTATGTAACCTCCTCAAGGGAGATACTATCTCGGTAGATGCTAATGGAGCAATGAGATTAGAGGATGCTATTCGTTTTTGCACTTCCCCAAAATCAAGGCAACTTTCATTTGCGGAGCAATTGATCTCTTCAAATCTCCCACTGAGCGATTTTCTTGAACTAAAGAAACGGTCAGAAATACCAATCGGGCTTGATGAATCAGTCCACGGAGTTAAGGAAATTGAACGTTTCATAGCTGCGGGCGTTTTAGACGGAAGCAGTTTAAAGTTAATAAAAACAGGGGGTCTTTTGAGCGCCCTAGATTGTTCTGATTTATTAGAAAAACATGGTTTGAAAATTAACCTTGCTTGCAAGGTTGCCGAAACATCAGTCAGTGCGGCAGCTACAGCCGCCTTGGGATTTGCTATCAATGGGTTGCCGTGGGGATTTAGCATGTCAAATCAATACCTGAAATTTGACGTATGTGATTCACCATTGCGCGCAAAACAAGGTCATCTTGAATATGAGCAACTTGGATCTGTTGGCTTGGGCGTTGAGCCTGATATTGATATCTTAAGAGAATCTCTGACAAAGTCTTTTCCATCTATTGAATGTTAAGTACATCAAAAGCAGCCTTTAACCTTCTAGAGTAGGACTCTGTTGTTTTTTGTATCTCTGCCGGAGTCCATTTTCTAAATCCTTCGCCCGCTTTCATACCTGTTTTGCCACTATCCATTAAATGTTTTAATTTCGAAGGTAGTGTGGTGATATTTGATAGAGAAGGGTAGATTTCCTTAGCAGCATTCGCCATCCCATCCCATCCAGAAATTTCTTTTTGAGTCATTGGGCCAACCGCAGCATATCGAAATCCAAAACTATAGCGAACAGCATCATCAATATCCTCTGGTGTTGCAATACCAGCCTCAACGAGTGATAAGGCTTCACGCATTAAAGCGTGTTGAATGCGATTTGCAAGAAATCCCGGAATGTCTTTTTTAACTAAAACCGGTTTTTTTTGGATATGTCGATAGAGACTACATACTTGTTCTGCATAGCGAATATCTGTTTTTTCCCCGAGCACAATTTCAACTAATGGAACAACTTCTGCAGGCATAAAGTAGTGGGCGCCAAGCATTCGATTTGCGGTTTTTAGACCATTGGCAATTCTGCTAATTGGAAAGCCAGAGCTATTGCTACCAATTGGAATATGAGCTGGAACTTTTGTATCAAGATCTTCAAAGATTTTTCTCTTAAGGTGCATATCTTCCGAGACTGTTTCAATGATCCATTGTGATTGATCCCAGTCATGCCATGAGCTAATTGCGCCATGATTTTGATTAGCTTCTAATTCAACATCATTTTTATCGGCGTTTGCTCCGGATATGCCAATTTTTTTTGAGAGCGCAATAGCTTTTTTTACACAGGCAGCTGATTTTTCTGTGTTTCGACCCAATATTGCGATTGGAACGCCTTGAGAAATAAAGCCGGCTGCTATTCCAGCAGCCATAGTGCCGGTACCGATGATAACAACGTTCTTCATGACAATCCTAACTTATACGGACAAGTTAATTATTAAAAGGTAGTAATAAAATGTATTCTTCATAAGATTAACATTAAATATGGTTTAATTTGCCATTCGATGGAAATCGTAAAGAAAAACTTATCCGTACAACTAGAATCAGGAGCCTAATCATGACGATGCACAACCCTTTTCAGCCCGTAGAGAAAATAAAGACGGAAGTCTTTATGTCAATGCCGGATAAATTTAGAAAAAAAGCACGCACAAGTTGGTCTGATCCAAATCGACAAAATGCTGAGGTGGAGTGTTTTTTAGAGGGCCCATCTTTTGATCGTGAAGGCAATCTTTGGTTTGTTGATATTCCCTTCGGAAGGATTTTTAGAATTACTCCTAAGGGAGAGTGGGAGTTAATCACACAATACGATGGTTGGCCAAATGGCTTGAAATTTCACAAAGATGGACGAGCCTTTATTTGTGATTACAAAATGGGTCTTTTATCGTTAGATACAAAAACTGGTCGATTAGAAACAATCCTAGGTTCTATGTACAGCGAAGCATTTAAGGGTTTAAATGATTTACATTTTGCCGCTAATGGAGATTTATACTTTACGGACCAGGGCCAAACAGGAATTGCCGATCCCACTGGAAGAGTATTCCGATTGCGCGCAAATGGCCAATTAGATCGTTTGGCACTCAATGTCCCAAGCCCTAATGGGATTACCCTTAATACTCAGGAGAAGCATGTTTTTGTTGCGGCTACCCGCTCGCAACAAATTTGGCGCTTACCCTTGATGGCGGATGGCTCTGTTTCTAAGACTGGCGTTGCTGTTCAGCTAACGGGTGGAGTGGCTGGCCCAGATGGTATTGAAATGGATTCTGAGAATGGCCTATTAGTCTGCCACCTAGGTGTTGGGATTTGGCGCTTTGATAGCAATATGTTACCTACTCATTTGATTTACTCAGAGAACCCGCATCATCATCATCTTGCTAACTTGTGTTTTGGGGGGTCAGATGGCAGAGATCTTTACATTACAGAGTCTTTATCTGGTGATATTTTGAAGGCCAGACTTCCAGTGGCGGGTAAGAAAATGTTTGGGTTAAGCTGAGTTGAAAAACCGGGAGCCGCTCTATCAGGCTTTAGCAAATATGCTGGAAGAGCGTATTCAAAGCGGTTTTTGGTCTGTTGGTTCTTTATTACCCTCTGAGGCAAGCCTTTGCAAGTCCTATAAAGCCAGCAGACATACTCTACGTCACGCTCTACAAACCCTAGAGGTAGCCGGTTTAATATTGCGACGACAGGGCGCTCCAGCACAGGTCATATCGCGACAAAAGCCAAGAAAGTTCACGCAAAGCTTTAATTCGCCTGCGGACATATTACGTTATCCCCGGGATACATACAGGACGAATTTAATTGAGGAGTATGTTGAGCTAAACGACTCCACAAGCAAGCTTGTGGGTGCGCCGGTAGCGTCCTCCTGGTACCACATTGGTGGCGTACGTAAGCAAGAGGTATCGCAGCAAATTATTGCCTGGACGGATATATATATTCTTCCACAGTTTGCTCAGTTGAGCAGGGAGCCAGACCATTCTCAATTGATGGTATTCGAACAAATTGAAAAAAAATTTGGTACAAAAATTGATCGAGCGGAAGTCGATGTGTATGCTTCGAAAGCCATGCCAATAATTGCAAAGCACTTAAAAATAAAGCTTGGAGATCCTTGCCTAGTTATTATTCGCCGTTACTACGATAGTAGAGATCAATTATTTGAGATTACCGTAACTCATCATCCAGAGGATCGGTATACCTATAGCATGGAGTTTAAAGGCGCATCAACTAATTAATCTATGAGTAATTATTTTTTATCAGTTAGTGCGGCAGTAGATTTTATTACGAACAATTTAGTCGCAGTAGGGGTGCCACAGTCTGACGCCCTTATTGTTGCTAATCTAATGGTCCAATCAGATTTGGCTGGAGCCGACGGGCACGGAATTTTTCGTTTACCAGCTTATATAAAACGTATTCGAGCGGGTGGAATTAATTTACATCCAAATATACGTCGTGAACGAGAACAGGGCGCCGTTACTCTTATTGATGGAGATAACGCCTTGGGACATTTGGTGATGGCAAGAGCTGTGGAAACGGCGATCGAAAAGGTAAAAGAATACTCTGTATGTTGGGTGGGTAGTCATCATGGCAATCACTCGGGTGCAGCCTCGGTATATGTCAGAAAAATTGCTGAGGCGGGTTATATCGGAATATACATGGCTGTTGGGAACGCCAATCATATGGCACCTTGGGGAGGCATTGATCTATTGTTGTCTACCAATCCAATTGCAATTGCAGTTCCGGCAGGTGATCGGCCAATTGTTTTGCTGGATATCGCCACCACAGTTGCAGCTTATGGAAAAGTAAAGCTAGCAGCTCAAAAAGGACAAATGATTCCAGAGGGTTGGATGATCGACAAAAAAGGAAATGCCTTAACTGATTCATCTAGGGCATCTGAAGGATCGCTTTTACCAATTGGTGGGCATAAGGGCTATGGACTTGCTTTAATGATCAGCTTATTGGCGGGTACTTTAAATAATGCTGCTGTTGGTAAAGAGACTATCGATTTCAATGCACATCACGACCTTATTACCAACACGGGCCAGGCTATTATTGCCTTAGATCCTAGCGCCTTTGGAGATCCTAAAGAATTTATTAGGCGAGTAGGAAAGGTCGTTGATGATATTAAAAAATCGAGTAAGTTACCTGGTATTGACAATATTCACATACCAGGTGAGGGCGCTGATAAATTAGCCAAAGAGCGCCGTTTAAATGGAATTCCCATTTCGCAAGAACTACTTAATGCCCTTAATGATTGTGCAAGAGAATGCGGTGTAGTACCCTTAAATTTATAAATACATTATTAACAAGGAGACAATGATGCAAGTATTTAAAACTAGTTTTATGAGGTACCTGGCTCAGGTGGTGCTCTTGGTGCCACTTATGATTTCTTCTGTCTTTGCCGCTTATCCTGATAAACCAATTAAGATGTTGATTGGTTATGCGCCAGGAAGCTCCACGGATATTGTTGGAAGAATTATTGCAAATGATCTCAGTATTGCTTTAAAGCAACCTGTCATTGTTGAAAATCGTGGTGGAGCGGCCGGCAGTCTTGCTGCCGATGCTGCTGCTAAAAGTACGCCAGATGGGTACACAGTCTTATTCGCTCAAAATGGACTGGCCATCAATGTGGCCGCAAATCCAAAATTACCATTTAATGGGCAGAAAGATTTAATTCCTGTTGTTGGTGTTGCAGCAACCCCTCACATATTAATTGTGAACAATAACTCAAAAGCAAAAAATGTTGCAGATTTAATTGCAATGCTTAAGGCAAATCCCGGTAAGTTAAGTTTTGCATCTTCAGGAATTGGTAATTCTGACCATATGGCGGGCGAATTATTTTTGGCAACGACGGGGCTTCAAGCGATTCATATTCCGTATAAGGGCGGTTCTCCAGCGGCAACTGATGTATTGGGTGGGCAAATTGACTTTTACTTTGCCGGTATGCCAGTTGGTTTACCTTTGTATAAAGGGGATAAAGTCCGTGCGTTGGCAGTAACTAGTAAAAATCGTTTCAGTGGGGCACCAGAGCTGGTAACAATGCAGGAAGCTGGTGTTAAGGGCTATGAGATGGCTTTATGGCAGGGTATGTTTGTGCCGGCAGGTACCTCAAAAGAGATTATTAGTACTTTAAATAATGTGATATTGAAAATGCTAGATACGCCAGAATTGAAAGAGCGTTTTATTAAAGCTGGAGTTCAAATTGCCCCACTGAATACGCAACAATTTACCGAGTTATATAACTCTGATATTGCTCGCTGGAAAGTGGTGATTGAAAAGGCAAAAATTAAGCTCGATTAATAATGCATCTATCGCATTGAGCCGCTACTTATTAGCGGCTTTTTATTGGATTCTATTTGCACAAGTCTCTTGCTAATGGGCAGGAAAGTAAGCAGAAAGATCAATGTGAGTATCCCAAAAAAAACGGGGTAGAATCTACCCCGTTTTATCTAATTGAGTCGGCCTGCTTAATCTACAGCCTTCACCATATCCTCTACGACCTTCTTCGCATCACCGAAGACCATCATGGTCTTGTCCATGTAGAAGAGTTCATTATCTAAGCCGGCATAACCTGCCGCCATGGAACGTTTGTTCACGATGATGGTTTTAGCCTTAAACGCTTCAAGGATGGGCATACCGAAGATGGGGCTACCAGGAGTCCGTGCCGCAGGGTTAACGACGTCATTGGCACCAAGTACCAGCACAACATCTGCCTGACCAAAATCACTATTGATGTCTTCCATCTCGAATACCTGGTCATAGGGTACTTCAGCCTCAGCTAAGAGAACGTTCATATGGCCTGGCATGCGACCCGCTACCGGGTGGATGGCATATTTAACTGTTACACCATGATGAATTAATTTCTCAGTCAGTTCTTTCAGAGCATGCTGTGCTCGCGCCACCGCTAAGCCATAACCTGGAACAATGATTACGGTATCGGCATTGGTCATCAAGAACGCAGCATCTTCTGCCGAACCCGTTTTGTAGTTCTTGGGACCGCCATCATCTCCGCCTGCGGCAGCTTCGGCACCAAATCCGCCGAGTAAGACCGCAAGAATGGAGCGATTCATGGCCTTACACATGATGTAAGACAGAATTGCGCCAGAAGAGCCAACGCAGGCTCCAGCAATAATCAATACTGGATTATTCAGTGTGAAACCAATACCAGCAGCAGCCCAACCAGAATAGCTGTTAAGCATTGAGACTACCACAGGCATATCAGCGCCACCGATTGGAATAATCAAGGTAATGCCAAGGACCAAAGCAATTGCACACATCACTAAGAATGCGGCATGACTATCGGTCAAGAAGTAAGCAAAACCAGCGGCGACCATGAGAATAGCCATGATCAAATTGAGTAAGTGCTGCCCAGAAAAACTAACAGGCTTACCGCTAACCTTGCCAGATAATTTTCCGAAGGCAATGATCGAAGCTGTAAAGGTAATTGCGCCAATAAAAGCGCCAATAAACAATTCGATCTTCTGAGCTCCGCTATGCGCTTGTACAGGATTGAATACTGCCGCAATTGCAATTAATACTGCAGATAGTCCGACGAATGAATGCATCAGGGCAACAAGCTCTGGCATCTTGGTCATTTGCACACGCTTGGCTGCAATAGAACCGATGATGGCGCCAGCAACGATTGCCACGCCAATTAGCCAATAAACGGGTTTAAAGCCTGGAATCAAAAAGGTGGTAATGACTGCCAAGACCATTCCAATCATGCCAAAAGTATTGCCTTGGCGTGAGGTGGTTGGAGACGATAAGCCTTTCAGTGCCAGGATAAAAAGCACCGAGGAGACTAAATAAGAAAGGGCTGTGATGTTTAACATGATTCGATCTCTTTTTAGTTACCAGCCGATTCGTTCTTGGGGGCTTTTTTCTTGAACATCTCGAGCATTCGTCGTGTCACCATAAAGCCACCGAAAATATTGATCGATGCCAAGAACACGGCGAGAGCACCAATGAGGCTCGTGAGAGTGATCTCATCCCCATTAATAACCTCAGTTTGTAAGAGTGCGCCCACGATAATGATTCCAGAGATGGCGTTGGTAACGGCCATCAGAGGGGTGTGTAATGCGGGGGTAACGTTCCAAACAACGTGATAGCCAACGAAAATAGCTAACACAAAAACTGTAATGTTTTGAACAGTTAATAGACTTTGAATAGCAGCAGCATCCATTTGGGTTCCTTCAGAAATTAATTGGTGCGAATGGCTTGACCATCACGACACATCAGGCAAGCAGCAACGATGTCATCATCTGCAGCAGCAGGAATTGCCAGTTGCGCTTCTTTATTAATGATGAGTTTCATGAAATCAAGCAAATTACGGGCATACAAGGCCGATGCATCAGCAGCAACCATACTTGGTAGATTGGTGTATCCCACAATCTTTACGCCATTGTGGTTAACTACTTTGTCGGCTTGGGTGAGAGGGCAATTGCCAGAACCGTTATCGCCACGACCAGCAGCAATATCGATCACGACAGAACCAGCCTTCATTTTTTCTACTGTATCGGTATGCAATAGGACAGGAGGTTTGCGACCCGGAATTAATGCTGTCGTAATCACAATATCCGCCTGCATTGCGCGCTCAGCAACAAGAGCTGCTTGGCGTTTCATCCAGGCTTCGGGCATTGGACGGGCATAGCCACCAACACCTTGAGCAATTTCACGTTCTTCGTCGGTTTCATATGGCACATCGACAAATTTCGCTCCGAGCGACTCAATTTGCTCCTTTGCAGCAGGGCGTACATCGGAGGCTTCAATCACGGAGCCCAAGCGTTTTGCAGTTGCAATGGCTTGTAAGCCAGCAACTCCGGCGCCCAAAATGAGAACCCGAGCCGCTTTCACAGTTCCTGCGGCGGTCATCAGCATCGGCATAAAGCGCTGATATTCATTGGCAGCGAGCATGACTGCTTTATAGCCAGCAATATTGGCTTGGGATGAAAGCACATCCATACTCTGAGCGCGGGTTGTACGCGGAGCTGCCTCTAGTGCAAAGGCTGTAATGCCTTGACCGGCCATCGCTTGAATACCTGCATTATCAAATGGATCAAGCATGCCAAGTAGAACCGCACCTGATTTCATTTGTTTCAGTTCACCTGCCTCGGGGGCGCGAACCTTTAGAACAATCTCGGATCCGAGAGCATCGGCAGCTGAACCAATGGTGGCCCCAACGGCTTGGTAAGCCGCATCGGGTTGACTGGCACCCACGCCTGCCCCGGTTTGGATTAAGACCTGATGGCCTTGGCTAATTAATTTTTTGACGGTTTCAGGGGTTGCGGCAACACGGGTTTCCCCAGCCCTCGTCTCCAGCGGCACTCCAATGCGCATGGCTTATCTCCAAAAGCAACAATTTTTAAAAAAGGAACTATTTTAATAAATTAGCCATGCCTTGTGAGCCAGCCTGCCCAGTCTCCTGTATATCCCTTTGGCCAGGCTTTGACCGAGACTTTTACAATATGAGCTTGAAACAATTACAGGTATTTTCGCACTTTTTTAATGGTTACCCCTAATATGCCAGATTCTGAGCCTCAAAGCCCCACCGGAAGGGCTTTGGACCCCAAGAACTCAGCCCAGAAGGTGGTGGTGGGCATGTCTGGAGGGGTTGACTCTTCGGTGGCGGCTTGGCTTCTAAAAGAACAGGGCTACGAGGTTTTGGGCCTCTTTATGAAAAATTGGGAGGATGACGATACCGAGGAGTACTGCTCGGCTCGTCAAGACTGGCTGGATGTCGTCTCGGTTGCTGATATTTTGGGCATTGATGTTGAGGCGGTCAATTTTGCCGCCGAATATCGTGAGCGAGTTTTTGCTGATTTTCTGAGGGAGTACGCCGCAGGCCGAACCCCAAATCCGGACGTATTGTGTAACGCCGAAATTAAGTTCAAAGCCTTTTTAGATCACGCAATGAGTCTAGGCGCCAATTTAATTGCGACTGGACACTATGCACGAGTCAAACACATTGGCGAGGAAGTGCAGCTGTTAAAAGCTGTGGATACGACTAAAGATCAGAGTTATTTTTTGCATCGACTGACTCAGGCTCAGTTATCCAAAGTATTGTTTCCGCTTGGAGAGATAACGAAGAAAGAGGTACGGCAAATTGCGGCTGATCTTGGGTTGCCCAATGCTCGCAAAAAAGACTCGACCGGAATTTGTTTTATTGGGGAGCGACCCTTTCGAGATTTTCTGAATCGGTATTTACCGAGAGTCCCGGGCCCAATAAAGAGTGTCGATGGCAAAGTGCTTGGTGAACACATGGGTTTGGCATTTTTTACCCTGGGTCAACGCAAGGGGATTGGATTGGGCGGTAGTCAAGACGGCACTGGTGACGCCTGGTACGTGGCTCGTAAAGATATTGCCAATAATACCTTGTATGTAGCTCAAGGCCATGATCACCCCTGGTTGTTAACAAACACCTTGTCGGCTATGGATGCCTCATGGGTTGCCGGACAGGAGCCTACCTTGGGGAGTTACAGTGCTAAAACCCGCTATCGTCAAGATGACGCAGCTTGCATCATGACCGCGGAGTATGACCATTCCTTCGATTTACGCTTTGAGAGCGCACAGTGGGCTGTAACGCCTGGCCAGTCAGCGGTTCTTTATGAGGGCGAGCGTTGTCTTGGCGGCGGGATTATCGTTCGCTAAGCACTTAAGCGACTGGCGGTATTGTTTGAATAAAGGAAGGGCGCTGCGAGAGGCGCTCGAAATGTTCTCGTAAGTTAGGATGTTGTGTTTTCCAATCCAGATTAGGAAAACGCAGTTCAAGCCAGCCTAAGGCGCAACCCACAGTAATATCGGCCAAGCTAAATTGATTGCCATGACACCATTTAGCAGTCCCAAGCCCATTGGCCATTGTTTCAAGTCCTTTGTTGACCTTCGCCATTTGCCGATTGAGCCATTTGCTGCTTTGCTCCGATTCATCACGAAAGGTTTTCTCAAGGCGCACCAAAATTCCTGCATCAATTACGCCATCCGCTAAGGCTTCCCAGGTTTTAACGGCCGCACGCTCCCGCCCTGTGTTGGGAATCAGTTTGCCAACGGGGCTTAGGGTATCGATATATTCAGCGATGACCCGAGAGTCAAACATCGCCCCGCCATCGTCCATCAGCAAACAGGGAACCTTGCTTAAGGGATTAAATTCTGCAATCGTAGAAGATGCATCCCAGACGTTCTCAACAACGAGTTCAGCATCAATTTTCTTTTCTGCCATCACAATCCGTACCTTGCGGACGAAAGGGCTGGTTAGGGAGCCAATAATTTTCATAAGCGCGAAGTATAGCAATCTATGGACTGCTCTTCTGGAATGAAATTTGCCAAAATGAATCACCCAATCAATAGGCCGCAATAGCCGGACCAAACCCATTAAAATCAAGATTCAACCACTTTGTAATGAGCCCATCTTGACCCAGCTAACTCAATTAACAGCCCTTTCCCCCTTGGATGGCCGGTATGCCAAAAAGCTCGATGCTTTGCGTCCTTGGCTTTCAGAAGCAGCATTTATGCAACAGCGGGTGGTCGTTGAGATTCAATGGTTACTGGCCCTAAGCGAGGCAAAGTTAGCCAACATTCCCACTATTGATACAGCTGACAAAAAGTTTTTACTCAAACTGGCTGAAGATTTTTCTGAGGCAGATGCCGAACGCATTAAGGCGATTGAAGCGGTTACCAACCATGATGTTAAAGCGGTGGAGTACTGGTTAAAAGAAAAAGTTGCGAAACGCCCTAAATTATTAAAAGCTAGCGAGTTTATCCACTTTGCCTGCACTTCTGAGGATATCAATAACACCTCGCATGGATTAATGCTGCGTGGTGCACGTGATCAGGTTTTATTGCCACAGTTAAGATCCATTCTTCGTGTCCTCAATTCCCTCGCAGTGAAGCACGCCAAGTTACCAATGCTCTCGAGAACCCATGGGCAGCCCGCATCACCCACAACCCTTGGTAAGGAAATTGCAAATATTGCTAAGCGCCTAGAGTGCGCCATTGAAAAAATTGCACAGGTTGCTTTGCTAGGTAAGATGAACGGTGCTGTCGGTAATTACAACGCTCATCTGGCCGCTTACCCGGGCTTTGATTGGGAGCAATTTGCTAAGCAAGTTGTAGAAAAACGATTGGGTTTGCAATTTAACCCCTACACGATTCAGATAGAGCCGCACGATGGTATGGCAGAGTTGTTTGATGCGATTGCACGCGCAAATACCATACTGCTAGATATGGACCGTGATTTCTGGGCATACATTTCTTTGGGCTATTTCAAGCAAAAAACAAAGGCAGGCGAGATTGGCTCATCGACCATGCCGCATAAAGTCAACCCCATCGATTTTGAGAACTCTGAAGGCAATCTTGGTATTGCGAATGCACTTTTACGTCATTTGGCTGAAAAGCTCCCAATCTCCCGCTGGCAGCGTGATCTCACAGATTCAACGGTCTTGCGCAATCTTGGCCCTGCTTTTGGACACAGTGTCTTGGCATATGACAGCGCCTTGCGCGGACTAGCAAAATTAGAAGTTAATGAGGCTGTAATTTCTGCAGATTTAGACGATTGTTGGGAGGTGCTGGCTGAGCCTGTACAAACCGTGATGCGACGCTACGGTATTGAAAACCCCTACGAGCAATTGAAAGAGCTCACACGCGGCAAAGGAATCACCCGTGAAGGCTTGCATCGCTTTATTCAATCTCTTGCGATACCAGAGCCCGAGAAAAAGCGCTTACTGAAAATGACCCCGGGTAGCTATATTGGCAAAGCAGCCGAGCTTGCCCTTCGTTTAAAGTAATTTATCCTTGAGTGCTTCATCCAATCGGGCAGTCAAGTTTCCACTGACCCTCTACTGTTTTTATGAGGCGCTTTGGCATCTACTGATTCCAGTGGTTCTATTGCGATTGATATGGCGCAGTCGAAAAAATAAAGGCTACTCAAAACATATCGCAGAGCGTTTTGGTTCTTATCAATCTAAATCTGTATTTCAGAATCCAGTATGGATTCATGCAGTATCGGTGGGCGAGACCCGCGCTACTCAAACCTTGGTTGAGGGTCTATTAAAAGAGGGTAAGCAAATACTGCTGACTCATATGACCCCAACAGGTCGCGAAACGGGGGCTGATTTGTATCGTAAGGCAATCGCCTCGGGTCAACTGCAGCAGGCCTATTTGCCTTACGACATTTGTTGGGCTATTGAATCTTTCTTGAAACACTTTCGTCCACAGCTGGGGCTTTTTATGGAAACCGAAGCGTGGCCAGGTTTTGTATTTCGTACCCGACAACTTGGCATCCCTCTGTTTTTGATTAATGCTCGTTTATCAGAGCGCAGCTATCGGCGCGTTCAGCAATTTGGTTCCGCAGGACGCTCTCTTTTTCAATCCTTTGCAGGTATCTTGGCGCAATCAGAGCCAGATGCAAAGCGCTATCAAGCACTTGGGGTTGAGGACGTCATTGTCATGGGTAATATGAAATTTGATGTCATTGGACAAATTGGGATGCAATCCCTCGGCAAGCAATGGAAGCAGGCACTGAGACAGCAAGGACGCTTAGCAGTATGTGCAGCGAGTACGCGCGCTGGTGAGGAGACCATCATCATTGATGCGTGGAAGAGGCTGATACAAAAACATCAATTTGATAAAAGACCAATTTTAATTTTGGTACCTCGTCATCCGGATCGATTTTCTGAAGTGGCCGATTTATTACATCAATCTGGGCTATCGTTTGAGCGACGCACCAATCTGACGGATCCGCGCTCCAGTGATGAATTGGATCCTTCGTCGCATTGGGCCCAAGTGGATGTATTACTGGGGGACTCTATGGGCGAGATGGCGGCATATTACAGTGCGAGCGATATCGTGGTTATGGGCGGCAGTCTCTTGCCAACCGGTGGACAAAATCTGATTGAGGCGTGTGCCAATGGCTGCCCAGTTATATTAGGTGAGCATACGTTTAATTTTCAGCAGGCTAGTGAGGATGCAATTGCTTCCCAAGCAGCGATGCGCATTACTGTCAGCTCGAACTCTGAATTAGATCAATTACTGAGTGAGGCTATTGAGACTTTACTGACAAATACCGAACAACGACAAGTCATGTCAAGTAAGGCCTTGGAATATGCATCGCATTATCAAGGCGCTACCCAGAAAATCTTGGATCGACTTAGACCTGTGCTCCGTAGTTAGGATCATCGGGGCGATTGTTATCGCTTGCTTTGCGCTCGCCCTTAATCAAATCTTCACGTTTAACACCAAGCCACATCGCGATGGCGGCGGCAACGAAAACGGAAGAGTAAATACCAAACAAAATACCAATGGTTAGGGCTAAGGCAAAGTAGAACAGGGTTGGGCCGCCAAAGATAAGCATGGCAATTACCATCATCTCCGTACTGCCGTGCGTAATTACTGTTCGGCTAATGGTTCCTGTAATCGCGCTATCAATAATTGCCTTGGTATCCATTTTGCGCTGCTTGCGGAAGTTCTCACGAATTCGGTCAAAGATCACCACAGATTCGTTAACGGAGTAACCTAAGACTGCCAATACTGCTGCCAATACGGAGAGCGAGAACTCCCATTGGAAGAAAGCAAAGAAGCCCAAAATAATCACGATGTCATGCAAGTTCGCCAAGATGCCGGCTACTGCAAACTTCCACTCGAAGCGGAAGGACAGATAGATCATGATGCCAATCACCACAAAAGCTAAGGCTTTCAAACCATCAATGGCAAGTTCTTTGCCGACCTGAGGTCCAACATACTCAACGCGTTGTAGTTTTGCTCCGGAATTATTAGCCTCGAGTACCTTCATGACAGAGGCACTTTGCTCAGCAGAAGGAATAATTTGACCTGTTTGATCCTTTTGTAAGGGCAGACGAATCATTACGTCTCGAGAGCTACCAAAGTTTTGAATTTGAGTATCTGTGTAGCCAATTTTGGTAATTTGGTCGCGAATTGAATCTAAGGGCGCCGCTTGAGGGTAGGTAATCTCCATCACTGTTCCACCAGTGAACTCGATGGAAAGGTGCAAGCCTTTTTGCCAAATAAAGAAAACAGCCGCTATAAAGGTAAGGAGTGAGAATGCATTCAGAATCAATGCATGACGCATGAAGGGGATGTCTTTGCGGATCCGGAAAAATTCCATGATTTATTTACCCTCCGGACGCCAGACTTGGCCGATTGAAATTGACTGCAATTTCTTTTTACGACCGTACCAAAAATTGACTACACCTCGAGCAAAAAAGACCGCAGAGAACATTGAGGTTAGGATGCCTAAGCAATGAACTACTGCAAAGCCTTTTACAGGACCAGAGCCAAACGCAAGCAAGGCAAGACCGGCAATCAGCGTGGTGATATTTGAATCCAAGATGGTTGCCCAGGCTTTATCAAAGCCAATTGCGATTGCAGTATGTGGTGCAACCCCATTGCGTAATTCTTCTCGAATACGCTCATTGATTAAAACGTTAGAGTCAATTGCCATACCAATTGCAAGAGCCATCGCAGCAATACCCGGTAAGGTCAGTGTTGCTTGCAACATGGATAACAAGGAAATCAGCAAGACGATATTGACTGCAAGGGCGATGACAGAAAACAGGCCAAACAGCATGTAGTAGGCGGTCATGAAGATGGCAATCGCTGCGAAGCCATAGATCAAGGATTTAAAGCCCTTTTCAATATTTTCCATACCAAGGCTTGGGCCAATCGTACGCTCTTCAATAATTTCCATGGGCGCTGCCAAAGAACCGGCACGCAGGAGAAGGGCTAGATCGTTAGCACTTTCTGTGGTGGGCTGACCAGTAATTTGGAACTTCGAGCCAAATTCACTTTGAATAGTTGCAATGGTTAATACCTCACCCTTACCCTTTTCAAACAGAATCATGCCCATTGGTTTACCAATGTTCTCGCGAGTGATTTCTTGCATGACTCGGCCACCAGCTGCATCAAGAGAGATGTTGACTGAAGGGCGCTGGTTTTGATCAAAACCAGCACTCGCATCGGTAATTCGATCTCCCGTAAAGATGACGGACTTCTTAAAGACGCCCAGACGGTTTTCACCAAAGCGGAACACATCAGTTCCGGGTGGTGGGGTCTCATTCAGGCCGATCGTCGAGGCTACCGGGTCCGCTAAGCGAGACTCTAGAGTGGCGGTACGGCCAATAATATCTTTTGCTCGCGCGGTATCTTGGACACCTGGAAGCTGAACAACAATGCGCTCAGCACCTTGCTGCTGAATTACCGGCTCCTTAACTGCGAGTTCGTTAACCCGCTTATTGAGGGTAATGATGTTTTGTTTGACTGCATTCTCTTGAACTTCTTTGAGGGCGGATGCCTTAAAGCGCCCCACCAATTTGGCGCCATCTGCAGACTTCTCCACTTGCCATTCAAGCTCGGCTTGCGGACCAACCAAAACAGAGCGGGCCGCATCAGCTTCCGCAGTTGAGCCAAAGCGAATATTGATGACATCGCCAGTGCGTTCAATGCCTTGATGGCGCAAACCTTTATCTCGTAATTGGCCACGAATATCGGTTGCTAAAGAAGTTAGCTTCTTTTGAACCGCACCTTGCATATCAACCTGTAATAAGAAATACACGCCACCCCGTAAGTCAAGACCCAAAGGCATTGGGAGGGAATTGATTGATCCCAGCCAGTGCGGTGTATTCGATAACAAGTTGAGAGCGACAATAAAGTTAGGCTCTTTGGGATCGATATTGAGTTTTTGATTAATGAGATCGCGCGCTTTTAATTGGGTGTCGGTATTGTCAAACCGAATCTTAATGCTACCGATATTCCCAGTTCGCTCGAAGAATAGGCCTGTATTTTTAATATTGGCTTCGCTCAATATGCCTTCAATCCGAGATTGAGTAGCAAGATCAACCTTGATCGTTGGCTTAGCAGAAGAAATTTGTACTGCAGGCGCTTCCCCAAAAATATTGGGTAATGAATACAAAAAGCCAATCAGAAGGGCTACCGCAATGACGAGGTATTTCCAAAGAGGGTAGCGATTCATGGCGTGGAGAGTTTCAAAGGAGCACCCTCTTTAAAAGAGAGTGCTTTTCATCATTAGACAGACTTAATGGTTCCCTTGGGTAGAACGCTGGTAACCGCATTCTTTTGCATCTGCACTTCGGTACCCGGAACAATTTCAACAGTAATGTATTGGTCTTTCACCGCAGTAACTTTACCCAAAATACCGCCGACGGTAATGACTTCGTCACCGGCTGCCAGAGCTTCCAGCATGGCTTTCATTTCTTTTTGCCGCTTCATTTGTGGACGAATCATGATGAAGTAAAGAACCACAAACATCAGAATTAGGGGAATAAAGCTCATTAGACCGCCAGCGTCACCACCGGCTGCGGGAGCACTCTGTGCAAAGGCATTACTAATCAACATCTTGGGGCCTCCAAAAAATAATCAATCTAGAGCCGCAATTCTAAACTGTATGGGAAATTGCTTGGATTTTCGACCGTTTTGACCCTACAGGGCCTTTAGTCTTGGCCGGGCTCCACGCCTCGTTGCCTTTGTTGGTGAAATAAAGCCTTAAATTGAGAAAAAACACCTCCCGCCAAGGCGGTACGCATTTCTTGCATGAGCTCAAGGTAATAGTGCAGATTATGGATGGTATTGAGTTGCGCCCCGAGGATTTCATTGGCCTTTTGGAGGTGATGCAAATAGGCGCGAGTAAAGTTTTTACAGGTGTAGCACTGGCAACGCATATCAATAGGCCGGTCATCATCCCGATAGCCAGCATTGCGGAGTTTTAAATCCCCAAAACGGGTGAATAGCCAGCCATTCCGAGCATTGCGGGTGGGCATTACGCAATCAAACATATCGATCCCCATACTGACCCCCAGCACCAGATCTTCAGGGGTGCCAACGCCCATTAAATAATGCGGTAGATGGGCTGGTAAGCGTGGACCTGTATGAGTCAGAATGCGTTCAAACTCCGGTTTTGGTTCTCCGACGGACAGACCGCCAATAGCAATACCATCAAATCCTTGTTCGGCAACGCTGGCTAGGGACTGGTCGCGCAAGGACTCAAACATTCCGCCTTGCACGATTCCAAAAAGGGCATTGCCAGTATTGAGATCACGAAAGCGTTTTAACGAACGCTCACCCCAACGAAGCGAGAGTTCGAGTGATTGACGTGCAGATTGTTCTGTAGTTGGCTTGCCTTGAGACTCATAGGGCGTGCATTCATCAAACTGCATGGCGATATCGCTATTGAGTGTTGCTTGAATCTCCATCGATACCTCTGGCGACATAAATAATTTATCGCCATTAATGGGTGATGAGAAGGTCACGCCTTCTTCACTGATTTTGCGCAAAGCGCCCAGACTAAAGACTTGAAAGCCACCGGAGTCCGTCAAAATTGGTTTTTGCCACGCCATAAAGCGATGTAAACCACCGTGCTTACGGATAACATCTAAGCCAGGACGTAACCATAGATGAAAGGTATTGCCCAAAATAATTTGTGCTTCGATATCGACTAGGTCACGTGGGGTAACTGCTTTAACAGTTCCATAAGTCCCTACCGGCATAAAAATAGGTGTTTGTACTTCCCCATGGGGCAAGCGCATGAGGCCTAGACGGGCGTGGCTATCGGTGTCTTTTTGAAGCTCTGTGAACGCGAGTACTTTCATGACTCTATTGTCTCAGGTTCGTCGCAAAAACATTGCATCTCCATAACTAAAGAAGCGATACCGTTCTTGAATAGCATGCTGGTAAGCATGCCGGATTGGATCAACTCCTGCAAAGGCACTGACTAACATGATTAGGGTTGACTTCGGTAAATGAAAATTGGTGATGAGCGCATCAACGATCTTAAATTGAAAGCCTGGTGTAATAAATAAGTCTGTCTCACCTTCAACCTGTTTGGTGATTGCATAGCTTTCAAGGGTACGTAGACTAGTCGTGCCAACAGCGATTACCTTACCGCCACATTCTTGTGTTTCTCGGATAGCGTGCAGTGTTGTCTCCGAAATTGAATACCACTCATGATGCATTTGGTGCAAAGAGAGGTCTTCGTGTCGCACTGGTGTGAATGTTCCTGCGCCAACATGCAGAGTAATGGCAGCTTGGCGAACACCGCGCTCTCTGAGCTTTGTCAAAATACCTTCATCAAAATGAAGCCCCGCTGTTGGGCCAGCAACAGCCCCTGGATTCTTGGCCATGACCGTTTGGTAGCGTTTGCTGTCATCGTCATCCGGAGTGTGATCAATATAAGGAGGAAGAGGCAGCTCTCCAAAAGCTTCAAGGACCGACATGGCGTTTTCAGGGAAAGCGATTTCATAAAAATCATTACTACCGCCAAGATTGGCTCTCCCTAAAACGGTGATGGTAATTGGGGGATCACTTGAGCTGGTGTTCGCCAATCGAGAGCGCAACAAAATTTGCCCACCGGGCTTGGGAACCTTAGACGCCCTAATTTGAGCAAGGGCTTGATTGGGGCCTGTAATCCGCTCGATCAATAGCTCAACCTGACCCCCGGTTTCCTTTTGCCCAAAGAGGCGAGCTGGGATCACTCGGGTATCGTTAAATACCAAAAGATCCTTTTCGCTCATTAATTGCACAATATCGCTAAATGAACGATCAATGCATAGTGGTTTTCCATCCGCAGCCTGGGCTAGCTCTAATAGGCGGCTGGCAGATCGTTCCGCTAGGGGATGCTGCGCAATGAGCTCGGGGGGAAGGTCGTAATTGAAGTCAGATAGTTGCATGGTATTACCATCGGTGTTGGGATTCTAACCATGAGAACAAAGCCCTTGCCAAAATCAGCCAAAACACCGACTCGGGTAGGGTCTCAGGCCCTGCTCGAGAAGTTCGGTTTGGGCAGCCCCGCTGCATTGGCATTACATCTGCCCATGCGCTATGAGGACGAGACCCAATTATGGACGATCGAAGATGCCTTGATGAAGAGCGCTAGTGGGGCAGTGCAAACTCAGGGCACAGTGATTCGTAGCCAAGTTGTCTATCGTCCCCGTCGGCAACTGCTAGTGACAATCACCGATGATCACTCTGAGCTCAACTTGCGTTGGCTAAATTTTTATCCGAGCCAGCAAAAACAGATGGCTATTGGAGCGCATTTGCGCGTCCGTGGAGAGATTCGTGATGGCTACTTAGGCCCTGAAATGGTTCATCCAACAGTACGCGCTATCAGCCCTGACGCGCCATTGCCCAAAAGCTTAACCCCAGTTTATTCAGTTGCTGCTGGAATTAGTCAAACGATGATTCGTAAAGCAGTGATGGGAGCGCTTTCCGACCCAAGTATGCATACTGTCTTAGCTGAAATTTTGCCGAAGACCCTTTTGGGGAAGGCAGCTGAAGGCGTCATGCAATTTACCCTTCGGGATGCAGTCATGTACTTACATCAACCGCCGGCAGATGCAGACACAGACGCGTTGATAGAGCGAACTCATCCTGCCTGGCGAAGAGTGCAATTGGAAGAGTTATTGGCTCAGCAAATTTCTCTGAAGCAAGCCCATGCCGTACGTAAGGGCCGTTCATCGCCCCCACAGATACTGGCAAATAAACAGACAGGTTCGCTAACGCAGCAATTACTGAGCGCGCTACCATTCCAGTTGACTGCTGCACAGAAGGGTGTATGGGCACAAATCAGTGATGATTTGCGGGCCAGTTTTCCGATGAACCGTTTATTGCAGGGTGACGTGGGCAGCGGTAAAACTATTGTTGCAGCCTTGGCCAGTGCTCAAATGGTCGAACGGTCTTATCAAGTAGCCATCATGGCACCCACTGAAATTTTGGCCGAACAGCACTATTTAAAGTTTAAGGAATGGTTTGAGCCTTTGGGGATTTCGGTACTCTGGTTATCAGGCAGCATGAAGAGTAAGGATAAAAAGCAAGCGCAAGAGTCTATTGAGTCTGGACAAGCACACATTGTGGTGGGTACGCACGCATTAATTCAAGAGGCTGTCCATTTTGCTGCTTTAGGTTTAGCAGTGATTGATGAACAACATCGTTTTGGAGTACGCCAACGCTTGGAGATCTCACAACGGATTGGCTCAGAAACCTATTATTGCCATCAGCTCATGATGTCGGCTACGCCAATACCACGGACCTTAGCGATGACCTACTATGCTGATCTTGATGTATCGGTGATTGATGAACTCCCTCCTGGCCGTAAACCGATCGCTACCAAATTGGTGAAAGATGGGCGCCGCCAAGAAGTGATTGCTGGATTAGAGCAATGGCTACAAAAAGGCTTACAGGCTTACTGGGTTTGCCCCTTGATCGAAGAGTCAGAGGCTTTGCAACTTCAGACTGCAGTTGATAGTCACGCCGAGCTAGCAGCTGTTCTAAGTCAGTATCGTGTTGCCTTGATTCATGGGCGACTGAAGGCAGAAGAGAAAGCCTCCATCATGGCTAACTTCAAGGCTGGCAAGATTGATGTTCTGGTTTCTACGACTGTTATTGAGGTTGGCGTTGACGTTCCTAATGCTGCCTTGATGGTGATTGAGCATGCAGAGCGATTTGGTTATGCTCAGATTCATCAGTTACGCGGTAGGGTGGGGAGAGGTTCGGCCGACTCGGTTTGCATTCTGATGTATTCAGAGCCTCTATCGCTCGCGGCCAAAGAGCGCTTACAGACCTTGCGTGAGGTATCCGATGGTTTTGTAATTGCAGAGCGAGATTTAGCCTTACGGGGTCCAGGTGAGCTTCTGGGCGCCAAGCAATCTGGTGAAGCAATGTTGCGTTTTGTGGACTTGCAACGGGATGCATGGTTGATTCAGATTGCCCACGAGCTGGCTGAGCGACTCTTGGCGGAGCATCCTGATTTGGTGAAGGCACATCTAGGGCGTTGGGTTGGATCGCGCACAGAATTTCTAAAGGCTTGATAATTGGGGTATGACCTTAACTGAACTTCGCTATATCGTTGCCGTTGCTAGGGAGCGCCATTTTGGGCGCGCTGCAGAGGCTTGCCATGTTTCCCAACCGACTTTATCGGTTGCTATTAAAAAACTTGAGGAAGAGCTGCAGACCCAAATCTTTGAGCGAACTAGTTCTGATGTGGCTCTGACCACACTTGGTGCAGTTATTATTCAGCAAGCCCAACGCGTGCTGGAAGAGGCAAACGCTCTCAAGCATTTGGCAAAGCATGGGCAGGACCCCTTGTCTGGGCCCTTACGCCTTGGCGCGATTTATACCGTGGCACCTTATGTATTGCCGAGCTTAGTTCGAGTTGCACGCGATACGTTGCCAAAAGCCCCTTTATTCTTGGAAGAGAACTTTACTGTTCGACTCATTGAGATGTTGCGACAAGGTGAGCTCGATTGCGCCCTTTTGGCCGACCCATTTCCAAGCGCAGGATTGGATTTTGTTGATCTTTATGAGGAGCCATTTTTAGTGGCGATTCCAAAAGGACATGAGTGGTCAGATCGTAAAGCCATTGGTCAGAAAGAACTTAAAGAGCAAAATACTTTATTACTCGGCGCGGGGCATTGCTTTAGAGATCATGTATTAGGCGTCTGTCCTGAGTTAAACCGCTTTGGCTCAGGCCTTACTTTGGGTGAACATCGTAGTTTTGAGGGTTCGTCTTTAGAAACCATTCGCCAAATGGTTGCTGGTGGTATCGGGATTACCGTGTTACCAAGGACTTCAGTAATTCATCCAGATGATCGAGACGGTTTGATTATTTACATTCCGTTTGAAAACCCCGAGCCGACAAGACGCGTAAGTCTGGTTTGGCGCAAAGGTTACCCACGCGTGGAAGCGATGAAAGCTTTGGCACGAACAATTCGCGCATGTGATTTGCCTGGGGCGAGGTTAGTCTGATTTCTCAGCGTTTGCAGTCTTATATTCGTCTGGTGCGCTTAGATAAGCCTATCGGTATCTTGTTATTGCTGTGGCCTACTCTTTGGGGCTTGTTTCTTGCTAGCGATGGCTGGCCCAATATGCAAATGCTTTTCATCTTTTGTTTGGGCACCGTGCTAATGCGCAGCGCCGGATGCGCAATCAATGACTATGCAGATCGTGATTTTGATAAACATGTACAGCGAACCAAAGAGCGCCCATTAACGAGCGGCAAGATTACCAAGAAGGAAGCTGTATCGATCGCACTGGGCCTCGCACTGATTTCTTTTCTATTGATTCAGCCTTTAAATACGCTAACTAAGCAGTTATCGGTATTTGCAGTGGTTATTGCTGGCGTGTATCCGTTTACCAAACGCTTTTTTTCTTTACCCCAGGCGGTATTGGGAGTCGCGTTTGGTTTTGGAATACCCATGGCATTTGCGGCGATCCAAAATTCGATTCCGTTCGAGGCATGGGTGTTATTTCTTGGGAACATCTTTTGGGCAATTGCTTACGATACAGCGTATGCAATGGTTGATCGTGATGATGATATTCGTTTGGGTTTAAAAACCTCCGCGATTACCTTTGGGCGGTTTGATGTCACCGCCATTTCAATTTGCTACGGTATTTTGTTTGCTACCCAAATCTGGGTGGCAGAGCTAATGCAGCTGAGTAAATGGTTTTATCTAGGTTGGATCCTTGCTCTTGTATGTGCCCTCTATGAGCTTCGTTGGATTGCAAGTCGTCAGCGCGAAGCCTGTTTCAAAGCCTTTTTACATAACAACTGGTTAGGCGCTAGTTTGTTTATGGGAATCGTACTGGGCTTGCTATTAAAGTAAGCAGTGCCTTATGAGCCGCCGAGCTCTTTAGCCATTTGAGCACCACGCTCTTTGGCCGCCATGAGCGCTTCCTCTAAAACAGTGCGCCACTGCTTTTGCTCCAAAACCTCAAGAGCCGCAGCTGTAGTGCCGCCTTTGGAGGTTACTTTTTGGCGCAATGTAGCTGGTGACTCGTCCGATTGCATCGCTAGGGCGGCAGCGCCAACAACAGTTTGATAGGCTAATTGTCTAGCGGTATTGGCGGGAAGGCCCATTCGTTCGCCACCAGACTGAAGGGCTTCCAGGAATGCAAATACATAGGCAGGCCCACTGCCAGAAAGCGCGGTAACTGCATCCATCAATGATTCATCATCAATCCAAACTGTTTTGCCGACCGATGAGCAAATTGTTTCTGCCCGTTTTCGTTGGATCTCGCTCACTGCAGGCGACGCAAATAAACCTGTCATTCCCTGGTTAATTAAAGCAGGTGTATTTGGCATTGCACGTACACAGTTTTCATAATGCAACCAATGCGCAATGTCGTTTGTGCGAATACCTGCAGCAATACTCAGTATGAGAGGACGTTCATTGCTACAGTTTTTAAGAAGATGCGATAACTCAAATGCAATCGGCTTAAAGTCTTGGGGTTTGACAGCGATGATAACCGCTTGTGCTGCATTGACTTGTTCTTGTGCATTAGCAAGGGTCGATAGAACATGAATGGAGAAGTCTTGTACTAGCTGCGCAGCTGTTTGCGGATGGGTTTCAACGGTCGATATGGATTTGGGATCAAAGCCTTTTTTGAGCAGACCGCCAATTAAGGCGCGACCCATGTTGCCGCCACCAATAAAAAGGGTATTCATATGATTAGATTTGGTCATGCCTCTATCTTAGCGCTTGGCGGGCGTTGACCAAAAATAGCACTGCCGACTCGAACCATCGTAGCGCCCTCGGCAATGGCCGCCTCAAGATCATCGGACATGCCCATTGATAAGGTATCAAAGTTATGAAAACCTGGCAGCATTTCTCTTCCTGAGCGGATTGACTCAAAAAGTTCGCGAAGTGCAGCAAATGATTTTCGCTGTTCCTGGACATTTTGGGAGGGTGCTGGGATCGCCATCAGGCCACGTAAAGTGATGCCACGTAAGGGGGCAATTTGTTCGCACAAGGCAAGCACTTCAGAAGGTAGCACACCCGATTTACTTTCTTCCCCGCTGATATTCACTTGCACGCAAACCTGCAGCGGACCAAGACGTGCATGAGGCTCACGTTGCACGGAGAGGCGCTCGGCAATCTTGAAGCGATCAATGGTGTGCATCCAATCAAAGTGCTCAGCAATATCGGCAGTTTTATTGCTTTGCAGTGGGCCGATAAAGTGCCACTCAAGCCAAGGGCGCAATTTATCGAGCTGCTTGATTTTTTCTACTGCTTCTTGGACATAGTTTTCCCCAAATGCAGTTTGTCCTGCATGCATAGCCTCTTCAATGGCTGAACTTGGGAATGTTTTACTAACTGCAATCAGTTGAATAGTTTGGGGGTCGCGACCATATTCTTCGGCAGCAGCATCAATGCGATGCTGAACTGCCATCAATTGATTCGTAATGCGTCCCATTATTGCTTTGGCAGTAGTTGGTCGATGATTTCAATCCAATGACGCACCGGTAGGTGGTCTTGGTGAAGGTGGCTAATACAACCCACATTGCCTGACACTACTGTTTTGGCACCAGAGCTAGCACATGCTGCTTCTAGATGGTGGATTTTTTGGCTACGTAACTGCTCTGACAGCGCAGGTTGTAACACGGAGTAGGTGCCAGCAGAGCCACAGCATAAATGACTGTCCGCGCATAAATTGACACCAATACCCAGATTTTCCAAGAGAGCCTCAACCTTACCTCGGATTTGTTGACCATGTTGCAGGGTGCAGGGGGGGTGATAAACAACCCCTAGTTTCTTTCCTTGACCAATTTTTTGCACTAACTGCGCCTGAAACTGCGGCATGATCTCCGAGATATCTTTACAAAGTTCAGAAACCCGCTTGGCTTTATCAGCATAGATGGGATCCTTATGTAATAGATGCCCATAGTCTTTAACCATTACTCCGCAGCCCGAGGCATTCATCACGATGGCCTCTACAGAGTCTTTGCCATTCTCGATGTAAGGCCACCACGCATCAATATTGCGTTTGGCATCCATTAGCCCGCCATCTTGGTCGTTGAGGTGATAGCGCAGCGCGCCACAACAACCCGCTTTATTACTGCTGATGA
Organism: Burkholderiaceae bacterium; assembly: GCA_027486235.1. Taxonomy (GTDB): domain Bacteria; phylum Pseudomonadota; class Gammaproteobacteria; order Burkholderiales; family Burkholderiaceae; genus Polynucleobacter; species Polynucleobacter hoetzingerianus. Next base: position 29,108 of record JAIXPN010000003.1, read on the forward strand.
GCTCAACACCTAGCGCATCCAAAACGCGCGCAGTAGCATTGTTGATATTGGGTAGCATGCCCGGCTGTACGCAACCTTCAAGGATCAACATCTTGCGCGCATGCTGCTTTTGTGGACGTTGGCCTGCCGGTAGACCTTGCGGGATTTTACGTTTCAGAGTGGCGGGCATGAGAGGGCGTGCTAAGCGCCCCATAGTCATCGCGGTGTTAAACAGAGTGGAATTTGTTAAACCTTCTTTTAAAAGCCAGCGGGTGACTCTTTCTGTGCTTGGCCGTGCTGGAGTTTTTTCTTCAGCCCATTTCCGTCCGATATCAACCAGTTTGCTGTACTCAACTCCGCTAGGGCAGGTACTCTCACAATTGCGGCAGGTAAGGCAGCGATCTAAGTGACCCCGTGTTTTTTCTGTGGGATGCTGACCTTCAGCAATTTGCTTAATGAGATAAATACGACCGCGCGGACCATCTAACTCATCGCCTAGTAATTGATAGGTTGGACAGGTTGCCGTACAGAAACCACAGTGGACGCATTTGCCAAGGATGCGCTTTGCTTCGATACCATCTGCGGTATTAATAAATTGGGGTGCTAATTTAGTTTCCATAGTTACGGTAGGCGCCCTGTAGTGAAAACTCCAAAAGGATCAAACGAGTGGCGCAAGCGTTTTTGGACAGACTCTAAGCCAGCGGTGAGGGGGTTGGATTGTAAGCGGGTAAACCGTTGAAACTGCTCATTACCATTGTTTCTAAAGCAACTGGCATGACCACCATATTGCTGACAAAGTTTCATGAGGGTATCTGCTATTGTTGGATTTGCTGGCCCTTGAACCCAGCGTTGTTGTCCATGCCATTCCAGAATCGTCATTGGATTAAATTCGGAAGGGAAGGTTAAGCTTGGGCAGTTAGCGGGTAAGGATAGTCTCCATAGTGCTTGCCCAGATGTAAGCCCTGTAAACCAAACATGTTTTTGTTCACGCAGATCTTTCCAAAAAGCATTAGCCTCTAGTGGGTCTAGAATTTGCGCCTGAAGTGCTTCAACCATCATTTTGCTGGCAGAGCCAACAGCGGCATTAGCGCCTGCTAAACGAATCGTTAGTTGGCCTTCCCCAGTAGCACTACCAATCCATGCGCTTGCATTTAATGGGAGTGGTTGACCTGCCCAATCATTAAGAATGCGTAAGGCGCGCTCTTGTGAAATGGAGCAACGCAAGCTTGCTGTTGCTGCAGGCTTAGGCAAGACCTTTACCGAGGCTTCTAGTAAAAGCGCTAAGGTTCCGAGTGATCCTGGTAGCAAACGAGAAACATCGTATCCCGCAACATTTTTCATAACCTTGCCGCCAAAGGAGAGATCCTCGCCGCGACCATCCATGATGCGGGTGCCCAAAACAAAGTCTCTTAAATTACCTGCACTAATTCGGGCTGGGCCGGCAAGACCGGCAGCAATCACACCCCCAAAAGTTGCCCGGTCGCCAAAGTGTGGCGGTTCAAATGCAAGCATTTGATCTTTTTGAGCCAGTAAGGCCTCAATTTCTGTGATGGGAGTGCCAGCACATGCGGTAATGACCAACTCTTCCGGTTGGTAATCCAAAATACCTTGGTACTCCTTCGTGCTTAATGTTTGACAGTGACTTGGGTTACCAAACCATGATTTACTCGCGCCGCCTTCAATCGATAAAACCTTATTTTGTTTTCCCGCATCAATAATTTGCTCGCGAAACTGGTTCAGAATTGCTTCACTCATGCTTAGAAGCGCTCCAGTTCTGGGTGGGGGAGAACGCCGCCACTTATTCGCATTCTGCCGTATTCAGCGCAACGATTGAGGGTGGGAATGGCTTTATCTGGGTTTAGAAGGCGTTCTGGATCAAAAGCCGCCTTCACACCCCAAAAAAGTTCGCGTTCTTGTTCGCCGAACTGCACGCACATCGAATTAATCTTTTCGATACCGACTCCATGCTCACCAGTAATGGTGCCGCCTAACTCAACGCAGGCTTCCAGAATTTCGGTGCCAAATTCTTCAGCACGATGCCATTCTTCTGGATCGGCGCCGTTAAACAGAATCAGTGGGTGCATATTGCCGTCGCCCGCATGGAAAACATTTAAGCAGCCCAGACCATACTTTTCTTCCATGCCCTTGATGCGACGCAGAAGCGTAGCAATATGACGCCTCGGAATCGTACCGTCCATGCAGTAATAGTCAGCAGCAATTCGTCCTGCAGCTGGAAAGGCGTTTTTGCGCCCACTCCAAAAGCGTAAGCGCTCCGCTTCATTCTGCGAGACCTGAATTCGGCTGGCACCTTGTTGTTCAAGCACTGCGTTCATTCGTGCAATCTCTTCTTCAACCTCTTCAGGTGTGCCATCAGATTCGCACAGCAGGATAGCTTCCGCATTGAGGTCATAGCCAGCATGAACAAATTCTTCGACCGCGCGGGTAGTGGCTTTATCCATCATTTCAAGACCGGCTGGAATAATGCCTGCGGCAATAATGGCAGCAACCGCATTCCCACCTTTTTCAATGTCATCGAAACTGGCCATGATGACCCGCGCTAATTTAGGTTTCGGTACTAACTTCACCGTTACCTCTGTCACCACGCCCAACATTCCTTCGCTACCAATTAGTACGGCAAGTAAATCAAGGCCAGGAGCATCGGGAGCCATACTGCCGAACTCAACAACATCGCCATTCATCAACACAGCGCGTACGCGCAAGACGTTATGAAGTGTAAGACCATACTTTAAGCAATGAACCCCACCCGAGTTTTCATTGACATTGCCGCCAATGGAACACGCAATTTGGGAAGATGGGTCGGGCGCATAGTACAAACCATGCTTAGCTACCGCTTCTGAGATCGCTAGGTTGCGCACACCGGGTTGAACAACGGCAGTTCGTGTAAAGGGGTCAACATGCAATATCGATTTGAACTTGGCCAAAGATAAAACTAGGCCTTGCTCGATTGGCATAGCGCCGCCAGACAGGCCCGTCCCAGACCCTCGAGGAACTACTGGTACTTGCATCGCATGACAAACCTTAAGAATGCGGACAACCTGATCCTCGTTTTCAGGGAGTGCGACGGCTAGGGGCATTTTTCGGTAAGCTGCCAATCCATCACATTCATAGGGGATGGTGTCTTCGGGTTGCCATAGCAGGGCATCCTCAGCCAAGATGGGCTTGAGGGCCGCAACCAAAAGAGCTTGCTTGGCTTGCAAATTGAGGACTTCTGCGGGGACTTGAGGAGCGTTCATCTGCTTATTTTAGCCATTTACCTATAATCAGTTCATGGGAAATCGACTTTCAAAGATTGCAACGCGTACCGGTGATGCCGGAATGACCGGTTTGGGGGATGGCAGCCGGGTTGAAAAGGATCATTTGCGCATTTGCGCTATGGGTGATGTGGATGAGCTCAACTCCCAGATCGGTGTATTAATGACTGAAGAGTTTCCCTCAGCAATTGCAACAGATCTGCGCAATCTTCTGTTACGTGTTCAGCATGATTTATTTGATTTAGGGGGAGAGTTGTGTATTCCGAACTACACACTTCTTAAGATCGAGCAGGTTGAGCAACTTGATGTTTGGCTGAATGAATACAACGCAAGTTTGCCACCCCTCAAGGAATTCATTCTCCCAGGCGGAACACGTGCCGCTGCACAAGCTCATGTTTGCCGAACTGTATGCCGTCGAGCTGAGCGTTCGATTGTAAAACTGGGTTGGGCGGATCCCATTCATGATTCACCCCGCCAATACGTTAATCGTTTATCTGATCTTCTATTTGTCTTGGCTCGTGTTCTAAATCGCGCAGCCGGTGGGCAAGACGTTTTATGGAAGAACCAAAATAAAGCCAATGAGGTTTAGCCGGATATAAGAAAAACGCGGACCGAAGTCCGCGTGCCTTGTGCCAAATTAGGAGCGCCGGCGTTTACGAACCGCTTGGGCAAGACGCTCTAGAACCTTTACCGAATCATCCCAGTTGATGCAAGCATCCGTGATGCTCTTGCCGTACTCTAATTGCTTGGGGTCATCCTTACCAGGCGTAAATTTCTGAGCACCCGCATTTAGATGGCTTTCAATCATCACACCAAAAATCTGGTTTGACCCCGCCTCAATTTGTTGCGCTACATTGTTTGCTACATCTATTTGACGCTGATGTTGTTTGCTCGAGTTAGCATGCGAGAGATCAATCATCAGAGTAGTGGGTAACTTGGCAGCTTCTAATTCTGCGCAAGCAGCTTGCACATACTTCGCTTCATAGTTTGGCTCTTTGCCGCCCCGCAAAATAACGTGACAGTCTTTATTACCCTTGGTCTCCACAATGGCCACTTGGCCATTCTTGTGCACAGAAAGGAAGTGATGAGGACGTCTGGCCGCTTGAATTGCATCCGTCGCAATTTTGATATTGCCATCCGTTCCGTTCTTAAAGCCAATTGGCGCAGACAGGCCAGAGCTGAGTTCGCGGTGAACTTGGCTTTCTGTAGTTCTGGCGCCAATAGCACCCCATGAAATTAAATCAGCAATGTACTGTGGGGAGATCACATCGAGGAACTCACTTCCAGCTGGCATACCTAAGCGATTAATTTCCATTAATACTTGCCGAGCGATACGCAAACCTTCCTCAATCTTGAAGCTCTCATCTAAGTAAGGGTCGTTGATTAGTCCTTTCCAGCCAACTGTGGTGCGTGGTTTTTCAAAGTAAACCCGCATCACAATCTCAAGGTCATCAGCAAAACGCGCACGCTCTTTGAGCAGACGTTGGCAATACTCTAAGGCTGCCGCTGGATCATGAATTGAACAAGGTCCAATAATGACGAGCAAACGATCGTCTTTGCCGTGAATGAGGTTACGGATTTTCTCGCGTGTACGGCCGATTAATTTCTCCGTAGGAGTTCCTGAGATTGGAAAAAAACGGATCAAATGCTCAGGGGGAGGCAATACGGTAATGTTGCCTACACGTTGATCATCGGTCGCCGAGGTCTTATCGATGCTCGCGTACCAGCTCTCTTGAGGATTTTGGGGTTTCGTGCTCATGGCTTCTATTCTAAAGCCTGATTGCCAAGACTGCCTTTTAGGCTGTGCCGCCGACAGTCATTTGCTCAATGCGCAAAGTAGGCTGGCCGACTCCGACGGGTACGCTTTGACCTTCTTTGCCGCAAACGCCAACGCCACTATCCAGACGCAAGTCGTTACCAATCATGCTGACCTGTTTAAGAGATTCAGGCCCATTCCCAATAATCGTCGCACCTTTGACCGGATATTGAATCTTGCCATTTTCGACCCAATAGGCCACTGAGGCCGAGAAAACAAACTTACCGCTCGTGATATCTACCTGACCACCGCCAAAGTTGACCGCATATAGGCCCCGATCAATGCTCGCCACAATTTCCCCTGGGTCGTATTGACCAGAGAGCATGTAAGTATTGGTCATGCGTGGCAGCGGTATCGACGCAAAACTTTCACGTCGTCCGTTGCCCGTCAGTGGCATTTTCATCAAACGTGCGTTGAGACTATCTTGGATATAGCCTTTTAAAACCCCATTCTCAATCAGAGTTGTGCATTGCGTAGGCGTACCCTCGTCATCCATATTGAGAGAGCCACGTCGACCACTAAGAGTGCCATCGTCCACAACAGTGACACCCTTTGCTGCTACCCGTTCACCAATTCTTCCAGAGAATGCAGATGACCCCTTTCGATTAAAGTCACCCTCTAAGCCATGCCCGATTGCTTCATGTAAAAGAACACCTGGCCAGCCTGGACCCATCACGACAGTCATTGGTCCAGCGGGCGCAGGGCGGGAGTTGAGGTTGAGTAGAGCGTTGTCGACTGCTTCATCGACCCATTGATTAATTCGTTCGCTGTTAAAGAAAGCATAATCAGTGCGTGCACCGCCGCCGGCAGAGCCCGATTCACGTCGACCATTTTGCTCGGCAATCACATGAACGGATACGCGCACCAGGGGGCGTACATCAGCGGCCATGAGACCATTCGCCCTAGCAACAAGAACCACGTCAAACTCACCTGCAAGACTCGCCATTACCTGAATGATGCGTGGGTCACGCGCTTTAGCCCGACGCTCAATTTGCTCCAGTAGCATGATTTTTTCTTGGGGCCGTAATGACTCAAGCGGGTTAAGCGGTGAGTAAAGAGAGGTGCTTGAAAGGTTTTGTGTTTGAATCGGAGTGCGAACTTTCACTTTTCCACCCTTGGCGCCGATCACTCGAGTCGCATGAGCTGCTTTTAATAAAGCTTCGTTGCTAATCACATCAGAGTAAGCAAATGCTGTTTTGTCACCTGAAATAGCGCGAACACCCACTCCTTGGTCAATGTTAAAGCTCCCAGATTTAACAATTCCTTCTTCAAGGCTCCATTGCTCGCTGCGAGTATGCTGAAAATACAAATCGGCATCGTCTAAGCGATGCGCATGCATGACCCCAAATAAGTGATCCAGATCGGAGCTACTTAGACCGTTTGGCTTTAGTAAAAAAGAGTTGGCAAGTGCAAAAGCATCGTCATGCCCCAGTGGTTTTGCAAGGTGGTGAAGTGAAAGGTCGGCAGTATTCATCCCACTAGCTTACGATGTTTTAGGGCTGGGAGCTTGGAACGTACTTCGTTTAGGGTTTTTGACTGTAATTGACCAATGACAAATCCTTCACCGGTGGGGAGTTGCTGAACGATTTGACCCCAGGGATCAATTAGCATGGATTGCCCCCACGTTTGTCGACGGTTTTGATGGAGACCCCCTTGAGCGGAGGCTAAAAAATAGCATTGGTTTTCAATCGCGCGGGCGCGCAAGAGAATTTCCCAATGGTCTTTACCCGTTGTATGGGTAAATGCTGCCGGGATTACTTGGCAATCGACCACTTCGTGTTGGCGATAGAGTTCTGGAAAGCGCAGGTCATAGCAAATACTAAGACCCAAAACCCAGTCTTTGCCTTGATCCTGAATACGTACCGTAGTGACTTGTCGTCCCGCCTCGATCGTTTCTGACTCTTGATAGCGCTCTTGACTCGTTTCAAACCCAAATAAATGCATCTTGTCATAGCGGGCAATACAAAGTCCATGAGGATCAAAAACAAGGGTAGAGTTAAGAACCTTATTTTTATCGCTTGCCTCGAGCGGAATAGTTCCTGCGATCAAATAAACCTGATTCTTCAAAGCCAGATTTTGCATTGCTGTTTGAATGGGTCCCTTACCAAACGACTCTCGCGCCTGAACCTTGTCGGTATCTTGGAGACCCATTAAACAAAAGTACTCGGGCAATGCGATTACCTTGGCGCCTGCTTGTGCAGCACTATGGACTAGGTGTGAGGCAGTCTCAAGGTTCTCTGCCAGGGAGGCAGATGAAATCATTTGTATTGCAGCCACGCTAAGAGTTGAAGACATACCCTCAATACTAATACTGAATGGCACAGCGCTTAGTTCTGGGATGCTGGTCTGGGCGATTGGCTCGGGGCGCTGGGCATTTTCTGTTCGCGCAAGAGATTGCGCGAGCGAATTGTTTCAATCACTTTGGGATCCAAGGGCTGCCCATTCTGATCTAAGGGGATTACATCGGGCTTATCCCAGCTCCCTTGCACCAGATAGTCGGATTGTAAAGACCGATTGAGTTGATTGCTGATTAAATATTGACCAATCAATGCGCTGGCGCCGACGATTGGGTTCACTGCAAAAAGTGCAAGTGCACCAGCAGTTGCATCAATGGTTGGGAAGATGGTAATGCGCAGATCTTGGGTTTGTTTGGGAACATTGACCAAGCCACTGGTGGCAACCCGTGCTTGATTAAGTAGCATGGTGAAATTTTGTGTACGAGCAATCCCGTTACGAATTACAAAATCACCAGAGAGGGTATTAAAGCTAGTGCCAGCGGTGACCACATTGCCAAGACTCCCCTGAATATCCAAGGTGGCAAACTTTAATAGGCTTTGTAAACTAAATACCCCGATCACCTTGGCGATCCCGGAATCAACTTGCAATAGACGACCATTTTCGAAATTAATATTTAACTTTCCACCTAAGGTGTCAAAAGAGGGGTCATAAGGTGGGCCGTTCCAGTCGAGTTTTGCTGTGACAGTGCCTTTGCCACCTTCTACCGCTTTGGGGCTCCCCCAATAAGCGACCACTGCCCCTAGATTTTTGATTTGTGAGCTAACATCAATCACAATGCGCTCGTTTGCTCCTTGAGCATCCGCAGTCCATTCGCCAGTAATGGTCGATACTGCGTACGGGTTGGTTACTTGTACATTCTGAATGGTGATGAGATTAGGACTATTACGAGTTTTAATTACAACTGTTCCAGGCTTGTATTGATTCATGGAGAACTCATCAATACTAAGATCAAGTTCAGGTATCGAATTTAATGGAACTGTCTTAGTAGACGTTTGGATTTTGCTATCTTTATTAACACCTTTTGTGTTGGCAAGGTTAGGTGTATCGACATTACTTGATGGTGGAATAGCCAGACGAACTAATTTACCTTTAATGAGGTCAAACCCCGGACGCTCTAGATACTGTACTTGCCCCTCCAGGCGTGGAGATTTGGCTTGAATCTGCCAACTGCCATCGATTAATTTTGCGTTAAGGTTTACATTGGGCCATTGACGATTTAGGGCGGTGGCATTTCGTACTCGGGCATTAAATGTATTGAGTCCATCGGCATCCGTACCAGAGGAGTTTTTAGGAGCATTTTGGTCCGATTTTGGTTTTGCCAATGGATTGCTTGTAATCTTGGGATACAGCAAGCTATGCCAATCATCCACATTGAGATCATTGGCCTGAAGGTTTATTCCGATCCCTTTCTCGGGAATAATTGCTGGGGCATCAATACCAATTCCTTGAGCCATCGATCCTTGTGCATTGATTTTGCCTGCTAGATTGATGCCTTTCCCAATCTGACCGCTCCATTGGGAGGCGCGATTGTTGGTGCTCTCATTAAAGATGGATTGATATTGAAATTGGCCCTTTAGATTACTACCCATTTTCTTAGTGAGCGGTTGTGGCAAATTCGATGCCATGGTGTTCAGATCAAGATCTAGATTGAGTTCGGTCGCTTTGCTTGTTAGACCCAGATTTCCTCGAAAGGCTATATTTCCATTTAGCGCATTGAGGAGTTGCCTGGACTGGGCACCCGCTTTATCAGAAAAGTGCTCTTTCAATCGAGCAAGATCTACTTTGCCGTTTAAGTCATACATATCTTTTTTGTTTTGCGACAAATTAGCATTGTGTTTTAGGGTGAGCGTTCCACCAAAAAACTCAGCATTTAATTGTTCGAAGCGAGGAAGATCTTCTGTCAAGCGTACAGTCCCCTGAACTTTGTTAAATGGTGCAAGGTCAGACCACTGGACGGTGTTATTGTCCAAATATAAGAGGGCATTTAATTTCAGATCATCGGTATTTTGAAGCGGTAAATTAAATCCTAAATCCAGCTTGCCGGCGCCCGATAGTTTCAAATTACTCGCAAGAGTAGGTCTTTGTAAAAGAACGGGAGTAGTTCTTAGGTAATCCATCATTTGATTGATGGGACCACGTATCTCACCCTTTGCATTGACACTCGCTTGTTTGCTAGAAACGTTTGCGATCTCTGCATTCAGGCTCTGTATTTGCAAGCCCTGATAACGAGCATTCTGAACTGTGACGGCAAGCTTGGCCTGTTGCATCATGACCTGTCCCTCTAGGTCTGTAAATTCAGGCCATGAGCCTTTGTTTGCTGGAAAGAGAGGGGCGGGTCGATACACAGCTTTTGAGATTGGAAGATTGAGAGTAAGCTCACCAGAATTGGGAGTGTCATACGGTGCTTTATTTGGGTCTCCCTTGATCTTGAGACTGCCGTTTTTGATTTGCCCGCTAGTAAATGCCTTTTCAATATATGTACGAGCATCCTTTGACATTTCCGCAGGAAGATAACGGTAAATCGATTGTATGTCTGCTCGATCAAATTGAATAGCAAGGTCGATATTGTCTGGAGCCTTGTCTTTGCCAATGAGGTAATTACCTTTTGCGTTCAGTGCAAGATCTTTATTGCTCACAGCGATGTCTTGGAATCCAATGAGCCATTGTTTATTTTTTAAAGACCAGTTGACTTTTCCTGTGGCAGAGTCAAAGTTCATTTTCGGGTCAACTAAAAATCCATCAATCCATAATTGAACACTCTTGGAGTTAATGGTGATATTACCCTGGTCTTGGTTGGCAATGATTGCGCCACTCAGGTTTGTAACTCCAGGAATTCCATCCCGGAACCGTTTCATGCTGACATTATTGAGTTTTCCAGAAATATCAAATTTAGGACCCTGGCCACTAATAAGACCGCCAACAAATGGAATCTCTGATTTGCGCTCCGACCAGGTGACCGAAAGATCATTTAACTCTCCACTTGGTTCACTCCGCTCAATGATTTGGCGAATACGATTTGGAATGGGGAGATTAAGAGCAAATAAGCTCAGTTTTTGTAAGCTAATTTTTGTAGAGGAAAACGAAAACTTTTCTAGCTCACTACCTTTCTTGGGGGCTTGCCATCCAAACGTCATTGGCAATAGAGTTTCAAGTGCCGCATTGGGGCTTTGATTTTTTTCCCGCCACGCAAAGCGTTCAATGCTTAAAGAGAGAAACTTTCCAGAGCTAAATTGTTTTGCATCAATTTCAACCTGACTAAATTCGATAGCTTGATTGCTTTTCGATTGTTGAAACACAGGATGATCAATCGCGAGAGAAAATTGGCCGCCATCCGGAAGCCCCTTGGCAAGCGATAGCTGGCCGGATGAGCGCAAAATGCCGCTGAATTGTTTAAAGGGGATTTCAAAATCGCGCGTTACTTGACCGATGTCGAGCGATTGCACATCCCATTGAAAGTTGCCAATCCAGTCACGCCAGTTACCCGCCTGGCCGCCGAGGCGATGCACAAACGTTCCTGTAAGACTGAGTTTGCCTTGGTGCCATGGACTAAATACTGCAGCGTTAAGTTCATGGGTGCGAACACCATTTCGTAGCGCGAGCGTTTCAATGCGAAGATCTGCCACATCATTCTTGGCTTTGGCAAAGTCTTTCCAGAGCACGCTGACGTTATCAACTTGTAAATCGTTTTGTGAGAATAGCCAATTTTGCGTATCAAGGTCATCTCCTCCTGTGCCAGCTAAGATACCGGCAACGTATAAACGCTGTTGCTTATCGCGCGTCACTTGTATGACTGCATCGCTAGCATGCAATTTCTTGAAATAGGGTTTTAAATGGTAGAAGGAAACCCAACTTAACTCTCCACGAATTTCTCGAATTTTCAGAGCCGGGCTCTGTAGAAGTACAGCCTCAGATTGATTTGGGTTCGTTATGAATTCAAGGCCAGTAATGTCAAACACTGGACGAATTCCTTCCCAGTAGACATTGAGGTGATCCATTTTGACCTGGACACCAATTCGCTCCGAAAGCAAGCGCTCTACTGCAGGTTTTGAGGTTTCCAGTTGGGGCCAAATAATGAAGCGAATGAGTAAATGGCCAAGTACAGCAAGACCTAAGATAACGACGCCAAGAATAAGGAGACGCCGGGACCAGTGGGCCCAAGAACTTGCATCAGGCCGCATTCTGAGGAGGTCTTTTAGCCGAAGTGGGTACTTTTTCTCAGTCATCTAGCCCTATTATCCGACAGCCGAATTGAATTCGGCTAGTAAAGATTAAGATTAGGCATGGTTACCCCTAAAAGCGCATTGGCCTTCCTGGAGAGGCATTCCCTTTTTTCAGGTCGTTGGCTTACAGCGCAAAGCCAATGGTCGATGTGGCTGGAGGGTAGGCTCCATACTCCCATTGATCCCCCTCAAATTGATGCCTTGCTTTCTGCATTGCGGGAATCTTTAGAGCAAAACACCATTGAGGAATCTGCTCTCATGAATGAGCTGAGACTCACGCGGCAGCGTTTGATGTTGTGGATTGGGTATCGGGATTTAAATGGCTTAGCAAGTCTTGATGAGGTAACGCATGCGCTGAGTTATTTTGCACAGCAGTGTCTGGCATTAACAGTCACTTATCTTCGCCAAGATCTTAAAGGCCGTTTTGGCTTACCTTGGGCGCGTACGGCTGATTATGAGTTGCCGCTCATGATTGTCGGCATGGGTAAGCTGGGGGGTAAAGAGCTCAACCTGTCCTCTGATATCGATTTGATCTTTTTGTATGAGGAGGAGGGTGAGACTCGGGGTGGCTCAAGCTCTATTTCAAATCATGAATGGTTTACAAAACTAGGGCGACGCTTAATCAAAGTTATTTCTGAACACGATGTCAATGGTTTTGTATTCCGAGTGGATATGCGCTTGCGCCCCAATGGCGATTCTGGTCCATTGGTGTGCAGTCTTGAAATGCTCGAAGAATATCTGTTTGTTCAAGGTCGCGAATGGGAGCGCTACGCTTGGATTAAAGGTCGAATGGTTCACCCCTTGCAAGGCCATCCTGATTGTGTTCGTTGTGAAAAAAGTCTAGAACAGATCATTCGCCCATTTGTCTATCGCCGTCATTTGGATTATGGGGTCATTGCTGCTATCCGTGAATTGCACGCGCAGATTCAGCGAGAGGCAGAAAAGCGTAGCAACAACCGCAGCGGACGTTCGCGGGATATTAAATTAGGCCGTGGTGGAATTCGTGAAATTGAGTTTTTGGCGCAAATGTTTCAATTAATGCGTGGCGGTACGGATCCGCGCTTACGTATTCGTCCAACTCTCCAGGTTTTAGATCTTTTGCAGGCCAGTGAACTAATGAGTGCGCAAGAAATTACTGCTCTGAGAGAGGCTTATATCTTCCTGCGACGCCTAGAGCATCGCATTCAGATTTGGGAAGATCAGCAAACACACTATCTTCCAGAAAGTGATGAGGCAAGACTGCAATTAGCCCATGCCATGGCTGGTCCTGATCAGCCAATGACTCTGGATGAGTTCATGCAGCAACTGAACGATCACCAGAATTGTGTGGCACGTTATTTTGAAAAGGCTTTTGCTTTAGATGACAGCACCCGTTTGCAACTCAATGAGAACGATCTGGATTGGCAGCCCGATGCTGGTATTTTTCCAATCTCCAACCAGCGTTGGAATAGTTGGCAAGATAGTACGCGTGCCAAATCCCTCCCAGAAAAAAGCCGTTTGATTATTCGTAGTTTGTTAAAAAAGGCGGCGACTGATATTGGGGAATTACATCCCAATGATGCTGATCAAGCACTGCTTCGCTTTTTTGATTTACTTGAAGCCATTTCTAGGCGCAGTGCCTACTTATCTATTTTGGCGGAGTATTCCAACGCCCTCCAAAAAGTGCTCGTTCTCTTAAACTCTTCTAAATGGGCTGCGCAGTATCTCGCGCGACACCCACACTTATTGGACGATCTTCTTTCGGCAAGTGCACAGTCGGAGTTGATACACGATCCAGAGAGCTATTGGCAAAAGGTCAAGATGGATTTAGATATGCGTTTAGATGATGCATTGCAAGATAACGCAAGCCCTGATCATGCAATGGATATTTTGCGTATTACTCATCACACTGAAACCTTCTTGATTCTTTTGGCCGACTTGGGGATTGGGGCCCCAGAAGGTTTGAGTGTGGAGCGCGTGAGTGATCGACTCTCTGCTCTCGCCGACCTCATTTTGCAGGTTACTTTTGAACGGGTTTGGCCAACTGTCGCTCAAAAATTTTCGATGGACCCCGGACAGCTGCCTCAGTTCGCTGTGATTGCTTATGGAAAATTAGGGGGTAAAGAGTTGGGCTATGCATCTGATCTGGACCTTGTATTTTTGTACGATGCCCCATCAAGCGATTTGGCTGCACAAGAAATGTATTCAATCCTTGGTAAGCGCATGATTAATTGGTTAACAACCCTTACGCCCGCAGGTACCTTGTTTGAGATTGATACTCGCTTAAGGCCCAATGGTGCAGCTGGATTTTTAGTAACCAGTTTAGATTCATTTAGGCGTTATCAATTGCGCGAAGGCGATAACACCGCCTGGGTTTGGGAGCACCAAGCGCTTTCTCGGGCGCGCTTTGCTGCAGGAAGTGCTGAGGTTGGCGCGCGTTTTGAAGCCATTCGTCACGAAGTACTTTCGCAAGAACGCAAGCTCAATGAGCTAAAGAACGAGATCGTTGAAATGCGCCACAAAGTACATGCAGGCCATCCTAATACCTCATCAGAATTTGATTTAAAGCACGACCCCGGTGGCATGGTTGATATCGAGTTTATCGTCCAATTTTTTATCCTAGCGTATTCACATCAATTTCCTGCTTTATTAGGTAATTTGGGGAATATTGCTTTACTCCACATTGCTGCAGAGCATCAGTTAATTTCTGAGGTGGAGGCGATCGAGATGGCTAATGCCTATCGAATGTTTAGAGCACAGCAACATCGTTTGCGTTTAGATGGAGCAGAAAAAACGCGTATCCCGATCAATGAGCATCCTGAGTTTGCGCACGCTCGCGCTCATGTCAGCACCATTTGGAAAAAGGTGTTTGGGGTTTCGTCACACCCCGAGCTGTCTGCTTAAGACTGATTGAGCAGCTCGCGAGCGTGACGTCGTGTGGTATCGGTAATGGTAGCACCACCCAGCATTCTGGCAATTTCTTCAATTCGTTCCTGCCGGCCTAAAGAACTGACGTCCGAGCTTGTTTTTCCATCCGCCTGTGTTTTTCTGACTTTGAAATGATGATCGCCTTGAGCGGCTACTTGTGCGAGATGGGTTACGCACAATATTTGGTGGGATTGGCCAAGTCGTTTTAGTAACTCACCAACCGTTTGCGCAACGGCACCGCCAATTCCGGAGTCCACTTCATCAAAAATCAAGGTGGGGGTAAAACTTGCCTTGCTTGTAATAACGCTGATCGCTAAGCTAATGCGCGCCAACTCGCCACCCGAGGCTACCTTAGCAAGTGGCTTGGGAGTGCTACCGGCGTGAGCGGCGATTAAATATTCAATTTGGTCGATGCCATTGGCGCTAGGCTCACATGGACTAATTGAAATTTGCAGTTGGCCACCCGACATGGCTAAAGTTTGCATGGCAGCGGTAACCTCCTTACTTAGCTCTTGGGCTGCTTTTTGACGCTTTTGCGATAACTCCTTGGCAACCTTGATATAAAAGGCCTCTTGTTGAGCAAATTGTTTACGTAAGGCCTCAATATCTTGAGCGGCCGTCAAGGTCTCAAGCCTTTCTTGGGTATCAGCCCAGAATTGGGGAAGATCTTCGGCCCTGATTTTGTATTTACGTGCCGCTGTATGCAGGGTTTGCATGCGCTCTTCGACCTCAGCAAGTCGGTCTGGATCTAGTTCCATTTTTTGTAGATACCGATTCAGACTATGCAGCGCTTCATCCAATTGAATGTGTGCTACATCCAAACTCTCGCTGACGCTATGGAGGGCTGGATCATGCTCTACGAGCGCATCGATTTCTTGCTTGACTTGATTTAATTGCGATTCGATCGAATGATCTGCTTCACTCAGTAAATTAATTGCCGCTTGTGAGCCCTGAATGATTTTGGCAGCATTGGCCAGACGGGAGTGATCATTTTTAATCTCTTCCCATTCATTTGCTTGTGGAGCAATTTCATTAAGCTCCTCCAGTTGCCATTCCAAGCGCTCACGCTCACGTTGTAAATCAGCACCAGCCGATTCTGCTTGTTGTAATCTTTTTTTCGTTTCAGAAAAAGCCCTAAACGCATCTGTAACTGCATCAACAAGACTATTTAGTCCGGCGTGACGATCTAATAACTCACGTTGTGCACCACTTTTCAAAAGAAGTTGATGTGCGTGTTGGCCATGGATATCTACGAAGCGATCGCCGACTTCGCGCAATTGATGGAGGGAGGCGGCGCTACCATTGATAAAGGAGCGGCTTCGCCCTGTGTGGTCGATGCTGCGTTTGAGAATTAGACTTTTGCCCTCATCCTCAAGAAGAAAGTCATGCTGATGAAGCCATGCATTGATACCAGGCTGATCGTCTTCTTTCACTTGAAAAATTGCAGTGATTTCTGCTCGCTGACATCCCTCACGAATCTGGCTGCTATCCGCGCGCTCCCCAAGTGCAAGCCCAAGGGCATCCAGAAGAATTGACTTTCCCGCCCCCGTCTCTCCAGTTAAAACACTAAAGCCCTCAGCAAAGTCGAGCTCTAACTGATCAACAATCACAAAATCACGTAACGCTAATGATTGAAGCATGC
Organism: Burkholderiaceae bacterium; assembly: GCA_027486235.1. Taxonomy (GTDB): domain Bacteria; phylum Pseudomonadota; class Gammaproteobacteria; order Burkholderiales; family Burkholderiaceae; genus Polynucleobacter; species Polynucleobacter hoetzingerianus. The sequence continues at coordinate 45,242 of JAIXPN010000003.1, forward strand.
TTATCTACTCAGATTAAAACGTGGAAGGATATTCGTTCCAGTGCAATTTTTCTCTGAGAGTTTGGTAGTCGCTGTGACCCAATGGATGTAAGAGAGAAATGGATTTATCTGAAAGCCGAACTTCGACACGATCACCGATTTGTAGTTTGGTGAGGGATTGCATATCAAAGTTCACAATTACCTCACGACCACCCACTACTTCAATCGTAATGATTGATTCTTGGGCGAGCACAATCGGGCGATTGGAAAGGGCGTGGGGTGCAATGGGGACCAGCACAATACCGGGTACTCGTGGATGCAAGATAGGCCCGCCAGCCGATAGGGCGTATGCCGTTGACCCGGTAGGGGTGGAGACAATCAGACCATCTGAGCGTTGGTTATACATAAATGAATCATTGACGTGTACTTTGAGTTCAACCATGCCTGATAGGCCTGAACGGTTGACCACAACATCGTTTAGGGCTAAGCCACGATGAATTTCTTTACCATCTCGGGAGGCAGTGGCTTCCAGTAGGGAGCGCTCGTCAATTTCATACTCACCTTGGATGATTGCCGGTAAGACTGTTTTGGCATCCTCAAAGGGGATGTCGGTCATATAGCCAAGTCGCCCCATATTGATTCCAAGGAGAGGAATCCCGCTCCCTGCAATTTGCCGCCCAATACCCAGCATGGTGCCATCACCACCCAAAATGACTGCAAGATCAGTGGATTTTCTAAAGTCCACTAAATTCAGGGTTTTAATACCCCGAACCCCTAAATGGCTCGCTGTTTCTGCCTCAATCGTTAGCTCGCAGCCCTGTTGGGTCAGGATTTTGGCCAGGTCCTGAAGGTGCTCGCCAATACCGTCCGCCTGATGCTTGCCAACCAGGGTAACGCGGCGAAATTTCTTCTGCAGGGGTTTGCTTGATGGGCTTAACATATAACGATTAAACCATAGGCATAAAATTACTCCAATCATGGATGATCGCTCCAAACTCCTTCTCAAAACCCTGATCGAGAGATACATCGAGGAGGGCCAGCCAGTAGGCTCTAGAACCCTATCTCGTTTTTCGGGCTTAGATCTCTCTGCCGCCACCATCCGAAATGTCATGGCGGATCTCGAGGAGATGGGTTTGGTCACCAGTCCCCATACTTCGGCAGGTCGTGTCCCGACACCTAGGGGTTATCGTCTGTTTGTTGACACTATGTTGACTATTCGGCCGCTAGAGGAGTTGGAGTCTAAACAGGCTGAGCGGTCGCTTTACCCGGACTCCCCGCAGAAAGTGATCACCTCTGCTGCCCAACTTCTTTCTAACCTGACGCATTTTGCCGGTGTTGTGATGACGCCCAAGCGCTCGCAAATTTTTAAACACATTGAGTTTTTGCGCCTTGGTGAAGGAAAAATTTTGTTGATCTTGGTAACCCCACAGGGTGATGTACAAAATCGTATCTTGCCAACCACGCAAGATTACACCCCTAGTCAATTGGTTGAAGCTAGCAATTACATCAATGCCCACTTTTCTGGGAAGAGTTTCTCTGAGGTACATAAGCGCTTGCGTGCTGAGTTAGATCATCTGCGCGGAGATATTGCGGGTTTGATGGCATTGGCTTTGGAAAATGGGGTTGCTGACTCGGGTTTAAATCATCCGGATATGGTGATTTCTGGCGAGCGTCATTTACTCGATGTGGGCGAGCTTAGTTCGAACTTAAGCAAATTACGCAAGATGTTTGACATGCTCGAGCAAAAATCCTTGCTCATGCAATTACTCGATATTTCCAGTCATGCTGACGGAATCCAAATTTTTATTGGGGGTGAAAGTGAGTTATTACCCTATGAGGATTTGGCAGTGATTAGTGCACCCTATAGTGTCGATGGAAAAATAGTTGGGACACTGGGTGTCATAGGCCCAACGCGAATGGCGTATGATCGCGTCATTCCGATTGTGGATATAACTTCGAAGCTCTTAAGCGGTGCTTTAAGTACTAGCTAATATCTTTTTGGATTTCATTTGAATACCAGCCCTCATTTACGCCCCGCACGCATTGGCATCCTAGTCCTCAACCTTGGCACCCCGGAGGCGCCAACACGCTTGGCGGTAAGAGCATATCTCAAGCAATTTCTATCCGATCCGCGTGTTGTTGAGATTCCACGCCTGATCTGGTGGTTTATATTGCATGGGATTATTCTGCCCATTCGCAGTGGCGCCTCAGCCAAAAAATACGCATCGATTTGGTTAAAAGAGGGATCCCCTTTATTGGTTTACTCCCAGGCTCAGGCGCGAGGATTGCAGGAGCGTTTTGACAAAAGTAATCCTAATGTGATTGTTGATTTAGCGATGCGTTACGGTAAGCCATCCATTGCTGAAGTGCTTGAGCGCTTTCAACTCGAAAATGTTGATCGGCTTTTGCTCTTACCTTTGTATCCGCAATATTCTGCAACGACTAGTGCCTCGAGTTTTGATGAAGTATTTCATGTGTTAAAGCGCTGGCGTAATCAACCCGAGTTACGCCTGATCAAACACTACCATGACAATTCAGCGTACATCGAGGCATTGCGGCGACAGATCAGTGGGTATTGGGACCAAAATGGCCGCCCCGATTTTGCTAGTGGTGCGAAATTGGTGATGTCTTTTCATGGGCTGCCAAAACGGAATTTGATGCAGGGCGACCCTTATCATTGCGAATGTTTAAAAACGGGCCGCCTACTTGGCGAGGCCTTAGGTCTGGAGCCAAGTCATTATCACGTTACCTTTCAGTCCCGTTTCGGTAGAGCAGAATGGTTAAAGCCATACACTGCAATTACCTTAGAGGATTTGGGCAAAAAGTCTTGCCCTCAGATTGATATCGTTTGTCCGGGCTTCCCTGCAGATTGTCTAGAAACCTTAGAGGAAATTGCCATGGAAGGTCAGGAAATTTTTCATGAGCATGGTGGTGGCGAGTATCGATACATTCCTTGCCTCAATGATGATCCAGCCTTTATTTCTGCTTTAGAGCATATTGCCCAAGCACATATGCATGGCTGGTTAGATCACTCAGACTCTGAGGCTGAGTTGGCACTTCGTGAACGTCGTGCCCAAGAAGCGGCAGCAAAGATTGCTGCTGAGGCAAAATAGCCCTCTTGAAAATTAGGGCTCTTGCCCCCAAGTATCAATCAGTTGATAAGGTACCGTTATGAATGACAATAAATCTGAGCAGGATCTGCAGGCTGAGAATCAATCTCCCACGAATATAGACGCGGGTGAAACTAACTTAACGCCTGAAGAACAGTTAGCAGTTGCCACACAAAAACTTTCTGAGTTACAAGATGGTTTTTTGCGAGCGAAGGCTGAAGGTGAAAATATTCGCCGCCGAGCTGCTGAGGATATTGCCAAAGCCCACAAGTTCGCAATTGAAAGTTTTGCTGAACATTTAATTCCAGTTAGTGACAGCCTCTACGCTGCACTTGCTACTGAGGCGGGTGATGCAAAGGCCTTTAAGGAGGGTCTGGAGATTACTCTCAAGCAATTGCTGTCTGCATTTGAGAAAGGTCGTTTAGTAGAAATTAACCCCGCACCTGGCTCTAAGTTTGATCCCCATCAGCATCAAGCAATATCGATGGTTCCTTCAGACCAGGAGCCTAATACCGTAGTTTCGGTATTGCAAAGAGGCTTTCTCATTGCGGATCGGGTATTACGCCCAGCCTTAGTAACTGTTAGTCAGGCGAAATAATTACTGAATCCAGTAAATTCAAGGGCTTAGAGCCCTTGAAATTGGTCAAATTGCCCCCATCTAGTTGTCATCGGGAAGTACTTATCTATTTATTTTGGAGCCATTATGGGAAAGATTATTGGAATTGACTTAGGAACCACGAATTCCTGTGTCGCCGTTATTGAAAACAATGCACCGAAGGTGATTGAAAATGCAGAGGGCGCCAGAACAACGCCGTCCATCATTGCTTACATGGAAGATGGTGAAGTGTTAGTGGGTGCTCCCGCGAAGCGCCAGTCTGTCACAAATCCTAAAAACACGATTTATGCAGTCAAGCGATTGATTGGCCGTAAATTTACCGATGCTGAAGTGCAAAAAGATATCGGTCTGATGCCTTACAGCATTATTTCTGCTGATAATGGCGATGCTTGGGTATCTGTGCGTGACAAGAAGATTGCGCCACAGCAAGTCTCTGCCGAAGTTTTGCGCAAGATGAAAAAAACTGCCGAAGATTATCTTGGCGAAGAAGTTACAGAGGCTGTCATTACAGTCCCTGCTTACTTTAACGACAGTCAGCGCCAAGCAACTAAAGATGCTGGCCGTATTGCAGGATTGGAAGTTAAGCGCATTATTAACGAGCCTACAGCTGCGGCATTGGCTTTTGGACTTGATAAGCAGGACAAGGCTGATCGTAAGATTGCAGTCTACGATCTTGGTGGTGGCACCTTTGACGTTTCCATTATTGAAATTGCCAATGTGGATGGCGAGAAGCAGTTTGAAGTTTTATCAACCAACGGTGATACCTTCTTGGGTGGTGAGGATTTTGACCAGCGCATCATTGATTGGATAAAAAAAAAAAAAAAAAAGGAACAAGGCGTTGATCTCAGTAAAGATGTCCTAGCGCTCCAGCGCTTGAAGGATGCTGCTGAGAAGGCCAAGATTGAGCTTTCCTCCTCACAGCAAACTGAAATTAATCTACCTTATGTCACTGCGGATGCAAGTGGTCCTAAGCACCTCAACTTGAAGCTAACCCGCTCTAAGTTGGAGTCTTTGGTTGAAGAACTCATTACGCGCACAATGGGGCCTTGCCAAGTTGCTATGAAAGATGCGGGCGTATCTGCCTCCGATATTGACGATGTCATTTTGGTGGGTGGTCAAACTCGTATGCCCAAGGTTCAAGAGCAAGTGAAAGCGATCTTTGGAAAAGAGCCTCGTAAAGATGTAAATCCTGACGAGGCTGTTGCTGTAGGTGCTGCAATTCAGGGTTCTGTCTTGGCTGGCGACCGTAAAGATGTATTGCTCCTAGATGTAACACCTTTATCCCTTGGTATTGAAACCTTGGGTGGTGTGATGACCAAGATGATTCAGAAAAATACGACGATCCCAACGAAGCACTCACAAGTCTTCTCAACAGCAGAAGATAACCAACCTGCGGTGACGATTAAGTGTTACCAAGGTGAGCGAGAGATGGCAAGTGCCAATAAGATGCTGGGCGAGTTCAATTTAGAGGGAATTCCTCCGTCACCACGCGGTCTGCCACAAATCGAGGTCACTTTCGATATTGATGCGAATGGTATTTTGCATGTGACTGCTAAGGACAAAGCCTCTGGCAAGGAAAATAAGATCACCATTAAAGCGAACTCTGGACTCTCAGAGGAAGAGATTCAGCGTATGGTTAAGGATGCTGAGGCAAATGCCGAGGAAGACCGTAAATTGCTGGAATTGGTTACTGCTAGAAATGCTGCCGATGCTTTGGTTCATTCCACCAAAAAAGCTTTAGAAGAGCATGGCGCAAGCTTAGATGCTAGCGAGAAGAGCAATATTGAGTCTGCCTTGAAGGAGCTGGAAGAGGCTATTAAGGGTAGCGAGAAAGCCAATATTGAAGCTAAAACTGAGGCGTTGGCTAAGGCCAGTCAAAAGCTTGGCGAAAAAGTGTACGCCGCAGAGCAGGCAAAAGCGAATCCGGCGAGTGCTGCAAAGCCAGCGGGTGAGGGTAAGGCGAATGATGCAGAAGTGGTAGATGCAGATTTCAAAGAGGTTGATGAGAAGAAGTAATCTCGTCAAGTAAGGAAGCAAATGCGATGAGTCGGCCATGTGCCGACTTCTCGCTTTTTATCGCTCAAGAAAAGGATCAGCTGTGGCTAAGGGTAAACGGGATTTTTATGAAGTATTAGGTGTTGGAAAAAATGCCAGCGAGGAGGATTTAAAAAAAGCCTATCGCAAGCTCGCCATGAAATACCATCCCGATCGCAATCCTGATAATCCAGGGGCAGAGGCCCACTTTAAGGAAGCGAAAGAAGCTTATGAGACCTTATCTGATCCTCAAAAGCGTAGCGCCTATGATCAATATGGCCATGCGGGGGTCGACCCCAGCATGGGAGGTTTTGGGGCCGGAGCAGCAGGAGGCTTTGCAGATGCATTTGGCGATATCTTCGGCGATATCTTTGGTCAAGGGAGAAGTTCCGGTCCTCAAGTTTATAAAGGTGCTGATCTACGTTACAACATGGAGATCACCCTTGAGCAGGCTGCAGAAGGCTACACCACACAAATTCGTGTTCCCAGTTGGAGTAATTGCAAAGCCTGTAGCGGTACAGGTGCAGAGCCTGGCTCGAAAGTAGAGGAGTGTCCTACTTGCGATGGCCGTGGCCAAGTGAGAATTGCTCAGGGATTTTTCTCAATGCAACAGACCTGTCCAAAATGTCGGGGTACTGGACAATTTATCCCGAAGCCATGTAAAAGCTGTCAGGGCACCGGTAAGACGAAAGAGCAGAAGACTCTTGAAATCAAAATTCCTGCCGGCATTGATGATGGAATGCGTGTTCGCTCTGTCGGTAACGGTGAGCCCGGCATTAATGGAGGACCATCGGGTGATTTATATGTTGAGGTCCATGTTAAAGAACACCCCGTATTTGAGCGAGATGGTAGTGACTTGCATGTACAAATGCCAATCTCATTTGCTACCGCAACGCTTGGCGGTGATATTGAGGTCCCAACCTTGGGAGGGCGGGTTGAGTTAAGTATTCCAGAGGGAACTCAAACGGGCAAAACCTTCCGTTTGCGTGGTAAAGGAATTAAACAATTGCGCTCCTCTTTGCTGGGTGATTTATATGTCCACGTTGCTCTCGAAACCCCGGTTAAGTTATCGGATGAACAAAAATCAATGTTGAAGCAGTTTGAGGAGTCTTTACGAACAGGTGGAAAGAAACACAGCCCTCAACAAGAGGGTTGGTTTGATCGGATGAAAAACTTTTTTAATTAAGGGTCAGGAAGCGAAACAGTGCTCAGGCCCAGGGAACTTTCCGGACTTTACTTCCTTGACGTAACTCTTAATGGCAGCCTCAATCGAGGGACTATCCACCATATAGTCTTTTACAAACTTCGGCGCTTTGCCAGGGCTGATTCCCAACATATCTGGAAGTACTAAGACCTGCCCAGAGCAATCAGGGCCCGCACCAATACCTATTGTGGGTATGTGAAGGGATTGCGTAATTTTTTCTCCGAGCGCGGAAGGAATTGCCTCGAGTACAAGCATTTGTGCCCCCGCTGCTTCACAAGCGTGGGCTTGTTCCAGCATATGGGTCGCCGCATCCTTGGATTTGCCTTGCACTTTATATCCACCGAGGATGTGCACGGACTGGGGTAAGAGGCCTAAGTGAGCGCAGACCGGAACACTGCGTTCAACCAAATACTGAATCACATCAATTTGCCAGTTACCGCCCTCAAGTTTGACCATATCAGCGCCTGCACGCATTAGCTCTGCAGCGGACTCAAGAGCTTGAACTGGATCGCCGTAGGATGCAAAAGGAAGATCGGCGATCAAGAATGCATGATGATTGGCTCGCGCAACACACTCTGTGTGATAGGCCATCTCTTCGATGGTAACTGGGGTAGTACTGCTGTGGCCTTGCACAACATTGCCCAGCGAGTCACCGACCAAAATCACCTCTACACCACAACGATTGAGTAAGGCGCTCATCGTTGAGTCGTAGGCAGTGAGAACGGCAATCTTCTCACCTTCACTATGCATTGTGATCAGCTTGGTAATCGTGATTGGCTTATTGTCTTGTAAATAGCTCATATCGTGATTTTAATCGAGACCCCGTGGATACGATATTGGGGGACATCTCCCCTCAATTAATTAGTGGACTTGCTGACCGCAATCACAATGTTTGCAGGTTAAGCGAGTAATGCGTTGGTCGGCAATTTGTGGCAAAAATTCTTTCAGTGGGCCACGATCGGGTAGGAAGAAATCTGGGCAGATTTCAAGAAGGGGGAGAATGACAAAAGAGCGTTCAGTAATTCTTGGGTGTGGAATAGTAAGGTCTAAATGGTCCTGTTTTACGCCTTCATAAAACAAAATATCTAGATCAAGAGTACGCGGCGCATTGGCGAACGGGCGTTCACGACCAAATTGCTGTTCAATGGTTTGGCAAACATACAATAAACCATAAGGGTTTAGTTGTGTATCAACCTCAACTACCGCATTGATGTAGTCGTCACCCACCGCATTAACGGGCGCGCTTTGGTAAAAGCAGCTCTTGTTGAGAATATGAACTTCGATATGTTGCGCTAGGCAAACGATGGCATCAGTGATGATCTGCCGAGCATCCCCAATGTTTCCACCAAATCCAATAAAGGCCTGCGCCATATTTATTCCATTTGAAATATGGCTTACTTTACTGAAAAAAAATTATTCGTGCTTGCCGTCACCCATTTCGAGATCCATGCTTTTTTCAGCCTCTTTGAGAGGCTTTTTTGAGCGTCTGCGCCTTTTCTTATTGGGGTTTGATGGAACTTGACCAGACTGGAGATCCTCCTCCTTTGCTTTCGCTAAGAGCGCCTCCCGTTCGGGTAAATCCGCATGAATAAAATCTGTCCACCACTGTCCAAGACTTGCATTGCACGATCCCGTTTGACTACGGAGAAGCATGAAGTCATATCCCGCCCTAAAGCGGGGTACTTCGAGAAGGCGATAGGGATAGCGCCCAATACGCTTTTCAAAACGGGGTTGCATGGTCCAAATATCGCGCATATCTCCCTCATGACGACGTTGGATGGTGATCCCCGCATTTTGTTGGGCAATGGTGTCGTCAATTGCAGCATGAAGAGCTGGTAAATGAGGCATCCCGCCAGCCAGCAATGATCGCCAGCGCAGCTCTAAGTCAGGCCATAAGAGGGCGGCAAATCAAAATCCTGGCGATACCGATTTGCCAGATTGAATCCGCTCGTCGGTATTACGTAAAGCCCGTTGAATAAATTGTGCCGAAGAATCATTTGCTAATGCTTTATCAATCAAGGGTAAGAGGCCATGATGCAGTCCCGCATCCTGCAGTGCCTGAATACCAGCCCATGCATGACCAGACATGAGTAGCTTTAGGATCTCATCAAAGAGTCGGGCGCTGGGCACATCGTGAATGAGATCACCAAGCTCCGAGATCGGCTTTAGAGTTTCTGATTCAATCTGAAAATTTGTTTTTGCTGCAAATCGAATTGCGCGCAACATGCGAACAGGATCTTCGCGATACCGTTTGCTTGGGTTGCCAATCATACGAATCGTTTTGGCGCGAATATCGTTCATACCACCGTGATAATCCAGAACTGTCTCACTGGCTGGGTCATAGTACATCGCGTTGATCGTGAAATCACGCCGTGCCGCATCTTCAGCGTGGCTACCCCAAACATTATCCCGCAAGATGCGACCACTCTCAGCCACATGTTCACCCACATTCTCAAGAACTGCCCGGAAAGTAGAAACTTCAATTATTTCTGGGCGCTCTTTTCCAAAAAAGGTCACGTGTACGATTTGAAAGCGCCGCCCAATTAAGCGAGAGCGCCGAAATAATTTTTGGACTTGCTCGGGTGTTGCGTTGGTCGCAACATCAAAATCTTTAGGTGCTATGCCCAATACAAGATCGCGTACAGCGCCGCCAACAATATAGGCTTTATATCCTGCTTGTTGGAGTGTATGGGTAACTTTGACCGCATTCTTCGAGAGAAGCATGGGGTCAATCCGGTGGGTTTTCTTATGGACTTTATGAGCAACAAGGATTGCACCCGATTGATTGGATTTGGGACGCGGGCCTCGACGTAGCAGGCGATCGAGAAATTTCGCAATCATGGGTGGCTAGATCGTAAGTGGCTAAGTTGACTGAAAAAGTTCAAGAATCGGCCAGTTTCGTTTTTCAGCTTCAGCCCTAAGGCGCGCATCTGGGTTCGTTGCAATAGGGTCACTCACGCACTCTAACAGAGGTAGATCGTTAATCGAATCGGAGTAGAAGAAACTCTTGTCTAGGTTTTCAAAGGATAAGCCTTGATCGTTTAGCCAGGCATGTACGCGGGTTACCTTTCCTTCTTTAAAGCTCGGAATCCCTCGAATGCCACCCGTAAAACGACCATCTGCTTGATTATTTTCTGTCGCTGGATCGGTGGCAACCAAATGCTCAATACCAAACGCATGCACAATGGGTCGTGTGACAAAGCTGTTTGTAGCTGTTACAACGCAGCACAGGTCACCAGCAGCCTGATGTCTTTGAACCAAGGCCAATGACGCTGGATGCAACTGACCACTAATCTTTTCTTGCATGAAAGAATCGTGCCACTGTTGAAGTTGCTCGCGAGTATTTTCCGATAAGGGCTTCAGTGCAAAGCGTAAGAAGGCGTCAATATCCAATTTACCAACTTTATAGTCAGCATAGAACTGATCGTTCGCTTTTGCGTATTTCTCGCCATCAACAACACCTTGCCGAACCAAAAATTGGCCCCACTCATAATCGCTATCAAAGGGAAGAAGAGTGTGATCTAAATCAAATAAAGCTAGACGTGTCATTTTTTATTTCCGGCAATTTGAAGGAGTTCGCGGACTAAGGGGAGCGTAATTGCTCGTTTCGTTTCAAGGGAGTATGCATCTAGGGCATCGATCATTGCCATGAGACTGGGCATATCGCGATAGAAATGATTGATTAGCCATGGCAATACATCCGCCGATAAGTTTAGGCCCCGATCTTTAGCGGCCCGTGAAAGTGCAGCAACCTTTTCTGAGTCTGTTAGGGGATGTACCTGAAAAATCAGTCCCCAAGCTAAGCGAGTCCGCAGATCTTCCCGCAATTGCAAACCATGAGGTGCAAGAGTGCCGGCAAGATAAATAAAGTACCGTGAGCAGGCTTGGACTAAATTAAGGATCCTAAAAAGACTGCCCTGCAGACGTTCATCAAGCTGATCAACATCATCGACGGTGATGACAATGACCTCTTGATTGCTTAATCTGGAAAGCTGATCCTCAAGATCTATCCACGCATTTGGCTGATTCGGATTGAGATCGCTTTGGCGGATACTTTTACCCCTAGCAGCATTGCTAATCGCCTGCAAAAGATGACTGCGACCGGAGCCGCTTGCTCCCCACCAATATAGCCAACGGCGCTCAAGAGGGTTGCTATCCTCTGCTGACATGAGCGGCCAAGAGGCCATCGATTGTTCGATTGCATCTTTTAGTTCTTCATTGCCGCTAACTAGAAAATTATGTATCGAGGCTGGCGGTGTTTGGCTTAGGTCAAGCGCAAATTGACGGGGTAGGGCAGAAGAATGACTCATGAACTCCTAGCTATTTGCGATACCAAGCGCTTTGTTCGTAGAGCGACCAAGCGAAACGAATGAGGACCAGCACGATTGCGCTAGCCGGAAGTGCTAAGAGGACACCGAAGAAACCAAAAAGTTTGGCGAAAATTAATAGGGCAAAAAGAACTGCAACAGGGTGAAGACCAATTCGTTCGCCGACTAAGCGCGGAGTCAAGAAAAATCCCTCAAGTACTTGCCCGATTCCAAAGACGATCAAGACAATGATGAGTTCAGTACCAAAACCAAATTGCAAAATAACAGAGAGTACCGCGAGGATTAAACCAATTGCGATACCAATATAGGGAATGATGATCACTAAAGCGGTAAATACGCCTAAGCCAAGAGCACCCTGCATACCAGTAAGGCTAAGACCGGCGCTATAGAAAACAGCCATGATCAAGATCACCAACATCTGTCCTCGTAGGTACTGAGAGAGAAGTTCATCGGTCTCTTTCACCAACTGTTGCGCAGTCACTTGAAAACGGATAGGAATTAATTGTTTGAGTAAGGCAAAAAAGTGATCCCAATCGATTAACAAATAAAACAGGACAAAGAGGATCAAAATCAAATTAACAAAACCACCCACTACGGAGCTGCCTGAAGCCAAAACAGTTTCAATACTGGTGCTCAGAATTTGATTGGCATTTGCTGAAAAATGTGCAGTAATTTGATGAGTAATCGCCTCTCGAAGTGCTGTCCAATCAATATCAATATTGAGGCTGGTCAGTTTTGGGGCAAGCCATGTCTGAATACTCTGTAACCAAATTGGTAACTGTGCTTTGATGAGGGGGATTTCATAGCGCAGGAGATTGATTAATAAAAGCAAGATGATGGCTAGTACAGTCAAGCCAAAAAGAATGCTGATGGAGCTCGCAAAGACCTTACCCAGGCCAATACCCTCGATCCGTAGACAAATGGGCCGCAGGATATAGGCCAAGATAAAAGCAACGAGAAAGGGGGTAAAAATTTCTGCCATACGGCCTCAATACTCTAGAATTCAGAGATTCTACCGATCAAAATGAACGAATAAGCGGATTTCCAGTATTTCCCTGATTTTCCCAAAGACCATACGATGACCAATTCTTCCAAACCCCAATCAGCCCCAGGCCTCTCCTATCGTGACGCAGGTGTCGATATTGATGCTGGTGACGCCCTAGTAGACCGTATTAAGCCTTTTGCCAAAAAAACCATGCGGGAAGGTGTTTTGGCTGGAATCGGGGGCTTTGGAGCCCTATTTGAGGTTCCAAAGAGGTATCAGGAGCCCGTTCTCGTCTCTGGCACTGATGGTGTTGGAACTAAGTTGAAATTGGCCTTTGAGTGGAATTGCCATGAGACCATTGGCCAAGATTTAGTGGCCATGAGTGTGAACGACATTTTGGTGCAGGGGGCCGAGTCTCTCTTCTTTCTCGACTACTTCGCCTGCGGCAAGCTCTCAGTTGATACAGCGACCACAGTAGTTGCTGGGATCGCCAAAGGGTGTGAGTTAGCAGGATGCGCCCTAATTGGTGGTGAGACTGCCGAGATGCCGGGAATGTATCCCCCGGGTGAATATGATTTGGCAGGTTTTGCAGTTGGCGTGGTTGAGAAATCAAAGATTATTAATGGATCCACCATCAAGCCGGGTGACAGTGTTATTGGTATTGCCTCGAGTGGTGCGCACTCGAATGGCTATTCCTTAATCCGCAAGATTATTGAACGTGCCGGAGCAAAACCGACCGAAGAGATTGCCGGCCGTTCTTTGCGTGAGCTGGTGATGGCGCCCACCCAAATCTATGTCAAGCCATTATTGAACATCATGGCCAATCACTCGATTAAAGGTTTAGCCCATATTACTGGCGGCGGCTTGGTAGACAATGTGCCTCGTGTTCTCCCGGAGAATACCCAAGCAGTACTTCATCGTGATTCATGGCAGATGCCAGATTTGTTCCGCTGGTTACAAATGAAGGGCGGCGTCGCTGATGCAGAGATGGTGCGCGTATTTAATTGCGGAATTGGTATGGTCGTCGTGGTTAGTCAGCAGGATGCTGATGCAGTTATTGCCAGCATTAATCAACAGGGTCTACGGTCTTGGAGTTTGGGCGAGATTGTGGAACGTCCCCAAGGCACCCCACAGACTATTGTGATCTAACTGAGGCCCCGCAAAAGAGCAAGACATTTTTTCTGGGCCAGTTCCATTTGCTCAGAATCAAACGGATCAAAAACCTGACGATTCATGGCGCGTAGCCATGTCATTTGGCGTTTGCTCAATTGTCGCGTGGCAGCGTAGGCTTTTTGCTTCATCGTCTCCCAATCTGACTCGCCTGCTAGATATTCCCAAACTTGTCGATACCCTACAGAGCGAATGGCAGGGAGATTCGGATGGAGGTCGCCACGATTTCGAAGGAGCTCCACCTCGGCAATGAAATTACTATTGAGCATTTGATCAAAACGCTGTTCTAAGCGGGCATGCAAGACTTTGCGATCTGATGGTTCCAGTGAGATAAGCTCAACCCAATCAGGATTAGGCTCTTGCTTTCGACCAGCAAGGCTGGGGGTTTCTTCGAAGAGATCGGATAGTGGTCGACCAGTAATTGCAAATACTTCCAGGGCGCGTTGTATACGCTGACTATCGTTAGGCTGAAGTCGCTCTGCACTGGACGGGTCTAGTAAAGCTAACTTTGCATGCATAGCAGGCCAACCAATTTGAGCAGCTTCACGATCCAATTGATCGCGTACTTTTGTGTCTGCCGGGGGTAAGTTTGAGAAACCATAGACCCATGCGCGCCAATAGAGCATCGTGCCACCGACAACGATGGGAATACTTCCACGTTGTTTAATTTCGGCAACGAGCTCCTTAGCATCGCTCGCAAATTGAGCTGCAGAGTAATGTTGGCTCGGATCCAAAATATCAATTAAGTGATGGACAACCTCTGTTTGTTCTGCCGCACTTGGTTTTGCAGTACCGATATCCATTCCCTTGTAAACCAAGGCGGAGTCCATGCTAATGATTTCAACCTTGAGGCCTAGCTCTTTACATTGGCGAGCAAGCGCAAGCGCTAAGTTACTTTTTCCGACTCCAGTGGGGCCGACGATGGATAAAACCTTAGTTGGCATCAATTACAAACGATTTAATGTTGCCGCACTTGATTTTCAAGGGTTGCGATGTGCTCACGAATTTCCTCTGCATCGCTGGCATTGGGCTCGGCACTTAAATACGTTTGCATATCTTCAATCGCTGGGCGGAGATACTCTAATTGCGCAAAAATCAATCCACGATCCCGCACTTCCTCAATAGAGTCTGGCAACAAAATGACAAGGCGTTGTTGAACCCCCAGTAGGCGCTCCCAACGCTCATGTTCGGTGTAGATTAACTTTAGGTTACGCAAAAAGCGAGACAGTATTTCTCGAGAACTAGAGACTCGCAGAAAAACATTAAGAGGTAATTGCAGCTCGCCAACATAGCCACGAGCCTCTAGGTATGGATCTAGCATTTCTTGAAGCTCATGTTTTGCTAGAGATGCACCAGTCAAGGGATCCATGATGACCTCCCCCTGAGGAAGAGAAACTCTAAGCATAAAGTGATTTGGAAACGATACGCCGCGAATTTTTAAACCAATTTGATGCCCTAATTCCATCATCAGGATTGCCAACGAGATAGGTATACCTCGGCGACTGTGCAAAACATGATGTAAGTAAGAGTTCTCCGGCGCATAAAAATCATTGGGGTTGGGACCAAAGCCGAGTTCAGTGTAGAAAAAATGTTTGAGTTGCTGTAAGCGCTGTACAGCAGAGGCGTCTGCAGAAATACGTTTTTTAAGACGATCTCCTAATTGATCAATTTCATCGAGTGTATGTTGTACATCAAGATCAGGAAAAGCGTGTTGGGCAACTGCAATACTTGCCTCGGTGAGGGGAAAGTGTTCGTCCTCAGCAACAAGTGTGGAAAAGTAATCGAGCTGTTGGGTTGGCATATTTCCTATTTTGCATGACGCAGGAAATTTTGCCAGCGCAATCCGACCAGCCAGAGGGCGGCGAAGTAAACAACAGCTGCAGCCATTAGCCAAAGTCCTAGAAGACCAATCCGCATGAAGGGATTTGCCTGTAATGCTAACCAGTCGTGTGTACTTGCACCATAAAAGAGCAGCAGGCCAAGTGGCAATAAACCAACAGAGAGCTGACCGAGGTATTTCATCCAACCGGCAGAGACTGGAAGGGCGCCACGTTTACGGAGGCCAAACCACAAAAGCCCTGCATTGATGCAAGCGCCCAAGCCAACCGATAGCGCTAGTCCTGCATGCGCAAATATTGGAACCAGGACGATATTGGCTAGTTGGGTAAACACGAGGACTAGTAATGCAATTTTGACTGGTGTACGAATATCTTGGCGGGAGTAAAAACCGGGAGCCAAAATCTTCACAAGGATTAATCCAATTAAGCCAACCCCATAAGCAGCAAGTGCCTGACGGGTCATCTCCACATCCAGGTTGTTGAATTGACCGTAGTGATACAGCACTGCCGAAATTGGTGTACCAAAGAGAAAGAGAGCTAATGCGCAAGGAGCGGCTAATAAAAAGGTTAGCCGAAGCCCCCAGACCAATAGTTCACCCGCCTGCTGGGTATCTTGATTGGCATTCGCCTTGCTAAGGCTTGGAAGCAAAACGGTTCCAAGTGCGACCCCCAAGAGTGCCGTCGGAAATTCCATCAGGCGGTCGGCATAAGAGAGCCATGAAACGCTCCCGGTTTGCAAATGGGAGGCGATATTAGTGTTGATAATCAATGAAATCTGCGCCACAGACACAGCAAAGACAGCGGGTACCATTAATTTAATAACGCGCCGCGCATCAGGATTTTGCCAAGCTGCCTTGATTGCTTTCGGAAAAATAGCGATTCGCGGCAAGAGTCCTAATTTTAGAAGTGCGGGTATTTGAATGCCAAGCTGCAAGATGCCGCCAACAATCACACCAGCACTGAGAGCGTATATCGGCTGTTCAAGGTGTGGCGCTACTATCACGGCCCCACCGATGAGGGATAGGTTGAGAAGAACGGGGGTAAATGCCGGTATGGCAAAACGTCCAAAACTATTGAGGATTCCTGCTGACAGGGAAACTAGAGAGATAAGCCCAATATACGGAAACATGATTTGGGTCAT
>JAIXPN010000026.1 GCA_027486235.1 Burkholderiaceae bacterium
ATTGGCCATATCCATGGTGGTAGCCACCACCCCAGCGGCGTTAATTTGGGCACCCTTACCAAAGGTCACTCCATTGGGGTTTACTAAGACCACTTGACCATTGGCTCTCAGTGCGCCATCGATCACCGATGGACTCGCGCCCGTGCTCACGCGATTGAGAATCACTGCACTGCTGTTGGGCTGATTAAAGTTCACTTGCGCATTGCTGCCAACATTAAATGAATCCCAATTAATCACCGCGCGTTGTGAAGTTTGATTAACGTTCATCGTCGCCGATGTGGCATTCGATGTTTGCGAAATGGTGGCTGAACCTGCAACAACTTTTCCACCGCTTGGGAGTGTGTTCGGATTATTTTGCGCGATCGCAAAATGCGTTTGCGATCCGATTAAGAGAATGACTAAAAAATCAGTACGAAATTTTTTGGAATGAATTGCTGCAGAAATTAAATTTTGTGCTTGAAAAAAGTGACGCTGAATTGAAGAAAAAAAGAGGGTGTCATCTCTCGCATCACGCAGAGAAAGTTGGTACGTCTCTATCAGAAAAGTTACAACGTTTGTCTTCAAATAAATCGCGTTTTTGGTTCATTAATTTTGCTTCGATTACACAGTGGATTTAAACCGCAAAACCAACCTGGATAAAGCTTGTCTGCCATATTGACTACACCGTTAGGGTAACAGAACTGGTGGGCAATAAACCATCCTTACGGGAGGGTAAGCGCCAACCCTCGTACTATCAAGATTTCGTCAATCAGAAGGATTTTTATGCTGTTGTGATTTTTGTGAAAAAGACCAAAAACGGGGTCTAAAAGGCTGCTTAAAATTTAAGCAGATTAAGCCTCAAAAAGGACCAATTTTTACCCCTTGTTATGGTCAAAAACCGCTGCGATTTTTGTCTCACAAAACATGTGTTTTATGTGACTGAATCTTTTGCATTCGGTCGAACTGGTTGCGGTACTTTTGGAGGCGCCGGTTGCACAGGTGGTGACACTTTTGGCGCAGCTTTTTGTGACGAAATTTGCAAGGCTTGAGTGACTGCTTGACGCGCTCCTGACAAACTAAATCGAGTGGTTATAAAGTCACTGGACTGCAGTGAAACCGCAAAACTAATTTGCTCACCAATTTGCGTTGCTTGCAAAATAGTATTAAACGGCTCCAAGATCAGAAACAATTTATTACCCACGAGTGTGCACTTCATCGTGATGGCTTGCGCTTGAATTTGATTGCGCGCGAGTGCTGGGTAACGTTGATTGGGTAGACACGCTACTGGTTGATGCAAATAAAACATGCATTGATTCGCAGAGCAAAAAATTCCGAACGTGGTGTTCGATTCGCTCGTGGTGTACGCCTCTGTGATGATCTCTTTGGACTCTAAAGTCCAGCGATCAACGGTAGTTTGAGCGTGTGCAAAACCGGGTCCAAACCAGCCCAAAAAGGCCAGAAAAAGGGTCGTGATTGACCGCATTTTGGGGACTTAAAACTGGTAACTGGCCGTAATCCAACCCCGGGGGTTGGTGGTGGTGCCGTCTACCGCTACTTTTTGGCCTGTGAAGGTATATAAAGGGTTTTGACCGACCTGCCAGGCCACCATGGCACCTAAGCTCCAACCCTCATAGTTCCATTTAGCCCCAAAACCGGTACCTTTAAGCCAATAGACGTTATTGGCATTAGTTGCCCCCTGCCAATCACCGGATGGGGTATTTTTGTACTGCTGAATCACGCCCGCATCAAAGAAGATCGATCCCAAAACGTTGTAAGGCAGTTGTTGGCGCAACTCAATCGTTCCCAAGCCCCCTTGCGATCCGCCACCTTGAGCGACTGGGTAAGCGCGAACCCCGTACGGGCCACCGAGATAAAACTGCTCAGCGGAGTTGAGGTTCACTGAAGCGATTTGTCCAGAGACACCAACATACAAAGTGGTCTTGCCATCGGCCACCAACTGTTGATTGCGATTAGCGGAGAAGGTCACTTTAGTAAAGCTCATGGGTGTATTGACTCCATAGCCAGTGCCACTGGTTGGTGAAATGGCTAAATTACCCAACACAATACCGATCGAACCCGCACTAATGGCCCCACCCCCAAAACTGTCGTAGTGGTTACCCGAGATGCTGGCCGTAATATTTTTAATGTCATACGCACTGATTACTGAATTGGTTAAGAAGCTTTTGTTCATGTAGCTTTTGATGTCATAACCAAGAGAGGTATTGACATTGGTTCCCTGTCGACGAATTAAGGGATAAGCCAAATTAACACCGGTTGTCCAGGCATCACCATAGCCACCATTGGGATAGCCGTAGTTACTCACATTCTTGTAGTTGAGATACGTTCCAGAAACCCCCAGCCGCAAACCATCGCGCGATACGGGTAAGGAATAAGCGCCTTGAATGTATTGCGAGCCTTCGGAGTAAATTCCGTTCACCGAGGCTTGATCACCAATGCCTAGTGGATTATTTAAGTTAAAGGCCACAATGCCCTGATTTTGCCCGGTGCTGCGGCTACCGTAGTTATTGGCTTCTGCCTTACCTTGAATCAATGGGCCATCCGTTAACTCCATTTTGAGGGCGGTCTCACCCGGAGCCTCTCCAGGCTGCAACTGACTGGCCACAATCACGCCTGGAGTCTCATTGAGTAAGAGTGATGCACGCTCAATCGCTTGAGTATTTAATGGTGAACCGATCGGATTGACATCGGTGATGTAGGCTGTCACCGTATCTTTACTAAAACGCGTTGGTCCTTTGGGTGTATCAACAATCACCTGACTTAATTTTGCTTCGGTGATAGCAATGCGCACCACGCCATCGGCGATGCGCTGCGGCGGTAACGTAGCTTGAACAAGTAAACCGTTTTGCCGATAAAAATCGATGATCACATCACAGACTTTTTGCAACTCCTCAAACGTCAGTGATTTATTGAGGAAGGGTTTTAAGATGGCCTGGACTTTTTCTTCGGGAATAGTTTTCACTCCCTCGAGCTCAAAGCGTTTGACATCCACGCGCACTTCTTTGACTTTGGGATCTTTGGGTTTTTCAGGTTCACGGGAAGGCTCTGGCAATGGTAATGGCGATGGCATCGGCAACTGGCGCTCGAGACCTTGCTGCAAAGCGCCAGCATCAATGGGCGGTCTCTGCGGCGGTGGCACCTGAGCAAACAAAGGATTGGATGGTGCAGAGACTGCTCCAATCAAAAGAATAAATAGAATGCGCTGGGTATTCATAAACACTATTTATGAGATAAATTAACTAATGGCGCTAATCATAATACCTTTGAGCACTAAGGTGTTGTTTTCATGCAGCTTTTTGGTGATTGATGTGTTTGCACATCAAATGGCAGAACTTACGATCCTTAGTTGGGCAAATCAATCGTCACAATGATCTCTTCAATGACTCGCCCATTTTGAATAGTTTGTATCTTCAACTGCATATCCGGGGTTCCCTCAGGAATGCGATCGGCCGTGAAGGTTTTGGTCTCAGGGTTGAACTTCAGCCAGGATGGTAAAGGCTTACCATCGGGGCGAACCGCTGCCAACTGCAAGGTATTAGGTAATCCATCTGCAGCCAATTGCTGGCTAACAAATGTATATCTTGGGGTAAGCGGCTCGGGCATCGTAAATACAAATCCGTTTGTTGGTGCACTTGTAGCAAAGTTCAAGAGCTCGCCATTGACACGAGTCTGAATGATCACATTAAGTGTTTTAGCTATAGGCGCTGGTATATCACTAAGACTGCCATAAGCTCTCAGATTATCTGGGCTAACCATAGATACTTTTACAGTACCCGCTTCTCCAGGTCCCATGTTCATGGGACTTGATAAGAGATTCTGCATATTCTGATGGAATGGCGGTGGATTGCGCTGTTCTGTACTTTGTGGTGGTAAGGTGGGTTGTACAACTGGGGCCACATATCCCAGTGCATTATTTTCTGTTGCAGGCGCTCTCCAATAACCTGCTCCTAGAGCATTATTTTGATTACCACCATAGTTGTTGTCTCCATTGATGACTAGAGCATCTAAATGATTTGGGTTTTGCAAGTTCATCCGTCCGCAGGTTGCTCCCTGGCATGAGCTATTGCTTGCTGTTTGTACTGGCAGGAGATAGTTGATCGCTGCATTCGGATCGAAGACTGAGAATGTGACTGTTCCAGGTTGATTGCTAGAACGCGCCACCATGACATTCGCGCGATAGGTCTGATCGGAGTAGGTCTCCACCCCATCCCGAACTTGAATAGAACCAATGTGGGCACTGAGCGAGTCTGCTTGAGAGCGCTCGACAATAACCTGGGCATTTAAGCTATAGAGCGGTGCAGTATTACCAACGCCTTGATTGAAGTTAATGCTCGATGCATTACTCCATGTACTTGAGCTTGTTGGTGCAATTGCAGCCAGTAACAATGTATGCGTGTTGGCTACGGTGTCATTGACAGTGCCATTAAATGTAATCTCTGGATCCTCAGACACCAATGTGCGAACATAGATTGGATCATTATTGAGATGGCTAATGCTGCTGCTAGTGCTCGATCCGCTGTAGCTGAAATAACGACGATATTGAGTCGTGAATAAGAAACCAACGCTTGGGGTTTGCCCAATATAGCTAGCATCGCCAATATAAACAGCTCCGTTGTAGGTTTGACTATTGCTGGTCAGAATATCGGCCAAAATATTGATACGGCCGCCCGTAACAGACAGATGCTCCAAGCGGGTTTGGTTTCCGATGCTGCCGCCAATAGTGACATTGGCAGTGCCCGCATCGATCGTAAGCGATTGGGTCTTATCAACAAGTCCATTAATGCTTCCATTCAATTGAATATTGGCATTGTTTGTTCTAAGGGCAATGGTCTGCGTCCCTGAGCCCGATGTATTCAAACCATTTGCCGTAGATGCCAAAGTTAAATTACCGTACGACTGAGCGCCAACTGTATCAATACTGCTGACCAAGGTCATTGAACCTGTAGCAACTATCCGTGGCAATACAACCGAGCTGGCGACACCAAACTCCCCGCCATTGGATTGAATATTGCCTGCACCAATTGCATTATTGGTGGCAGCTATTACTCTAGATCCGGCTCCCAAAATCGTATTACCTGAATATGAACTGGTGGTACCCGCTAATCTGATTGAAGCGCCATCAGAAATTGTTACCGAACCCGAGCCATTGATATTCATGGGTATTGATTGAGCGCCCGCTGGTAAGCTTGCAAATGTGATGTTGCCACTATTCGAAACAATAGTTTGGACTGGGGTTGTTAGGCCTGCATCATAAATAACACTCACTCCAGCTGGGATCGTGGTGGATTGAACGTTTGCAAAGTCTGGGATTGCACCGCCAGTCCAATTACTTGGATTTGACCAATAACCACCTGCTGTTGGACCAACCCAACTTACTGGGGTGGTTAATTGAGTAATCACGCCATTACTACCGGTCGCACTAGAACCACCGCTAATGTAGTAGTTGCCAGCGTCAGTACCAGTCAAATTAATATCGATTGCATAAGACAATCCCGAACCTACATTCTTATGAGCATATGATCCGCTTGATGCAACCTGGATCAAATCGCTTACACGAATATTGCTTGCAGCAGTTCTAATAACTGCAGAGCCAGCAGAAGCGATTGATGTATTTCCGTCATACACCTTGGTGATTGGTGCAATTGTAAAGTCAGTACCTACCGCAAGTGCCTTGGGCAATATGGTTGCGGCACCAACCACAAATGCGCGAGTAAAGCTTGAGCCAGAGATCACTGGGGATCCTGCGCTCAATAAATAAGAGCCCGCGTTTAGTACTCCTGATGAGCTCAACTGCCCTCCTGTTGGGCTGGCAACAAAACTGTATTGACCACCTACACCATCGCTGACTTGGACTTGATTTCCATTCGTTGTCACAGTCAGCCCGGAGGAGACATTTGAAGATGCGATGAGTGTGTTATTTGCTGTTAAATAACTTGCAACCGGTGAATACGTCAAAGCATTGCCGTAAGTGGCGCTCACATTACCCATTTTTACCAACAAAGTCTCTACTGGCAGAATGTCAAAATTACCAGGAACATAGGTAATGGCGTAATTGCTTGAGGTGTAGCCAGAAGCATTGAGCACTCCGGTATATGAACCTACGGACTGAACACTTGCATTCGAGCGGCTAATGACAAGAGTACCGCCGAGGTTAACCAATGTCTCACCATTCTTAAATCCGCTGGCAATCACTCCGCCATACGAAGCTGAGTCAGAGCTGGTAACAAGCTTGGCATCATTCACTACCTGAATAGTCAATGGTGCAGGGTTAATTGTAAGATTACCCTTCGCATAGATTGGGTTGTAGTTTGATAATCCTCTTCCCATAGCAGTACCGGGTACTACCTCGATAGATTGAGGATATGCACCTGCGGCCATCGTTGAAGCAACTGTAGAAACACGTGTTCCACCATTGACAAATTCAGCAGTTACTGAAGATATGTAATCGCCATTAATTAAACCGGTTGCAGTAGCAGCGACTGCACTCAGATTAAAGGCCGTTCCATAGCTTAAGGTCGCAATCGGCGCGGTCGATATAGTAACCGTCTTTGGTGTCACATTAACGTTTGCAGGAACGTAGATGATTTGGTAGTTTGATCCGGCACTAATCGAGCCTAATCCGATGGGGTAACTGATGCTGCCGCCACTCACTGGGCTGGCTGAACCATCGTTACCATTAAACAGACTGAGATTGCTCGGAGCGGCTAATGCGCCAGTAATTGCATCGCTACCAATTAAACCCGAGTGCGTATAAGTAAGCGCCGGCAGAACTCGATCGCCATAAACGATGGATTTCGCGGCGGCAATGATGGTTAATGGGGCTGGCGTAATGTTGGCAACAAAGTTGGCCTGGGAATTACTCAAGACATAGTTGCCAGCATCGGCACCCGAGAGAGTAATCGCAGAGATCACTACTGGCTTATTCGTGCCGACATTGACATCAGCAAAAGTTGCATTGCCAGCGCTGTAAGATAAGCTATCTCCAGCAATCAAGCCAACAATCGTATTTGCTGTAAACGAAACTGCTGACGTGCCGTCATACACCTTATCAACAATACTAAAGTTTGCAGAAATTGTCTTAGGGGTGATATTAGCTGTAGTGCTGACAGAGCTGGCCACAGTATAGTTGGCTGCATCTGCACCAGAAATCGATAAGCCGGCTACAGTAATAGTCTTCGCAGTTCCGGCATTTTTATTTGCAAAAGTTGCTCCGGTATAAGCAAGATCAACCACATCTCCAGCGAAGGCATTACTTGCCAAAGAAACGGTTGCCGATGTATTGCCATCATAGATCTTGTTGCTACCAGTAGCCGTCACGACTAAGCTAGCTGGGGTGATATCGGCGGCCGCAGTCATTGAATTCACGCCCGCTAAGGTGTAGTTGACCGCATCTGCACCAGACAGGGTAATTCCGGAAATGGAAATGGTCTTAGCGCTACCAACATTTTTATCAGCAAAGGCAGCACCCGATGCTGTAATGCGAACGTGATCAGATCCGATTGAATTACCCGTTAGATTCACAGTAGCAGCGGTTGTGGCGTCATACACCTTGTTATTACCAGTCGCTGTTACGACTAAGGTAGCTGGGGTGATATCGGCAGTGGTAGTGGCTGTCGAATTAAATGCATAGTTAATGGCGGCAGAACCCGTCAACGTAATACCCGATACCGCTATGTTTTTTGCAGTGCCGACCTGATTATCAGCAAAAGTAGCTGTATAGCTAGCGGGGGTCACATCAGGCGCATCACCAGCCATGAGGCCTGAAAGCCCCAGGGAAACGGTTGCCGATGGATTGCCATCATAGATCTTGTTGCTACCAGTAGCCGTCACGACTAAGCTAGCTGGGGTGATATCGGCGGCCGCAGTCATTGAATTCA
>JAIXPN010000141.1 GCA_027486235.1 Burkholderiaceae bacterium
ATTGCGTGGATGAAACACTAAAGAGACGCCCATAGCTTCGAAGCTTCGTCCAGCGATCTCAGGACGATTTTGGGTTGCGGCAGGCGGTAATTGATTGCCGCTCACGTGGGAGAACCCAACACCACCTTTCTCGAGAACATTGCCATTTTCTAGTATGCAGGTTCGTCCCGAACCTTGTAATTTGCTGTCCTTCGGTTTTTCCCAAGAGTCAGTTACAAATGTTTTTCCATCAAGTGCAGCAGTTGCCGACGTAATGCGATCTTGAAGACCAAGTAAGTAATTTTTTACTGCCTGAGTATCAACGCTGCTTGCCATCATTTACCCTTTTTACTTAATCGCTCTAAAACCAATATCTTTGCGGTATTGCATTCCATCAAAATGAATCTGCTCAATCGCAGAATACGCCTTTTGTTGGGCAGCCTTTACAGTATCCGCCAGACCAACTACGCACAATACTCGACCGCCAGAGGTAAGCAACCGATCGTCGTGCAGTTTGGTGCCCGCATGAAAGACAATCTGGTCATCACTTGGATTGGGGATCCCATTGATTGGGTCACCTGTTCTGGGAGTATCGGGATAGTGATGGGCTGCAAGGACAACTCCAAGTGCAATGCGCCGGTCCCATTTAAGGTCCACTTCGTCGAGCTTGCCATCAATCGCTTTATCAAGTGCCTCAACTAGGTCGCTCTCCAGCCTTGCCATGATCGGTTGCGTTTCTGGGTCACCCATCCGACAGTTGAACTCAAGGGTTTTGATTTGACCCTCGGGGCTAATCATTAAGCCAGCATACAAAAATCCAGTATAGGGAATTCCATCCGCTTTCATGCCTAGAACCGTAGGCAAGATGACCTCGCGCATCGCTCGCGCATGGATTTCGGGGCTTACCACCGGCGCAGGAGAATAGGCACCCATGCCGCCCGTATTGGGACCCTGATCGCCATCGCGTAAACGTTTGTGGTCTTGACTAGTGGCTAGCGGCACTACATTTTGACCATCAACCAACACAATAAAGCTAGCCTCTTCACCAGTGATGAACTCCTCAATCACAACACGGGCACCTGCATCACCCAGTTTGTTATCTGACAGCATCATGTCTACTGCCATGTGCGCCTCGGGGAGGCTCATGGCCACCACCACACCCTTACCTGCAGCCAGACCATCAGCTTTAATCACAATCGGTGCACCGTTCTGATCAATGTAGGCATGTGCCTCCACTGCGCTACTAAACGTTTGGTAGTCGGCCGTTGGGATGCCATGGCGTTTCATGAATGCTTTGGAAAAGTCCTTTGAGGATTCCAATTGGGCTGCCAATTGCGTGGGACCAAAGATTCGTAGACCTTGGTTACGAAAGACATCGACAATGCCGGCTGCCAGTGGCGCTTCGGGCCCAACCACAGTGAAAGCAATATTCTCACGCTTAGCAAAATTAGCTAACTCTTGAAGATCGCTGATCGGAAGATTTTCAATGCCTTGTTGCTGTTGCTTAGCTGTTCCGCCATTACCGGGAGCAACAAATACTTTTTGAACGCGAGGCGAGCGTGCCATTTTCCAGGCTAGAGCATGCTCACGACCACCAGAACCAATTAACAAAATTTTCATTGCGTACTTTCTGTCTAAGATTTATAGGGTGGCATTCGTATAAACCGATTGCACATCATCGAGGTTCTCAAGAGCATCTAAGAGTTTTTGCATCGCCTCGCTTTGGTCGGCATCTAGATCAATATCTGTCTCAGGGCGCATGGTAACCTCGGCAAGTTCAGGTTTAAGTCCGGCAGTCTCGAGTGCAGCCCTGATTCTTGTAAATTCAAAGGGTGCCGTGATCACCTCTAGAGAACCATCTTCATGGGTAAGAACATCTTCGGCCCCAGCTTCTAAGGCAAGTTCCAATAACTGCTCTTCAGGAGTGCCTGGTGCAAAGAGTAGTTGACCACAATGTTTAAACAAAAAGGCAACCGATCCTTCGGTCCCCATATTGCCACCATATTTTGAGAATGCATGACGCACCTCAGCAACCGTGCGGGTGCGATTATCGGTCATGCAATCCACGATCACGGCCGCCCCGTTAATGCCATAGCCTTCGTAACGAATCTCTTCGTAATTCACGCCATCCAATGTTCCGGTACCGCGAGCAATTGCACGCTGCACATTGTCATTGGGCATGTTGGCATCTTTGGCTTTATCAACTGCCAAGCGCAGGCGGGGGTTTGCATTGAGATCGCCACCACCTAAGCGGGCAGCCACTGTAATCTCTTTAATGAGCTTCGTCCAAACCTTGCCACGTTTTTCGTCTTGGCGGCCTTTACGGTGCTGAATGTTGGCCCATTTTGAGTGACCAGCCATGGTAGCAATCCTTATCTGATGTTTTGGTTAAATTCAACTGCGAAGTGTAATTTTAGGCAAAATAGCGGTTTGACCTAAAAAAGACGCCTAAATCGTCCTGCATTATTTAATCAAGAACAAAAACAAGAAGGAGAAACAGCATGTCCACAATGACCACTAAAGCAATCCGTATCGATGAAGTTGGCCCACCAGAGGTCATGAAATATGTTGATGTCACCTTAGGCGAGCCTGGCCCGGGCGAGGTCTTAGTTCGCCAAAAAGCGTGTGGACTGAACTATATCGACGTGTATTTTCGCTCTGGCTACTATCCTCAGCCATTACCAGGCGGTATTGGCATGGAGGCCTCGGGCATTATCGAAAAGGTGGGTGAGGGTGTGCAGCATGTGAAGGTGGGTGATCGGGTTGCCTATGCGGGACGGCCAACGGGCGCTTATGCGCAAGCACGCATCATGCCGGCTGACATTATTGTGAAGCTGCCTGATGCAATTTCATTTGAGACCGGTGCGGGCATGATGTTGCAGGGCCTAACGGTGCAATACTTATTGAACGATACCTTTAAAGTTCAAAAAGGAGACACCGTTTTATTTCATGCTATTGCTGGAGGTGTTGGCCTCATTGCCCTGCAATGGCTCAAAGCCATTGGCGCCACGGTCATTGGTACAGTGGGAAGTCAAGAGAAGGCTGAACTTGCTAAATCCTATGGTTGTGATCATGTCATCCTTTACCGAGAAGAAGATTTTGTAAAGCGAGTAAAAGAGATTACCAATGGTAAGGGCGTGCCTGTGGCATATGACGCTGTTGGTAAAGATACCTTCATGAAAACCTTGGATTGTATTTCTCCAAGAGGTATGGCGGTGAGCTTCGGTAATGCATCGGGTTCGATCCCACCTCTTGATCTCAGTCTTTTATCCAGCAAAGGCTCTTTGAAGGTAACCCGTCCAACATTGATGACCTATGCTCTCAACAGAAGCTTGCTGGAGCCCATGTCAGTGGATTTATTTGATCGGGTGATGAAGGGGCAAATCAAGATTGAGATTAAGCAACAATATCCCCTGGCTGATGCAGTCCAGGCGCATCGCGATCTGGAGGGGCGTAAGACCACTGGGACAACTATTCTGATACCTTAATCCCTACGACGCTTGTGTTATAGGGCTTTTGCCTGCGTAGGAATGAGATTGGTTAAAATCATTCCTTCTAGTGTTCTTGCCAGTTTGTAGTTCAAGAACCTCTAATTGCCTCGGTGATGGAATTGGTAGACGTGCCGGACTCAAAATCCGGTGCCGCAAGGCGTGTCGGTTCGAGTCCGACCCGAGGCACCAATCAAATTTGATAGTCGCTGGATTCGCTCGACATCGCTTGCTCCACAATCTTGCGAGTCAAGGTGGGGGAGAAGAGCTCGATAAAAGTAAATATAAAAGAGCGGAGGTATGCTCCTTGTTTGATGCCAATGTGCGTCACATTGCTCCCAAAAATATGGCCTACTGAGATTGATTTCAATTGACGGTCGCGTTCGGGATCAATTGCTACTCCCGCCACAATGCCGACACCCATGCCATTTTCAACATAGGTTTTGATGACGTCTGCATCAATCGCTTCTAAGATGATATCGGGGGTGATGTTTCGTTGGGCAAAAGCTGCATCAATTTTGCTGCGTCCTGAAAATGCTTTTGCATAGGTAATGATGGGGTATTTTGCTAAGACCTCTAGAGTGATGGATTCATGATTAAGTAGGGGGTGACCTGAGGGCACCACAACAGCATGCTGCCATTGATAACTCGGTAGTGCCAAAACACCCGGGGTGTTAGCTAGTCCCTCGGTAGCTATTGCTAGATCTGCGCGATCTTCAAGAAGCATTTGAGCAATTTGGCTTGGGTTGCCCTGCGCAATACTGACCCTGACCTTGGGAAAGCGTTTTGTGAACTCGCTTAACACTTTGGGCAGAGCATAGCGAGCCTGGGTATGCGTAGTAGCAATTACAAAACTACCTTGATCTTGATTGGCAAAATCTTTACCAACACGCTTGAGGGTTTCTGCTTCTTCTAAGATGCGTTCAATCGATATCAAGATTCGTTTGCCAGGCTCAGTTAGCGCTCGAATTCGTTTACCGTGGCGACGAAAAATCTCAACACCCAATTCATCCTCAAGCTCAATAATGGCTTTAGAGACCCCGGGTTGGGAGGTAAAAAGAGTTTTTGCAGCAGCAGTTAAATTGAAATTTTGCCGGACTACTTCTCGAACAAAACGAAGTTGATGAAGGTTCATAAATCAGTTAACTTTATGCGCGAGCAACCCATTTAAGAGCAATGATTGCAAGGGCAAGATAAACAAGCGGTGGAAAGACTGCAGTAAATAGAGCGGGTAGAGATCCCAATAAACCGATACTGGAAAATAAAGTGTTAAAGAGTTGGAAGCTCATGCCCAGCATGATGCCACCAAAGACTTTAATCCCCACACTACCGGCGCGCACCTTCATAAATGCAAATGGTAGCGCTAAAGCTAGCATGACAAAAATAATGAACGGGTAGATCACTTTTTTCCAAAAGGCGATCGCATGCCTCTGCGCATCTTGTTTGTTTTCTTGTAGATGAAGGATGAAGCGCCCTAAACTCATAATCGACATTTTTTCTGGACTGATCAGAAGAACATTGAGAATTTGTGGTGTTACCTGAGATTCCAAATTCAGTTTGGCTAGGGTTTTAGTTTGCGCTGTATAGACTGCATCTAAAGGATCGTTACTCCGTTTTTCAGTAAAGCGGGTCTCCGATACATCATTGAGTTCCCAGATCCCTTGATTATCAAAGCGACCCGTAGCTGCACTACGAATCGATAATAGGCGGTAGTTCGGATCAAATTCATACATCCGAATTTGCTGAATTTCATCATTGGGATTAATCGAGCCCACATTGACATAGCGCACACCTGGTTTGACCGGACCAACCCCATCTTCATCACGCAGTTGGTCTTTCACCCAAACGCCAGAACGAAATTGTGAGCTAAACGTTGATCCCAGGGCTTGCATACGAATACGCTCGGATAACGCTTCGCTGTAGGGACCGAGTACCTCACTAATAAGCAAAGTAAAGAAAACAATAGGCAGTGAAATCTTGCCTAATGCGATCAGACTGCGTTTGATATCCAAGCCTGCAACGCGGAAGATCGTGAACTCGGATTGGCTTGCCATCATGGCAAAGACATAAATGCTGCCAATCAGTCCTGCGATCGGGATGATTTCTACGATTCTGCTGGGGGCCTTGAGCAAGACATGCAACAAAGCCAGCGGCAGAGTGTATTTAGCATTGACAGAGCCTAACTCGCTCAAGATATCAAAGAATAAAAATAGGGCAACGAGGGCAAATAGAATGAAACCAAAACTGATATAGATCTGTTTTGCAAAATACCGCTCGTAGATTTTAGGAAATAGCCAATTCATTTAGGTTGCAAAGCCTTTGGCAGTTGACGTTGCCACCATTTCAGTGAGGGGTTGATTCGGTTGCGAATTAATAGATATGCGAGCACAAAGGCAATCAGGTGGATTGGCCAGAGTCCAAGGAAAAAGTCGACACGACCCTGAGAGACATAGTTTTGGCTCAGATTGAGTAAATTGCTGTAGATTAAATACACCAAGACGGCATAGAACATTGCAGTGTAATTTCCGAGACGTGGATTAACGTAAGCCAAGGGAATGGCGATTAAGACCAAGCCTAAAGCCATGAATGGCAAACCAATGCGCCATAAGAGTTCACCAAAGTTGGCTCGCTTGGTATTTGGGTCTGGTTCATTAATCAACTCCAGAACATTTTTCTCTCGATCTCTGGGTGGAGGAGCCGCCACTTCCTTGCCACGGATCTTGGTCTCGTATTCATCAAACTCTAAGATTCTAAAATTGGCCTGCGTAGGCTGACCCTCATAGCGCCGCCCTTTTAGAAGTACGATATTTTTATCTCCGTTCGGGGAGTTTTCAATATAACCAGTAGCAGCGACAGCAACACTCAGTTTTTGATTGCGCGTATCGGCAACAAAGATGTTTTTTACCTCACCTTTGTCGAGGTCGAGGTTTTCAATAAAAAACACACGCTCTGCTTTGGCCGATTCCTTAAATTGCCCAGCAGTTACCATGGATACATCATCACGTTGCTGGAAGCGTTGACTAATGACGCTCGACTCGCGATTGGCCCATGGCCATACCACAGCAGCCAAAATAGCGATGATGATAATTAAGGGAAATGCAAAGCGCAGGATCGGCCCAATGAGGCTGGTAATGCTTAGGCCACTTGCAAACCACACAATCATTTCGGAGTCTTTGTACCAGCGAACCAAAACAATTAAGACCGCAATGAACAAAGATACCGTCAGTAAGACGGCAAAATAACCCAAAGTTGCTAGGGCAATTAAGACGAGAGCATCTTCGGGATTAACAGTGCCGTTAGCAGCAAAACCAAGGATGCGGATGACGAGGGTAGTGATCATGATTGTGACCAGTACCAAAAAAACGGCACCCGTAGTCATGCTCAGTTCGCGACGAAGGGCTTGTTCAAAAATCATGACTTAGGGTATGCAATTTAGCAAGTTCAATTCGCTCGGTGGATAATGTAAAAAAACCCTTAATTTAGACAGATCATGACAATTCAATTTAGCACGAAAGTTCTTCCCGATAGCGATTTTAAGGGCCCGAAGGCAGCCGCTGCAATTTGTGGCTTATCGGGCGACTGCCTAATCCTGGGTTACCGCCAAAGCGAGTTAAGCCAGTTACAAGCGCTTGATGATTTACTGGGCGGTGCAATTGCCCAAGCCCGCAACCTAGGGGACCTCGATGGCAAGGCCGGAGCTTGCACATTATTGCGCTCAAACCATGCGTGGGCATTGAGTAGAGTCAGATTAAAGCGCATTTTGTTGGTTGGCCTGGGAGATAAAGAGTCCTTAACGGATTTTGCCAAGATTGCGCGCTCAGCCTTAAAGCAAGTCAGCGGAGGCGCAATTGAGTCGGTGCTGTGGCACACGGCTAGCTTTTTGGGTAAACAAAAAGCCAATCAATCCCCCGTGGCGCTGCGCGAACGGGTTCATTTATTAGCCCAAATTGTCGGTGATCAGGTCTATCGCTTTGGTGTCCGTCAGGATCAATTTAAGACTAAGCCAGTAGAAAAAGCTGATTCACTGAAAGAATTTACCTTCATCACAAGTACTAAGCAGGCCTCCCTGATGAAGTCTGCTGTTCGTGAGGGCGCGGCTCTCGTGGAGGGCATGAACCTTACTAAAGATTTGGGTAACTTGCCTCCGAATGTTTGTACGCCAACATTTTTGGCGCACACCGCACAAAATTTATCCAAGAAGAGCAGCTTGAAGGTTCAAGTCTTCGGTGAGAAACAAATTGAGGCGCTTGGTATGGGATCCTTCTTAGCGGTGGCAAAAGGCTCAGAAACGCCACCGCAGTTCATCATCATGCGTCACGATGGTGGCAGGGCTAATGAGGAACCCATTGTGATTGTTGGCAAAGGGATTACCTTCGATACGGGCGGGATTTCCTTAAAGCCAGGTGAGGCGATGGATGAGATGAAATACGATATGTGTGGTGCCGCCTCTGTGTTTGGCGCTATGCATGCAGTATCCATACTCAATCTGAAGAAGAATGTAATTGGTGTTGTACCGACTTGCGAGAACATGCCCTCTGGTCGAGCAACTCGTCCTGGCGATATTGTGAAGAGTATGTCGGGTCAGACCATTGAGGTGTTGAATACGGATGCAGAGGGACGCTTAATTTTGTGCGATGCCCTAACCTATGTTGAGCGCTTTAAGCCAAAAGCGGTGATTGATGTTGCCACGCTAACAGGAGCATGCATTATTGCTTTGGGTCATGTGCACAGCGGACTCTTTTCAGACGATGAGGCTTTGGTGAAGGATCTAACAAAAGCTGGCCATCAATCATTGGATACGGTCTGGCGTTTACCACTGGATGCTGCTTATCAGGAGCAACTCAAGTCCAATTTTGCCGATATGGCCAATATTGGCGGTCGTCCAGCAGGTAGCGTGACCGCAGCTTGCTTCTTATCGCGCTTTGCAGAGAAATTTAGATGGGCACATTTAGATATTGCTGGTACTGCCTGGAAGAGTGGAGTAGCAAAAGGCGCTACTGGTAGACCCGTGCCGCTCTTATTAAGCTTTTTGCTAGATCAATAATCTAAATCGTTCTGGCACAGATGTCACGCATTGATTTTCATAGCAATGTGGCAGATAAGCTGCTGTACTGTTGTCGCTTAAGCCGCAAAATTATGGCAAGTGCAGATGTGCAAGGGCATTTGCGCACCATTGTGATTGTTGGTAGTTCTAAAGAGCTTCAAGAGCTGGACGTCTTGATGTGGAGTTTTAGTAAAACCGATTTTTTGCCCCACGCATGGCTTGACCAAGACGCTGCCCAGGAAACCCCGATTGTGTTTGTCAGCGATGAGCGCGAACTGCAGGGTAGTGCAATTCCCCACGGCGATGTTTTGATCTACTTAAAAAAAGAAGAGCCAAAACAATTCAATCAACTACTGGAACGCTTCCCACGCTGGATTGAGGTGGTAACCACTCAAGAAGATGAGCGTTTAGCAGGGCGTGAGCGCTACAAAGCCTATCGTGAGCTTGGTCACGATCTCCATCATTTTGATCAGGCGAAGGGCGCCTAGGGAATGTTGATCCATCCACAATTTGATCCAGTGGCGCTTCAAATTGGTCCTTTGGCGATCCATTGGTATGGCCTCATGTATTTGTTTGCCTTCGCCCAGTTTTTGATCTTAGGCCGCATTCGCCTTCGGCAGTCGCCATATGCAGCGATGCAATGGACTTTTAAAGATGTAGAAGATATTTTGTTTTGGGGAGTGCTTGGTGTGATTATTGGCGGGCGTCTTGGTTATGTCCTGTTTTACATGCCCGGGTTTTATCTCAGCAATCCTTTGAGTATTTTTAAATTATGGGAGGGCGGCATGTCCTTCCATGGCGGATTACTAGGAGTGCTGCTTGCTTTACTTTGGTTTGCTAAACGTCGCCAGCTTTCCTATTTTGTGCTGACCGATTTTGTGGCGCCCCTGGTGCCTTTGGGCCTTGCCTTTGGACGTATTGGGAACTTTATCAATGGGGAGTTGTGGGGTCGTCCAAGCGATTGGCCTTGGGCAATGGTATTTCCTGCGGTTGATCAGGTGGCTCGTCACCCATCGCAGCTATATCAGTTTGCTGGAGAGGGTTTGTTGCTTGCGATTCTTTTATGGACCTATGCAAGAAAACCAAGACGGCCTGGTCAGATATCGGGACTATTTTTAATTGGTTATGGCGCACTCCGTTTCATGGCTGAGTTTGCTAGGGAGCCCGATGCGTTTTTGGGGCTTCTAGGTTTGGGTCTATCCATGGGGCAGTGGCTCTCCTTACCCATGATTGCTTTAGGTGTTTATCTCATCGCACGCCCATCTCGGTCGTGAAA
>JAIXPN010000080.1 GCA_027486235.1 Burkholderiaceae bacterium
CGCGCTACATACTATGCAGATGGGTAACTTCTCCCAGGAGGGTCTTACATGCCCTTTTTTAGTACGAATAGTCACAAATGCCTCGTTATTAAATTACATTTAGGCCTAAGAAATTCTTAGGTAAATCCACGCCGTACGTGCATTTGACCAAATCTATAACTAACTTCATATGGTATGAACCATTCAAAATGAATAGCTGTCTTCTACTACTTTTTTAATAATTTTTAGTAGATAACAACCATTTAATGAAATGGCTTTATGTTTATGATTAGCTCATCACTCAACCAGCAACGATTAAAGACGCATTCCATGTCAAACGACAGCATTAAATCAACCGAATTAAGTCACTTGCTGGGTATTAGCACTGCCCTGAGTAGCGAAAAAGACATCGATCGGCTTTTAGAGCGTATTTTGACGGCAGCCATCGAGATCACCAATGCGGATGGCGGAACCCTGTACCGCGTTACCGAAGACCGCAAGCTGCAATTTGAAATTTTGCATACCAAAAGTAAGGGAGTACATCTGGGTGGCAAAAGTGGTAGCCCCATCTCCATTCCGCCGATCCCATTATTTAAGGAAAATGGCGAGCCTGAATTAGCTCGGGTAGCTTGCTATGCGGTCAATCGTGATGAAACCGTCAATATTCCGGACGCGTATGATGCGGCCGGCTTTGATTTTTCAGGAACGATTCAGTTTGATAAAGCCAATAGCTATCGCTCGAAATCGTTTTTAACGATTCCAATGAAAAACCATGAGTCGGAAATTATTGGCGTATTGCAGCTGATTAATGCAATCGATGCCAGTACCGGATCCATCGTGCCCTTCTCTAATCATGACCAGGCGATTGTTGAGGCGCTGAGCTCCCAAGCTGCTATCGCACTTACTAATCGCATGCTGGTTCAGCACTTAGAACAACTATTTGAATCCTTTATTGGGCTGATTAACCGTGCCATTGACGATAAATCTCCCTATACGGGCGGGCACTGCAATCGCGTTCCTGATCTGACAATGATGCTTGCCGATGCGGTCAATCGCTGCGAAAGCGGTCCCTTGCAGGAATTTAGATTAACGGATGCAGACCGGCAGGAATTAAAGATCGCCGGTTTACTGCACGATTGCGGCAAGATCACAACACCCGTTCACGTAGTTGACAAAGCTACCAAGCTAGAAAAAATATTTGATCGCATTAACTTGATTGAAGCCCGCGCTGAGATAGTGCAGCGTGACCTCCTAATTAAAGAAAGCCAAGGCGAGATCAGCGAGGCGGAGTACACACAAGCCAGAGAACAGCTACTCGACGATGTACGCTTTATTGACCGCTGCAATATCGGCGGCGAATACATGAGTGATGGGGATATCGCCAGAGTCCATCATATAGGACAGCACTACTCCTGGCACGATATGAAAGGCAATCTGCACCCCTTTTTAACTGAGGAGGAAATAAAAAACCTAACCATCCGTGCTGGCACACTCAATGAGGAAGATCGTGCAATCATTAATCGGCACATTGATCTAACGATTAGCATGCTGGAAGAGTTGCCTTGGCCAAAACACTTGCGCAATGTCACAGAGTACGCGGGTGGCCACCACGAGCGTATGGACGGCAAAGGCTATCCAAAAGGCTTAACTCGGGAGCAAATGTCGGTTCCTGCACGCTGCATGGGTATCGCCGATATCTTTGAGGCACTTACTGCAAAAGATAGGCCGTATAAGAAAGGCAAAACCTTGAGTGAGTCTTTAGAAATCCTCGGCAAGATGAAACTAGGTCATCACATTGATCCGGACTTATTTGATATTTTTATTTGGGAAAATGTCTACGAGGAGTATGCCCAGAAATTCTTGGATCCGAGCCAAATCGACGCGGTTGATTTTGCAAAAATTCCCGGTTACAACCCTCCGCCACCCGATTACAAAACATCACGGCAGCGAACATCCAATTAATAGGTAATCAGCCTCAATGCGTTTGGTTGGGGTGTTTTTAAAATTGCCGCGAGTGGCTAAAGCGCCGAATCTCTGCAACTGCCAATTGAGCAATGTCGCGTAGCTTCTCGAAGCGATCCTGACGCAGATCTACCAGGGATTCCACTTGGGCGTAAGAAGAAGCAATAAATCGATCGCCATTTTCTTCGCTTTTACGAGTAACGCCAAACTCCACTAGGCTGCGTTCATCGTTGCTTAATTTACTGAGCAAACTCTTGGTCGCCCAAATGCTACCCTGCCGCGCAAAATCACTTAGACGTGCAGCCTGATTGATGGTGTTGCCGAGCACGGCAAATTCCACATGGTTGGCCGACTGGAACGTACCCAACCACTCCTGGCCTTCGTGCAAGCCAATATTGAGTTGCAATTCAGTGAACCAATTTTTACGTATTTGCCACTCCGCACTAATATTTCGCATGGCTGCACGTAACTCATTGGCACACGCGATCGAGTTAAATAAATAATTACTTTCAGGCTGCGGGAAAAAGTAATAGACCACGCCGTCGCCCACATGCTTGCCGTGGGTACCAACGTACTTGCGCAAAATCGAGCCCATGGTGGACCAGATTTGATTAATCAGCTCGAAATACTCATCCGGGGGCAGTTCAGAACAAATCCGTACCGAGTTTTGCAAATCCGCTACCAAGACCGCTAAAGGCGTCATGACCGGCAGGCGCTTACTA
>JAIXPN010000013.1 GCA_027486235.1 Burkholderiaceae bacterium
AGAGCTGAAGCAAACCCCGGGCGTTGCTGAAGTATCTTCATTCGGTGGCAAGGTCCGTCAATACCAGGTCATTATCCGCCCAGAAACATTGCAGTCCAAAGGCATTACTCTGGCGCAGTTGGTAAATGCACTATCAACCTCGAATACCAATATTGGCGGAGGCCTACTGCCCAGTGGAGAACAGCAGTTTGTTGTGCGGGGTGTAGGTCTTCTGAAGAACGTCGCTGATATTAAACAAGTTGTTGTGGCTAACAATAATGGCATTCCAATTCGGATTGGTGATATTGCTGAGGTTAGGATTGGTAACGCACCCCGTTTGGGGATGTTTCAGTTCAATGAACAGCCAGACGAGGTAGAGGGAATCATCTTTCTTCGCAGAGGCGAGAATGCAACTGAAGTTTTAGCCAGGGTTCGTCAGCGAATTGAAAATCTTAATACTCATGTCTTGCCGCCCGGCATTGAAATAAAGCCCTTTTATGATCGCCAAAATCTGTTGGATATTACTGTTGGAACAGTAAAACACACCCTGTTCTTTGGCATCTCCTTGGTATTGGTAGTTTTGTACATCTTTTTGGGTAATTTCAGGGCAGCAGCAGTGGTGGCAGCGGTCATTCCCTTGGCATTGTGTTTCTCTTTCATCCAAATGGACCTTTTCTCGGTTCCAGCAAACTTAATTTCTCTTGGCGCAATTGATTTTGGAGTCATTGTGGATGCGGCAGTGATCGTTACTGAGAACGTCATGCGTCATCTTGAGGACGGAAAAAAACGCCTGAATCAAAGCATTATTTTGGCTATTAGTGAAGTCCAGCGCGCCATGATTTATTCGGTATGCATCATCATCGTGGCTTATTCCCCCTTATTTTTGATGGGCGGAGTTGAAGGAATCATCTTTAAACCAATGGCATTTACGATGGGCTTTGCCTTGATCGCTGCCATGATCTTGAGCCTGACCTTCTTGCCGGCGATGATGTCCTTGATCTTTGGCGAAAACTTTCACCATAAACCACCAAGCTTCATTACATCGATCCTTGCTTGGTATCGACCCTTATTGCGTCGCTGGATGGATAAGCCACGCACCATTGCCGCTATTTCCGTTTTTATCTTGGGTCTAGCCTTACTCAGCACAACACGTTTAGGTACAGCTTTTTTGCCGACCTTGGAAGAGAACAATATTTGGTTGCGAGTCACCTTACCAAACACAGTTGACTTAGATTACTCCGTGAAGATTGCGAATCAATTACGTGAGCTATTCCGGAAGCAGCCAGAGATTGAGAAAGTGGCTGTGCAAATCGGCAGACCTGATGATGGCACGGATCCCACGGGAGTCTTTAATCAAGAATACGGACTTTATCTAAAGGCTCCTGACAAAATGCCTAAGGGCAGTAATAAGAAATTGTTAATCCAACGACTGGAAGAGGAGTTAAAAACAATCCCAGGATTAACCTACAGTTTCTCCCAATACATTCAAGACAATGTGAATGAGGCGCTTTCGGGTGTTAAAGGTGAGAACTCGATCAAGATCTTTGGTTCCGATCTTGAGGTATTGGATCAAAAGGCTCATGAGGTCATCAAACTTCTCAAGCAAGTTAAGGGAATTGCAGATGAGGGCATATTGAAGGAGTTGGGGCAGCCAACCCTCAATATTGAGATTGATCGTGATCGAGCAGCGCGCTATAACGTTGAGATGGATGAGATTCAAACGGTGGTTGCGAACGCTATTGGCGGTACGGCAATTACTCAACTGCTGGAAGATGAAAAGAGCTTTGGGATTGCGATTCGTCTCAATGAAAACAGTCGCAACGACACTACGGATATTGCTAGTTTGTTGGTAGATACCCCAAGCGGTGCGCGTATTCCCTTATCAATGATTACAAAAGTTCGTTTAGGCGATGGCCCATTCTTTATTTACCGCGAGTCTGGTAAGCGCTATATCGCTATTAAGTTTAGTGTGCGGGGTCGAGATTTGGGTAGTGCAGTAGAGGACGCAAAATTCTTAGTCGATAAATCAATTTCTTTACCGCCCAATTATTCGATTGCTTGGGATGGGCAGTTCAATCAAATGAAAGAAGCTCAACGGCGCTTAATGATCATTGTGCCATTGGCTTTGCTCGGGATCTTCCTCTTACTTCTGAGTGTGTTTGGTAATTTGCGAGATGCCTCAATGGTCTTAATTAATGTCCCATTTGCCGCAGTTGGGGGCATTATCGCTTTGCACTTGGCTGGCGAGACCCTGAGTATCTCAGCTTTATTTGGCTTCTTATCCCTGTTTGGCATTGCCATTTTGGACGGCGTTATTCTCATCTCCTTTATTAATAAGGCGAATGTCGATGATATTGTGCAAATGAAAGACGCCATGGTGGAGGGGGCCAGCTTGCGGGTTCGTCCTGTACTGATGACCGCTTTGCTGTCAGGCCTTGGCTTACTGCCCGCTGCCTTATCGCAATCCATTGGTTCAGAGGCGCAACGACCTCTCGCCTTGGTGATTGTTGGTGGAATGATTACCGCCACCATTTTGACCTTGTTGGTCCTGCCAGTCTTTTATGCGTGGATTCGAGGAAGGGATTCTGCGGCGAACTATACTGTCTAAAACCAATTTATTCTTAGGGGACAGTGGTTCATACAAACGATATCGTGATTGTGGGCGATGGCTTTGCTGCTGCAGTCATGGCAGTTCATCTATTGCGCAAGCAGATTCCGGCTTCAACAATCACCGTCATCGGCCCTGGTCAACTGGGCAAGGGTAATGCGTATACCGCTATCAGTCCTGCCTATCGCCTCAACGTGCGTGAAGATCTACCGATTATCTTTTCGGAGGATCCAAAGCATTTTGCTCGCTGGGCAAAGGCACATATTGAGGATCCCAAGGCACAAACAGCCGCTGGCTATTTCTATCGGCGCAATGACTTTGGACGTTATGTCTCTGAGTTGCTAAGCCATGAGCTTGGCACACAAACCATGCACCATATTCGCTCGCGGGTCAGTCGGATCAGTGCCTCTGGGAGCCAATGGCAACTTCTACTTGATCAGGGCAGCACCTTGAACGCCAAGCAAGTCATTCTTGCAACTGGTAACGCGCCACCTACATGGCCCTGTCCGGTATTCATCGAACAGTCTTCTTCTGATTGGCGATCGACCCATTTGATTGAGAACCCATGGCCGGGGCATCACCTACAAAGCATTGCACCAGACGACGACATTATATTGCTGGGCGGAGGCCTTACAGCGCTTGATGCGATCAATGCCTTGGTTGAGCAGGGACATCGTGGCATGATTGATGTGATTAGTCCGCGCGCTCTTTTTCCTCCGTCACAGGCCCCGTGGCAGCGCAACAAAGAGCCGGATTGGCCAAGTCAGATAAGCCCTGCACGCCTAGTACGCTTCATGCGAACTTACTTACCCTCGGCCCCAACTAATTCTTCAGAGTGGCAATGCTCTTGGGAAGAGTTACGACCCAATCTCAATCGGATATGGCAACAATTTACTCCTGGGCAACGTCAGCGCTTAATCAAGAGGCTTGGTTGGCTTTGGTCCTTGTATCGTTTTCGTGCAGCACCGCAAACCATTGCTGCTTATCAGCAGTTACAAGCTAGGGGACAATTCCAATTTTCAGTCGGTCGGGCAAGGCAGGTAATCGCATGCGAGCCCAAGGTTAAGGTTGTTTTGGGGAATGGTACTGAGCGAATCGGCGATCGGCTTATTAATTGCAC
>JAIXPN010000002.1 GCA_027486235.1 Burkholderiaceae bacterium
GATCGAGACCAAGGCTGATGTTGAGCCTGCTCTTAAGGAAGCATTGAAGCTCAAGGATAGAACCGTATTTATGGATTTCCAGATTGATCCACAGGAGAACGTTTGGCCAATGGTTCAAGCCGGTAAGGGCATCAGCGAGATGTTGCTTGGAAGCGAGGATCTCTAATGCGTCACATTATTTCTGTATTGCTCGAGAACGAGCCTGGCGCCCTTTCTCGGGTGGTTGGTTTATTTTCTGCACGCGGTTACAACATTGAGACCTTGAGTGTTGCCCCAACCGAAGATCCTTCTTTGTCGCGAATGACAATTGTGACAATTGGATCCGATGACGTTATCGAGCAAATTACCAAACATCTCAATCGACTCGTTGAGGTTGTAAAAGTCTTTGATTTGACCGAGGGCGCGCATATTGAGCGTGAGCTCATGATGATTAAGGTGCGGGCAGTTGGCAAAGAACGAGAAGAGCTCAAGCGCACCGCAGACATTTTTAGAGGCCGCATTATTGATGTGACCGACAAGAGTTACACCATTGAACTGACCGGTGTGAGTAGTAAGCTCGATGCATTTATTAATGCAATCGATCGCGCATCCATTCTTGAGACAGTTCGTTCAGGCGGCTCTGGTATTGGCCGTGGCGAACGTATTCTCAAGGTTTAATTTCAATCATTCTTCAGATAATTTAAGGAAATAGTATGAAAGTTTTTTATGACAAGGACGCCGATCTGTCCCTGATCAAAGG
This sequence comes from Burkholderiaceae bacterium, assembly GCA_027486235.1. Classification (GTDB taxonomy): domain Bacteria; phylum Pseudomonadota; class Gammaproteobacteria; order Burkholderiales; family Burkholderiaceae; genus Polynucleobacter; species Polynucleobacter hoetzingerianus. The sequence goes on from JAIXPN010000002.1 coordinate 740, forward strand.
CAAAAAGGTCACGATCATTGGTTATGGTTCACAAGGTCACGCTCATGCACAGAACTTGAATGATTCGGGTGTAAAAGTTACTGTTGGTTTGCGCAAAGATGGCGCTTCCTGGAAAAAAGCTGCAAATGCCGGTTTACAAGTGAAAGAAGTGGCTGATGCGGTGAAGGATGCAGATGTTGTGATGATGCTCTTGCCAGATGAGCAAATTGCCGAAGTTTATAAGAATGAAGTTCATGGCAACATTAAGCAAGGCGCTGCTTTGGCTTTTGCTCACGGTTTTAACGTTCATTATGGACAAGTAGTTCCTAGAGCCGATCTTGATGTGATCATGATTGCACCAAAAGCTCCTGGACACACCGTGCGCAGCACCTACGCTCAAGGTGGCGGCGTTCCCCATCTAATTGCTGTGTATCAAGATAAGTCCGGCGCTGCACGTGATTTAGCGCTTTCCTACGCAACTGCCAATGGCGGAGGTCGTGCTGGAGTGATTGAAACCAATTTCCGTGAAGAGACTGAAACCGATTTATTCGGTGAGCAAGCGGTGTTGTGCGGTGGTACTGTTGAGTTGATTAAAGCGGGCTACGAGACCTTGGTTGAGGCTGGTTATGCTCCTGAGATGGCTTACTTCGAGTGCTTGCATGAGCTCAAGTTAATTGTTGACTTGATCTATGAGGGTGGCATCGCTAATATGAACTACTCGATCTCTAATAACGCAGAGTATGGCGAGTATGTAACAGGTCCAAGGATCGTTACCGAAGAGACTAAGAATGCAATGCGTAAAGCCTTGCACGATATTCAGACGGGTGAGTATGCGAAGAGCTTCATCCTCGAAAATCGTGCTGGTGCGCCAACTCTCATGTCACGTCGTCGTTTAACCGCCGATCATGAGATCGAAGTCGTGGGTGCAAAGTTGCGTGCCATGATGCCTTGGATTGCAAAGAACAAGTTAGTCGATCAATCCAAGAACTAATTCGCAGAAAGTAGATCAAGATATGATGTATCCACACCCCATCATTGCTAAAGAGGGATGGCTCTATTTAGTAGTGATTGGGGTTCTTGCCTTCATCGTACAACGCCTTGGCGGTTTCATTTGGGCCTGGCCTCTGTGGCTCTTTTTTGTTTTCACCTTACAGTTCTTCCGGGATCCTCAGCGCATAGCACCTCTCGGTAAAGATCTGGTTTTGTCTCCAGCCGATGGCAGGATCGTCGTTGTTGAGAAAGCGCATGATCCTTATGCGAATCGTGAAGCCCTCAAGATTAGCGTCTTCATGAATGTATTTAATGTGCATTCCAATCGGTGCGCAGTGACCGGTCTGGTTAAGCAGGTAACTTATTTTCCTGGCAAATTCTTCAATGCCAGTATTGATAAAGCGTCAACCGAGAATGAGCGTAATGCAGTAGTGATTGATGCGAACGGTAAAACGGTTACATTGGTTCAAATTGCTGGTTTGGTAGCACGCCGCATTCTTTGTTATATCCATATCAATGATCGTGTAAAGCGGGGAGAGCGCTACGGCTTTATTCGTTTTGGATCGCGGGTTGATGTCTATTTGCCATTGGAAGCCGAACCCCTAGTGAGCGTGGGCGAGAAAGTGTTTGCAACCAATACCGCTCTTGCACGTTTACCAGGTCTGGACTAAGTCATGTTGCCGCGTCGTAAATTTCGTCAAGAGCGTTTACGATTTCTGAGGAATCGGGCGGTACGTCGGGATGATTGGGACAGTAACGACGACCCCAACGACGATGATCCAATCATGGATCCTCCAAGACCGCGCAGTAAGGGAATTTATTTATTACCGAATGCCTTCACCACAGCAGCCTTATTCTGTGGCTTCTTTGCGATCGTCAATGCAATGAACCATCGCTTTGAAGTGGCGGCGATTGCCATTTTTGCCTCATTAGTGCTTGATGGTATGGATGGTCGTATTGCGCGTATGACCAATACCCAAAGTGCTTTTGGTGAGCAATACGATTCTTTGGCCGACATGGTTTCCTTTGGAGTTGCACCTGCACTCGTTGCCTATGAATGGGTTCTGAAGGATTTGGGTAAGTGGGGTTGGTTAGCCGCATTTACGTATTGCGCTGGAGCGGCCCTGCGCTTGGCGCGTTTTAATGCCAATATTGGCGTGGTTGATAAAAAGTTTTTCCAAGGATTGCCTAGTCCAGCCGCTGCTGCATTATTGGCGGGATTTATTTGGTTGGCCGATGACAATAAGATTCCGGTAAAAGACTCAGCCATTCCGCTGGTGACCTTTTTTATCACTATCTATGCTGGTCTAACCATGGTATCCAACGCTCGTTTCTACAGTGGCAAGGCTCTGGATGTTCGCTATCGGGTACCTTTCTGGGTCATGGTTTTGCTTATTTTGGGTTTTGTCTTAATCTCCTCAAACCCTCCCTTAACCTTATTTGGGGTGTTTGTGGTGTATGCCTTATCAGGCTATGTGCTCTGGCTTTGGGAGAGGGCGACTGGCCGGCGAGTTGGCGGAGAAACCACAGCCGTCCCCAAATCAGAATAAATGCGGTATAGTTAATCCATGTTATTGAAATCAAGCGCACTATTACTACTTCTAGCACTGGGCCTTACGCTCGGGGCGGGTCGCGCTTAGCCAAATGAATTAAAACACTAAGTTCGCAAACCAGCCCCAGCCAAACCGCTGGGGTTTTTGCTTTATGGAAAAGAGATAATGAGTGGAGTGAAAGAGGGAAATGCAATGAGCGATAAATTAATCATTTTTGATACGACCTTGCGTGATGGCGAGCAATCACCCGGTGCGTCGATGACCCGTGATGAGAAAGTACGGATTGCGCGTCAGTTAGAGCGCTTGCGGGTTGATGTGATTGAGGCTGGTTTTGCAGCAAGCTCTGAGGGAGACTTTGCAGCCATCGCAGCGGTTGCTGCTGCGGTGAAGGACTCAACAATCTGTTCATTGGCGCGAGCGAATGAGACCGACATTACCCGTGCCGCAGATGCCTTAAAAGCAGCTAATGCAAAACGAATTCATGTGTTCTTGGCAACCAGTGCCTTGCATATGGAAAAGAAGTTACGCATGACGCCTGATCAGGTGTATGAGCAAGCCAAAAAATCAATTCGCTTTGCCAGAAATTTAGCCGGTGATATTGAGTTCTCTCCAGAGGATGGTTATCGCTCCGATGTGGATTTCTTGTGCCGTGTGTTAGAGGCAGTGATTGCTGAAGGTGCCACAACGATTAATGTGCCTGACACGGTAGGCTATGCGGTGCCAGAGTTGTATGGCGAGTTCATTAAAACCTTGCGTACTCGTATCCCAAATTCTGATAAAGCCATTTGGTCAGTGCATTGCCACAACGACTTAGGGATGGGCGTAGCCAACTCCTTGGCTGGAGTGCACATTGGTGGTGCTCGTCAAGTTGAGTGCACCATTAATGGCCTAGGTGAACGCGCTGGTAATACTTCTTTGGAAGAGATTGTGATGGCGGTGCGTACTCGCAAAGACTTCTTTAATTTAGAAGTAGGTATCGATGCCAAGCAAATCGTGCCAGCATCCAAATTGGTCTCACAAATTACGGGCTTTGTGGTGCAACCCAATAAAGCAGTGGTTGGCGCCAATGCCTTTGCCCATGCCTCTGGCATTCATCAAGACGGTGTCTTGAAGGCACGTGATACCTACGAAATTATGCGAGCTGAAGATGTGGGCTGGGCTACCAATCGTATCGTGCTTGGTAAGTTATCGGGACGCAATGCGTTTAAGCAACGCATTCAAGAGTTAGGCATTGTGTTGGAGTCAGAGAGTGAGCTCAATGATGCCTTTGCTCGCTTTAAGACATTGGCTGATCAAAAGGCAGAAATCTTCGATGAAGACATTATTTCTTTGATGTCGGATTCATCGATTGCAGATCAGGCCGAGCACTTCAGTTTCATTTCCCTAAATCAACATTCTGAAACTGGCGAAAGGCCAAAGGCGAAAGTGGTATTCAAGATGGGTGGCCAAGACGTTCATTCGGAGTCTGAGGGTAACGGCCCCGTAGATGCAACCCTGCATGCGATTGAGACCAAAGCAAACAGCGGCGCTGAGTTATTGCTGTATTCGGTAAACGCGATCACTTCTGGAACTCAATCCCAGGGCGAGGTGACCGTACGTCTCTCCAAGGGTGGGCGGATCGTCAATGGAGTGGGGATGGATCCCGACATTATTGCCGCCTCGGCCAAGGCTTATTTAGCCGCCTTGAACAAATTGCATGATCCAAATGCCATCAAGCTCAATGCGCAAATGGCACCATAAATTTATAAGTAATTGATTTATATAGATTTATACTTGGATAGACCTGGCCTTGCTAAAAAACAGGGCTGGGTCTGTTAGAATGCTGAGGCTTTGATTTATAAAGCATTTTTATTAACACGACAGATCGGGTGCAAGCTCGTTTGTTCGCAAGTATGGAGTATGAATATGGCAGTTGCAGACATTAATAAGGCGGAAATCGTCAAACAAAACGCGCGTGGCGCAAACGATACGGGTAGCCCAGAAGTTCAAGTGGCTTTGTTAA
>JAIXPN010000036.1 GCA_027486235.1 Burkholderiaceae bacterium
AAAGATCCAAGTATGGTGGAACAATTAGATCGTATCCAAATTCCACAGCCAATCGAAGTAAGCTATGAGCGTAACTATCAAAAATTAGAAAACCTTGGATTAGAGCAATTTCTGGAGAAACCCAGTGATTGATCGTCGTAAGGAGGGGAAAAATCTCCTCTTTTATAAACTATCGGCCTGGACAATTGGCTTATCGTTTGTGGCGATTTTATTAAGCAGTATTTGGACTTACTATAGTGTTATCCAGATTTATAAAAAATCTCGCCTAAATAATGTAGAGCAGTTGGGACGTGGCGCCGCTCTTGCGATTGGGGATAAGCTTCTAGCAAGGGATTATGCAGAGCTTGAATCGGTCTTAAAGAGATTATTTTTAAATACCGATATCAATATTGCCGTGGTTACTGATAGTGATGGAAAAAGAATTCTAAGCCTAATACGTGAAAAAAGTGGAGAGGCTAATTTATTTTTTGACTTAACCAGCATAGCGATCGATAAAGATAAAGAGGTTGATACACATGTCAATATCGAAGATGATGGAAAAACAAAGGTATGGCAAAAGATTAATCCCGGGGTACCCATTGGTTGGTTGTATTTAGAACTATCCAACACCACAGAAGAATTAATCTTGGCAAAGTTAAAAACGAATATTTTATTAGTTACCACCCCCATTTTTTTAATACTGGTAGTTGTTTCCCTATTTATCAATAGAAATCTAAAGAAAAATATTGATCAAAAAGAAAGCTTAATGAATGAGGAGAAAAACTACTGGAATAGTAGGGCTCAGGAAGATCCTCTTACTAAATTACCGAACCGGATGTTGCTCTATGATCATGTAAAAGCTGCCCTAGAGCAGGCAAATATGATGCGTAGTCAAGTCGGAATTGTGTTCTTTGACCTTGATGGTTTCAAAGAAGTAAACGATCAATATGGCCATGCGACAGGTGATCAATTGCTGATTCAAATTTCACGTCGCTTAGTTGAGAATTTAAGACCAATGGATAGGGTCATACGATATGGCGGTGATGAATTCATCATTATCTTTAATAATATCCACTCCCGCGAGGAATTAGAGAGCTTGATTGAACGTCTATCTGCTGAAATTAATTTACCCTTTGAGATCAATGGACATATGCTCAATATAAGGGCTAGTATCGGAGTTACTCTCTACCCACTAGATGGAACTGATCATATTGATGAGTTGATATCCCATGCCGATGAGGCAATGTATGTAGCTAAAACATTAGGGAAAAATCAAGTGTATTGGTATTGCTAGATCGTTTCTTATGATTTCCTCTTGTCCAGAGAGGGGGGGAATGCATTATTTCTCACTTGTTTGAGATCGTGCTTTTCTCTGAGGGATTTCGGGTTGATTAATTCAAAGATCGGCTTGCGAGAAATGAACTCAACCTGTCGATTATTCATCTTAATTGCCCCCATTTTTTCTAATTGGCTAATTGAGCGGCTCAAGGTCTCTATTTTGACCCCCAAATAACTTGCTAGGTCAGCTCGATTCATGGTTAATGTGAAGTTATCCCGATCGAATCCTGCTGTGCTGAGTCGATTAGCGTAGCTCACTAAGAAATCAGCCAGTTTTTCTGTGGCATTCAAGTTAACTAAATCGAACATATGAATATTCGTCGTATTGAGTAGGGCCCCTAAAGAGTTCTCAATCCCATTCATTAAAGACGGGAACTCACGGGTCAATTTTTTTAGATTTCCAATCGTGATTAAACACACCTCAGTAGTGCTCAGGCAGATTGTGTCTACTTGATGCTTTCCGTTAGCGATACCATCAAGACCTAGAAGTTCGCCTGGAAGGGAGAAATGGGTAACCTGACGCATCCCGTCCTGGAGAATAATTTCACTTTTAATCGACCCAAATCGGAGGTTGTAGATATGGGTAAGAGGATCACCTTTTCGGTATAAATAGTCACCCTCATGCAATGTTGTGCATTGGATATATTGAGCAGGGAGGCTATCAATTTCATTGACAGTTAAGGTTGCGTTCAAGCATTTACTCCTTGTGGGGCATTTAGCACAAACTATTTTTGAACTTGTTTGGGCCTTTGCTAAATTTTTAGTGATTGAATCCATACCGTGTTATCCAAATAAACGAAGATTAATTATGTAAAGCTAATTTCACTGTATGAGTTTATGGTTGGCATACCAAACAGAAACCCTTGAAACTTTTTTATCCCAATATCAAGTAAGCAATGAAAGTCTTCTTCGCTTTCAACCCCCTCAGCACATACTGTAATGGCCATATTTTCACAGCAGGTGAAAATAGAGTTAACGATTGATTGTTTTGCTCCGCTATGGTGAATGTTTGAAATGATCGATCGATCAATCTTGATGATATCGGGTTGGTACTCCGCTAATAGAGATAAGCCAGCATAGCCTGCACCAAAATCATCAATTGCTAAGCGAATACCACGGGAGCGTAGTTGAGCTAAGGTATCAAAAGCACCTGCATAGTTACGAATAATATCTTTCTCGGTAATTTCAATGATTAACTGATGATTAACAAAGTGATATTTCTCCAGAGTTTTCTCTAGATGATTTGTTATTTCGGTTGATTCAAATAGTGTTCTGGGGTTAAAGTTAATCGATAAATTATGAATATTTAACTGCGCAGCTAAAGCGATTGCATCACTTGTGGAATGCAAGTCAAAATCGTGCAGCTCATTTTTATTCATGCCACAAAGATATTGGTCTGCAGGTTGGCCATCTGGTCCGCGAACCAATGCTTCGACAAAAAAAGTTTGTTTCTGAATGCAATCAATAACCGGTTGAAATGCAAAATTAATTTTATTTGGAGCGCTCGCTATTTTTAAGGTTTCAGACCTTGAGATTCTGCTCGATAGAGATCTGCCATTTTTATACTCTTGCTTTGATGGTTTATCACTCCCTTTATTGTTTGTGAATTGAGTAATGAACTTTTTAGTCCTAGATCGGTAGGTCGAGTCTGCAGCGTGTAACTGTTCATCCAAGTAAAACCCAGGATTGGAATTAACCATCCGACCAAATTCACCCGCTTTAAAAAACTTCATTCCCAATTCTGAGTGTAGGCGCGTCGGAATTGGTTCAAGCGTAATTAATACAACCTCGGTATGCCGTAGGTCTTGAAGAATCTTTTTATAGAGATGCTCTATCTTTTCTTTAGGACCCTCGAGTATTTGAAAGAAGTGGGTATCGTCGTGAAGAAGAATTCCAGAAATTTCTCGTTCTATATTGGCATTTGCTGATTTCTCGACCAGATCATCAATGCTCTCTGCAGAGAGGGCGTCCTTGTTGATCCTGCTTCGATAGATAAGGTTATACAGCATAGTCTCGCGCAGATCCTTTACATAAGGCCTTGTATTTTGGTATTTGTCACCATCCCTATATTTTCCCTATATTTAGCATCCTTTTTTGATATTCGTCAAAAAATAAACCCTAGATAGAAATAGACTCTTTGCATATACCCAATTTCGCCATCTTTAGATGCATCAAAGGGTAATTCGTTGGATTTAGGAGACAGCCATGAATGTAAGACTTAATTGCTCAATCTATGGTACTTGGTGTCAAAAGCACTGCAAATTTAATGCATATGGGAATGACGATCCTAATGTACATCCGTGCGAATTTCGTAATTGTTGTACCAACCTTAAAACAACGCTTGAAAAAGATATCAATGTCTCAGCAGATATGACCAAGCGTGTATTGATCCATGGCATTCCTTCCATATTTAATCGGGGGCAACCTTTATGTTGACAAATACCCATCCAAGTGAAGTTATTGATTCTGACTATCCCAGTGATCAAAATCAGGTCACAGCTTATGTAAATTCTCAGTTTTCAGAACTCACTGGCGGCTTATCGCCATTGATGTTGTTTATGGCCTATCAGGATTGGGCTTTGCATTTATCCAGTAACCCCAGCAAACAAACCATGCTTTTGGAGAAATGGCTGGATTCGGTATCTCGTTTATCGGCTTACAACCTAAAGTCAATTGATTCTTCGTGTGGACCTTGTGTAGAGCCGCCGGAGCTTGATCATCGCTTTAAACACCCATCTTGGAGTTCATGGCCGTTTAATGTCGTCAGCCAATCATTTTTGCTGACTGAGCGTTGGTGGGATGAAGCCTCCAAAGGAGTGCGCGGGGTTTCGCATCATCACCAAGATGTAGTCCGTTTTATGAACCGGCAACTATTGGATGCTGTCTCGCCAGCCAATTTTGTATCAACCAATCCAGAAGTTCTAAATTTGACCCTTAAATCGGGCGGCTTAAACCTCTGGAAGGGCTTGCAAAATCTAATTGATCGGGAAGAGCGCCGCAAAAGCAAAAAACCACCCTTTGGAGGCGAGTTATTCCAAGTTGGAAAGCAGGTCGCAATCACTCCTGGTAAGGTTATTTATCGTAATCGCCTAATTGAATTAATTCAATACGAGCCATCCACAAAACAGGTTCATCCTGAGCCGATTTTGATAATGCCGGCTTGGATTATGAAGTATTACATCCTTGATTTATCACCATCCAATTCCTTAATTAAGTATTTGGTGGACAAGGGCCATACTGTCTTTGCGATTTCGTGGTTAAACCCTAGTTCTGAGGATCGCGATCTCAGTCTCAATGATTATGCTGAGCTTGGGGTGATGGACGCATTGAAGGTCATTAATGCTGTTGTTCCTGAGCAAAAAGTCCATGTTGTTGGTTATTGCATTGCTGGGACCTTGCTTGCTGCCATTGCTGCTGCAATGGGCGGAAAAGGGGATCAGCGCCTAGCATCTCTCAGCTTATTTGCTTCACAAACAGACTTTAGTGAGGTTGGTGAGCTGTCCATTTTTATGGACGATGCTGAGATCAGCTTCATTGAGGACATCATGTCTGAAAAGGGCTATTTGGATAGTAGGCATATGAATGGAGCCTTTCAACTCCTCAATTCATCGGACTTATTATGGTCCCGCATCTTAAAGAATTACATGATGGGTGAAAAGCAGGCTGTAAATGATCTGGCCGCTTGGAATGCGGATGGCACTCGCTTGCCATATCAAATGCACTCCGAGACATTACGGCATTTTTTCTTGAACAATGATTTGGCAAGCGGTAAATTTCATATCAGCGGTAAATCGGCAAACCTAATGGATATTGAATGCCCCATTTTTTGTGTGGCGACCACCAAAGATCATATATCCCCCTGGGAATCTGTGCATAAGTTGCACACACTGACTGATGCGGAGACCGAATTTGTATTGACCTCAGGTGGACATAACTCGGGGATTATTAATCCACCCAGTTCTCAAACCAGCGAATTCAAATCACTCACAAGAAGTAAGTGTGGCCATTACTTCTATCCCGAGCAGTGGCTTCAAAAGGCGCACTCCCACCAAGGTTCATGGTGGCCGCATTGGTCCAATTGGTTAAAAGATCGATCAGGACCAAAAATCAAGCCACCACAGATGGGAACAAAGGTATACCAAGCTTTGTGTGATGCGCCAGGTACTTATGTATTGAAGAAGTGATGCTCCGTAAGGTTTCTACAGTAATAAATAATTCATCGATGGAGTTTTAAATGAAAACAAATCATGCTGTCATATGGCTTGATCATAAAGAGGCGCATATCTTATTTTTTGACGCTGATAAAAATAAAATCATTCGTAGCGAGTCAACCCAGCCCCATTTACACCATAAGGCCAATGAAGTTGGTAGCGGTAATGCCCCTGAAGACCACCATTATTTTGCCCGCATTATTTCTCAGGTTTCTGATGTAGCAGAAATCCTTATAGTTGGCCCTGGTTTTGCGAAAGGGGAGCTGGTCAAGCACGCAAGCCATTATGCGCCACTGATTGCTAAACACATTATTGGCGTAGAAACTGTTGACCATCCTACCGATGGCCAAGTTTTGGCCTATGCAAAGCAATACTTCAAGCGTTTTGAGCAACTTAAAGCGGTATAGCCATGAAACTCACATTTATTGGGCCAGCAGCTTTGGCGAAGGATGGCGGGGTTGATTACCCAGCACTATTAGATAACAAACCCTTGCTGTGTCATTTTAGTTATGAGGTGTTAGAAGATATTGATACTGAACAAATTCAGGGTGATGCACTCGATATCTTTAATCGCCATCAATTTGCATTGTTATCACTGGCTGAGCAAAAGATTATGAATGGTGCGGTGATGGCCAGAGAAATTCATATTTACAGCAATGACTTATCTCCAGGCTAAGCCATTGAGAGGTATTAATAGGGTACTTAGCCAATCACCCATATTGAATATTTCATGGCCTCTTGTCATTGGGGTACTGAGTGCCATTGGCGTACTGGTCTTTTCAAGGTATCAGACCCTTGGCGACCCTGATACATTTTTACATCTGCGTATTGGTCAATGGATCATTGATCACTCTGCCATTCCCCGAGTAGATTTATTTTCCCATTCGCTAGTTGGTGAAAAATGGATTGCTCATGAATGGCTATCAGGAGTTATCTTAGCCACTGTTTATCGTCTGGGAGGTTGGGGCGGCTTGGTATTGCTGGTGGCAGCATGCCTATCGATCACTTTGGCATACCTGATGGACTACTTGCAAAAAAGAGTACCCCCAATCTATGCCATTTTCTTTACAGGCCTTACTTTTTTTGCTGTATCTACCCATTTATTGGCACGACCCCACATCCTTGTATGGCCTTTATTGGTAATTTGGGTTGGAACATTGATAACAGCCCAAGAGCAGAACAGGAGACCGCCATTTTGGCTGATCGGCCTAATGATTCTGTGGGTCAATTTACACGGCAGTTTTATCTTTGGAATCGCCATCATTCTGCCGATTGCGCTGGAGGCGATCATCCTCTCTCCTGCGCAGTTACGCCGGTCCACGATCCAGAATTGGCTAGCCTTCTTTGTTATTGCCTCATTGGCTTGCTTGATTAATCCCCAAGGATTTGCCGGAGCGATTTTTCCTTTACAGATTCTTAATTTGCAACATCTTGGGGCGATCCACGAATGGATGCCGTATCAGTTTAAAGGCATCAACCCACTAGAAATCCTCTTATTTACCTATTTCATCTTGGCGTTATTGGGATTGTTACGTCTACCCATCATCCGAATCGTGATGGTGGTGGGGCTAGTACACATGGCCTTAACTCATAATCGTTATGTTTCGATATTGGGCTTGGTCTCGCCATTACTAATAGCAAGATCCTTTGGGCAAAGCTATGACGAGAAATTTAAGAACGAAACCGCTTCTCGATTAGATCCATGGTTTTTGAGTTTGACAGGTCAAGCAAGCACTCCCGCAATTGTCTTGTCACTCTTATTCATTGGAACAACGGCCTTGTGGACCAGTCACCTTGGCCGCTATAGCCCACCACAGCATATCGAAGCTAAGGCGGCGATAGACGCATATCAGTCTATCAATCATCCTGGCCCAGGATTAAATGATTATCGCTTTGGCGGAGCATTAATTTATCGCAACATTCCTGTATTCATTGATGGTCGAGCAGACCTATACGATAAAAAAGTAATGGGGCCCTATATAGAAGCAATGATTGACGGTAAAGCAAGTGCCATCGAAAAAATCATTCATGAATATCAGATCACATGGGCTTTACTAAATCCGGATTCTTCAGCAGTAGCCTATTTTGATACCAAGGCCAACTGGCAGCGATATTACTCGGATTCAAATGCTGTCATTTATGTCTTCAAGGCTACAAAGTAGTGTGTCAATGGAACATTTCAAAGCTTATGTTTCGGTTCTGTTGTGCACTGTATTGCTTGGATGCAATCAATCTACCTTGCCAGAGTATTGGTTGTGCAAGGGTAGTTCTATGCAACGAGTCTATGACGATCAATTAAACCTACTTGAGACATATAAGGGCAAAGATCCATTAATGCTGGAGATAGTAGGAAATACTGTATATCAATTCCTGTCTCCCGCATACAGCGGTAAGTACTTTATCTGCCCAATAGTGCCAGAATTAGGACAAATCAATATGCAGTTTCAGCCCTGCACAGAGTGGGTAGCAGATTCAATCAGGCCTATTCGAAATGCTTCACTCAATCTGCCTACAGGTCAATTTCATATTCGTGAATTTAGAGTTTATGAAGGTAAAAAAATCCTGAATGACGGTAGTTACACCTGTAAAAACTTAGGACATTCCTTCAGTTTTAATGATTTCAATCATGGCAAAGATTAAAGCCAATCACTTCCTTGTTTTGGGAATCGTCGCCTTAATTGAAATCCCAATGATTTTGGCATGGGTCTGGATGACTGGCGACTATCGAGAACCGCGCTTTAATGAATGGCCTGTCACTGAGTGGTTAGTGAACTATCAGGGTGGATTTGTACGCAGAGGGCTTATTGGAGAGCTGCTATTGGCTATATCGGATCCTTTAACTGGCATCCTGCCAAATTTATACCGTCTCGTTCTGAGCTCTTATTTCATTTATATCCTTATATTCTTTGCTTTGTACTTTGCCGCACAGATTAAAAATTATCGTGTATTACTGATTGCCCTGATTATCCAGGGTGGTATTTACCATATGGGTATCAGCGCTGATTTCTATACCCGCAAAGAGAATCTATTTCTCATTCTCTTTGGATTACTTTGTCTTTTGTATATCGATGCCTCTAAAAGGCAAGGGCAGCCTCGGAAAAATAGTTTCACCACGCTGATCTCATTGGCAATTATCTCTGCTCCCCTCATGATTCTGATACATGAGGCATATTTGTTCATGAGCTTTCCTCTAACAGTTTTATTACTTTGGATTGCTTGCAAAGAGAACCCATCCCATATCTACTTGCGACTTGGGCTTATGATGTATATCGTCATTTGCCTCATCTTTTTCATTAGCTGCTCAATTCATCATGGTGACGTCATCTCAGCTCAGGCGATATGGGACTCGCTTCCATTGGTTGATCGACTCAAGATATCGCCAGCTGCACCATATTCACAATACGCTGCCATTAGCTCTATTGGCTGGACATTAGATCAACATCTCAGCACTATTTATGGAGTATTGATCAGCGGAGGGGCCTATATCTGGGTATTTTTTATCCTTGGCAATGGGCTTTCATTGGTATTTATTGCGATAACAATATATCCCCATGCACCGGAAATACAGCCCAAACGAATATTGGGCTTATTGGCGATTGGACTCTTTATTTCATCAGGAATGTTTCTGATTGCTGCTGACTGGGGCCGGTGGATTGCTTTTATAAGCAATCAACTTATTTTGTTGATGTTTGCTTTAAAAGCATCAAGCCTTGCCAAGGAAGATGAGCAGTCGAAATATCTCTTACTACTCATACAGCAATTGCGCAAAATCAAAATAAAGTATTTATTTATCTTGGTATTGATCTACGGACTTGTCTTTCAAATGCCAGAATGTTGCGTTCAATACCCACACCTATTTGTATTCCAATCACTCTTTTCGTGATTATTTTGACGTATATCAAAACACGCCCACACGTTATCTAGAAAATGACAGTTATGGAAGTGCTCTTCCATAGCGAGTTAGATCAAATTTTAATTAATTGAAAGGGTGGGCAATGAATACATTAATTTCCAAGACCAAGCTATTGGTAAGTCGTTTCTATAAGGATCAAGACGGTGTTACTGCGATTGAATATGCCTTGATTGCAGCCTTAGTTGCGGTTGTCATTATTGGAGGCGCAACACTTCTTGGTACCAATTTAAATACTCTATTTACAAATATTGCTGGAAAAATTTGAGGTCCATCATGAAAAATCAATTATGGGGGTCTCTACAACAGTTTTCCTCTCAAGAGGAGGGTGTTACAGCAATTGAATATGCCCTGATTGCAGCCTTGGTTGCGGTCGTGATTATTGGGGGCGCCACATTGTTGGGCACAAACTTAAATACTCTTTTTGAAAACATTGCAGGCAAGATTTAATTGATTCATTAAATCATGGTCATATGGGTCCCAATCACGATGCTACTTTTGGTTTCATGTATTACTGATTTTCTGTATCGCAAGATACCGAATATTTTGCTAATAGTGGTTGGGGCTTATGGGCTGATTGCCTCAGCGTTTGGAGCAGGTGATCTGGTATTTATCAATTCTGTCCTTGGTCTGCTAACTGGACTCCTTATCTTTATGTTCCCCCACTATAAATCGTGGATTGGCGCAGGTGATGTGAAATTAATGGGAGTAATTGGCATTTATCTGGGACCCTCCTTAACCATCATCACCTCAATCTATTCAATGCTGGTTGGCGGTGTGATTGCATTGCTATATCTCCTTTACCGGGGCAATTTTCAAGAATCGATGAGCTCATTACTTGGTTTTAAAACAAGCCAAGGACAAATGCCTTATGCAGCTGCAATTTCAATAGGCGCAGTTCTGGCTGTTCTAACTACACAAAATATTCAAATATGATCCCACAGCGTCGTATTCTTGTTGCCTTTATTGTTGCCTCTATTGTTGGAATTCTGGCAATTGCAATGGCTACGGTATGGCTTAAGACTAGCAATCCGGTTAATTCCACTCAAGTAGTAGTTGCTAATCGGCCAATTACAGCTGGTATTGCCATTAGTGCTGATGATGTCAAGCTAATTGATATAGCTAAAGAAGCCTTACCGCTGGGTGCCGCCCATAAGGTTGAACTCCTATTTGGCCGCATTAGTAAAGTCAATATTGCTCCCGGCGAAATTATCCTAGATCGAATGCTGAATCTTCCTGGCGCTACAGGGGGTTTGGCCTATTCCATTACTCCTGGAATGCGAGCAATCAGTATGGGTGTGAACGAAATCTCTGACGTTGCTGGATTTGTTTTGCCTGGTAACTATGTTGATGTTCTATTGACTGCAAAAGATGATTCTGGAAGGCCAACATCCAAAATTCTATTAAATCGAATTTTGGTACTAGCTGTTGCTCAAGACCGCCTAGCAACCGATGAAGCAAAGCCTAAATTAGCCAGTTCAGTGACTCTTGAGGTGACTCCGACCCAGGCTAACCAACTTGATGAAGGGCGCTCTCTGGGTACTTTATCCCTGACGCTTCGAAATCAATCTGAAAGTAATGCAGCCGTTGTGCCTACTGACGATAAATTAAAAAAGAGTATCTCAACCGAGAATGGTGTTGAAGTGATTCGTGGCACTTCGGTTCGTATTGAATCAGGTTTGAGAGGAAAGTAATTTTCATGAATACTTATTCACAACAATTTTCAAACTCAATTCGATTAAAAGCTTTCTTCTTTGCTCTGATTTCATTCAGTTGGATGCTTATATCGCCATCTCTGATTTTGGCTGCTGAGATATCCCAACTTAAGAGGGATGGTTCTCGTTCCGGCATACAACTGGCTTTAGGCAAATCACGTCTTTATGAATACTCTGAGTCGATTGTGCGCGTCTCTGTAGCAGATGCAGCGATAGCAGACGTCATGGTAATGAATCCCAAGCAGATCTATTTGATTGGCAAGAAGGTTGGTGCCACCAATGTATTTATTTGGCACAAAGACAACAAACTATCTTCATTGGATATATCCGTTGGAGTTGATGCGGGGTCGGTGCAGGGATTACTAGAACAGTTACTGCCTTCTGAAAAGAATCTACGTGTTTCTTCTGCGGGGGATTCTTTAGTTCTAACTGGTCAGTTAACAGATTCCAGTAAGGTTCAGCAGGCTGTATTGATTGCCCAAGAATTTACTGAGAAAAAAGTACTCAATATGACAACTACAGGGCATTTACCTCAAGTATTGCTAGAGGTGAAGATTGCTGAAGTTGATAAAACTGTGGCCGATTCTCTTGGGGTACAGGCTCAGGGCTCTAATTTCTCATTCAATATGCTGAACGGTACCGTAGCTCCATTGGGTTTTGCAGCCTCAGCCAGCGGCACGATTGGCTCGGTGAATACTTGGTTACAGGCTCAAATTAATAGTGGTCTGATTAAGATCTTGGCTGAGCCTAACATCATGGCGATTAGCGGTCAGGATGGAGAGTTCTTGTCTGGTGGCATCGTATATCTCCCCATCGTTCAGTCTACCGGTACGGGTGGTAATGTGATTACCCTGCAGCCTCAGAACTATGGGGTTGGTGTGAAATTTACCCCAACCGTTTTAGCCGAGGGCAGGATCAACCTAAAAGTAAGTCCACAGGTTTCAGAGGTCCAGAGCCAGGGCATTACGGTAACTGCTGGATCATCGACCACGGTATTTCCATCCATCACCACTCGTCAGGCATCCACCACCGTTCAACTCTATGACGGTCAAAGTTTTGCGATCGGGGGCTTAATTAAAAATAACGTCGTTGAGATCATTAGCGCATTTCCAGGGCTTGCCAATATACCCATCATTGGGGCTTTATTTCGTAGCTCATCCTTCAAAGCCGATCGAAGCGAGCTCTTAATTGTGGTGACGCCTCATATTGTCCAGCCACTGAATGGAAGACCAAGTTTGCCTACAGAGAAAATTATTCAGCCTACCTCAACTGAGTTTTTCTTAGAGGGAAAGCTTGAGGGTGCGCCAAAACAACCCACTGAGAAAAATGATGCGCCTACTGAAAAGGGTGAAGCACAATGAAATCGATCAAATTAATATCCGGCATCATCGTTTTGCTTCCCCTCTCTGCTTGTCAATCGTATTGGGAGGCTCATCCTGACTTGGGAAGCTCTGTGAATTCTGCCATTCAAGCGCAGAAGGTTAATCCAGTTGCTCCAGAAGGTAATCCAAAGCCAACCAAGGGATTAGATGGCCCAGCAGCAAAGGCATCTGTTGATAGCTATCAACGTTCTTTTGAGACAAAAGGAAGTGGTAGCACCTATCCGGGTGGGGGAGCCTTGTCACCAAGTTCTGGAAGCAGCTCAGGGATTAACACAATTAATACGACAACAAAATGAAAATTGCCTCAATTGCTAGTAGTTCTGAGTCGATTGAGAATATTAAAGATATTCTTGAGAAGAATGGCTCACAAGATCAGTATGTATTCCTGCAACGGCGTGATTTAGAGATAGCGCCAGAGCGAGTAGATTTATTTTCAACCAATATCTTAATACTCGATGCTGAGAAGATTACAAAAGCAGATTTACGAGCAATCTCAACCATAACAAAAGATAACCCAAATCCTGCTGTTATCTTTGCAACCGGTGAGTGCGATCAGCAGCAAACGATTGATTTAATGCGCTCCGGAGTCTCTGAAATCATTAGCTTCCCAGTTCGTTCAACCGAATTACTTGATGCGATAGAGCGCTTACGTGCGCGTCGGTATATCAATACCTCCTATCATGCACGCGGGAAGATTCTGTCGTTCTTGTCATCGAAGGGCGGGTCTGGAGCAACGTTTATCGCTGCTAACTTAGGTTATTCGTTAGCTAACGACTGTCAGCAAAAGGTATTGCTAATCGATTTGCACATGCAATTTGGTGATGCCGCTATATATCTAACCGAGACCCCGGGGAAATCAACACTCACAGACATCATTAGTCAAACGGGTTTGGATTCATCAGTGATTGCATCATCAACGATTCGGATTGATGGTAATTACTATGTATTACAAGCTCCGGATAGTCCTGAGAAAGCATCTGGAATTACTCCCCAGCACATCGACAACCTTTTATCTGTTGCTATTCAAGATTATGACTATGTCATTATGGATTTGCCACGGGTAGTTGATGCAATCTCAATGAAAGTCTTGGATCGATCCGATAAGATTTATCTCGTGATGCAACCGGTTATTCCATATATCCGGGCTGCCTCAAAACTTCTCCGATTATTCTCCTTGTTGGGGTATGAGCTCGGCAAGATCTCGGTTATCTCTAATCGTACCAATAGTGATAATGCCATCTCTAAGAATGATGTCGAGGCCTCAATCCAGAAACCAATTGATTGGGAATTTCATAATGAGTTCCAAAACTGCAATGAATCATCCAATTCAGGCGTACCCATTATCAAGTTAGAGCCTAATTGCGAATTCAGTAAGACTCTATTTGATCTGGCTAAAAATATTAGTGGATCAAAAGCAGAAGTAAGCAGACCAAAATCGTTTTTTAGTAAGTTATTTTCTTGATCGGTCTAGCCTATGTCATTGCGCGATACCATCCTTAAAAACGAAAAATTTCAGATTCGAAATAGTTCGATTGAAGATGATTTCACAGAAAGTGAAGCAAGTGGCGCCCTCAATCTGAGGATCCTATTGCATGATCGGCTTTTAAAGACAATCGATTTAAAAGCAATTGATGCC
Source organism: Burkholderiaceae bacterium (assembly GCA_027486235.1). Classification (GTDB taxonomy): domain Bacteria; phylum Pseudomonadota; class Gammaproteobacteria; order Burkholderiales; family Burkholderiaceae; genus Polynucleobacter; species Polynucleobacter hoetzingerianus. Next base: position 14,172 of record JAIXPN010000036.1, read on the forward strand.
ATGTCAGAGGCAGAACTTAAGCCTTATTTAAAAAAATGCATTGAAAAAATTATTGTTGATGATCGGATTATTGTTGCCGATCAAAATATGGCAAGGCTAGTCTATGAGATTCAGAATGAAATTATTGGCTTGGGACCCATTGAGCCTTTAATTTCTGACCCATCAGTATCAGATATATTGGTGAATAACTACAAAACTATCTTTGTAGAGCGAAAAGGGCGCTTAGAGCGTACAAAAATACAGTTTGATAATGATGCCCATCTTTTAAAGGTCATCGAAAAAATTGTGCAGCGGGTAGGGCGACGTATTGATGAATCTAGCCCTATGGTGGATGCAAGACTACCCGACGGTTCACGTGTCAATGCGATTATTCCGCCATTAGCATTGGATGGCCCAGCCTTATCGATTCGACGATTTTCAGAAACTCCCTTAACCGTTCAGAACCTAATTGACTACGGCAGTTTAACGAATGACATGGCGATGATTATTCGGGCTTTGGTTAAGGTGAAAACCAATATCCTGGTCTCGGGCGGTACGGGCAGCGGCAAAACAACCTTACTGAATGTCATGTCTGCCAGCATTCCAGATAACGAGCGGATTATCACGATTGAAGATGCGGCTGAGTTACGGCTTCAGCAGCCCCATGTGGTCCGCTTGGAGACCCGACCCCCTAATATTGAGGGCAAGGGTGAAATTGACCAGCGCGCTCTGGTTAAGAATACCTTACGGATGCGCCCAGACCGCATTATTGTTGGTGAGGTGCGTGGTATTGAGGTAATCGATATGCTTCAGGCCATGAATACGGGCCATGAAGGTTCATTAACAACAATTCATGCCAATAGTCCACGTGATGCCTTAACCCGCCTTGAAAACATGGTGGGTATGGCTGGAGTAAACGTGGTGCAAAAAGCGCTACGCCAGCAAATTATTTCAGGTATTTCCGTGATTGTGCACATAGCTCGTTTGAGTGATGGCCGTCGCAAAATTCTCAGCATTCAAGAAATTACTGGGATGGAAGGTGACATGATCACCATGCAAGAAATCTATTGCTATGAGCAAACGGGTGTTGCACCAGATGGGTCGGTATTAGGCCATTTCCGTGCCACCGGCATTCGCCCCCATTTTGCCGATCGTCTACAAGCTCGAGGCTCGCCATTAGCCGATTATTTATTTGATCCATCACGCATTAAGGAATAGTGCAGTGAATGTTCTTGAACTGATCGTATCCATTTGTGCATTGTTGAGCTTGTCTCTATTTGTATGGATTGCATACGCATTATGGAAAGAGCGTTACGGCATCACTAATCTGCGCATCAATAAGCGTTTAAGAGGGTTCACGATCGAGGGCATGCGACGCGAGCCAGAGGCAGTAAAAACGCGCGTCTTTAGTAAGAACAAGAGGCTGAATGCAATCTTAGTCAGATCGCAATTTATCAAAGAGCTAGAGGCGCAACTGGTTAAGGGTAAGGTCAATATCCAGGTAGATTCATTTTTGTTGCTTGTAACCATTTCCTGGTTATTCACCTTTCTGTTTTTCCTTCTGCTGAACTTCTCATTTTTTCTTGCCTTAATTTCGGCTTCTTTAATAGGGTGCTTACCTTTCTTAACCATTCGGCATCTGGTTAATCGTCGACAGATCCAACTCGAAGAGCAGCTGCCTAATATTTTGGAGTTTATTTCCCGAGCAATGCAAGCAGGACATACCTTTGTAGGATCTTTACAAATGGCTGCCGCCGAGTCGCCAGAGCCTATTAGTAGTGAGTTTCAAGAAGCGTTTCGAGAAATTAACTTTGGTAAATCAGTGCAAGATGCAATGAGTGATTTAGCGCACCGAATTGATTGCCCTGAAATGCGTTACTTTGCCGTAGCAGTTTTCATTAATCATGAGATTGGCGGTAATTTGGCCAGTCTATTAAGCGGTGTGGCTGCCTTAATTCGTGAGCGTTTAAAGCTCAAAATGTCAGTGCACGCCATGACCTCTGAGGCCCGAGTATCCGCATGGATTCTTGGCTTGCTACCTTTTGCAGTGGCTTTGATCTTATTTGCAGTCAGACCAGACTTTATCTCTGTTTTATGGAGTGAACCACGTGGGCGATCCATGATTGCTTACACCTTACTGCTGATGGTAATCGGGGTTTTCTGGATGCAACGCCTTTCAAAGATTCGCTTCTGAGTTAAATACATCGATGATCCGCGATCTTATTTCCATTCTGCTCTTGATCATGCTTTTTGTGGTGATAACCAGCATCGTCTTTTTTGCAGTCTCACAATACTTAAAGTATTCCATGGTTCGCAACCGCCTCAATGCAATTCGCATTGAAAGCGTTGGAGATTCAGCGCTAAAGTTAACCAGTGCAGGATTAAAGGCGCAAAAGATCTTTTACTGGTTTATTGAATTTTCAATGCCCAAAGAAAAGTGGGAAAGTTCAGTATTACGCGAGCGATTAATGCGCGCCGGGTATCACAATGAACTAAATGCCCTTTTATTTCTGGGCGCAAAGTCAATTCTTGCCGCGATACTCCCTATTGTTTACTTCATCTACATCCTCATTTTTGGTGGTCATGCTGGAGTCTTATTAACAGTTCTATTCTGCATTCTATTATCTGGTTTAGGCTATTACGCCCCGGATTTATGGCTCTTGTATCGCACTAAATTACGCCAACGGCAAATATTTGAGAGTTTCCCTAATGCCCTGGATTTAATGCGCGTTTGTATCAGCGCTGGACTGGGCCTTGATTCAGCAATTGACCGGGTTGGTAAGGAGCTAAAAATTGAGAGTAGGGCATTAGCAGAAGAGTTTCATATGCTCAATTTGGAACTCCGAACAGGTGCCACACATGAAAATGCCCTAAAGAACTTAGCAAGCAGAACTGGGGTAGAGGATATTCATGCTTTGGTCGGAATGCTCATACAGACTGAGCATTTTGGTACCAGCGTTGCTGAGGCTTTGCGTGTTCATGCCGATGGTTTGCGCAGCAAGCGAACCCTCAGGGCTCAAGAGACTGCTGCAAAAATTCCGGTCAAGCTCACGATCCCCATGATTCTCTGTATTTTTCCAGCCCTGATGGTCGTGGTTCTAGGCCCAGCTCTTTTATCCATTAGCAACACGATGTTTCCTGCGATGTCGGGATATATGAAATAACGTGAAGAACAGATATCTTCAATCCGAACGTGGTTCTGTGGCAGTAGAGTTCGCGCTACTGGTACCCGTATTACTTTTAATCCTCTTTGGCATTATTAATTTTGGGGTATTGATGTATAACCAAGCGGTTATTACAAATGCCGCCCGAGAAGGAGCCCGTTGGGCTGCTATTAAAACAACTGCGACCTATGGAACAACGTGTAGCAATTCCTATTCATTAACACCCGTGGATCCTTGTCAAACCGCCTACAGCTATGCCCATAACAATTTGATTAGTTTTGGCGGAAGTTATCTTCTAACAGCAATTTATACCCCCTCGGTAAACTTTAATTCAGGAACGGCGCAGACTGTCACCGTCAGCTATACCTATACAGGGATTGGTTGGTTCTTTGGTGAGCGGGGCGCAAGTCAATACAGCTCTACGGCGGTCATGCTCCATGAATAATCAAAAGCGACCCTTATCAAATGAGGATGGGGCAATTGCAATCCTAGTTGCATTTATCTTAACTGTCTTAATCGCATTCATGGGGCTCGCCGTGGACTTTGGCTATGCCTATTTACAAAAGAGTCGCTTACAGAAAGTTGCTGACGCAGAAGCCTTAGCGTGTGTGATTAGCCCAGCGTCTGCACCATGCCCAGCTAACGGCACAAATTTATACCCAGAGCTCAATCCCTACGGCTTTACAGTAACAATCGTGAATCCTGGTGACAATAGCCTTTGCTTAAATCCGGCCAAGCAATCGAAGTGCGCAAGGGCTACGGCACAAACCTCCTGGAACACCTTTTTCATCAATCTGTTTGGGGTCAATACCCTCAATTTAAGTGCGACAGCGCTGGCAGCAAAAACGGGAGAGGTGCCATCTTGCATCGTAACGACAGCCAACTT
>JAIXPN010000130.1 GCA_027486235.1 Burkholderiaceae bacterium
AGAATATGAGCTTAGGCTTGATCGGCCGTAAGGTCGGCATGACCCGTCTTTTTACGGATGAAGGGGAAGCAATTCCTGTCACCGTAATCGATGTGAGCGATAACCGGGTTGCTCAAGTGAAAACCCAAGCAACGGATGGCTACGATGCCGTTCAGTTGGCTCACGGCACTCGTCGCGCAAGTCGCGTTAATAAGGCAATGGCTGGACACTTTGCTAAAGCAGGTGTGATGGCTGGTAATGCCTTAAACGAATTTCATGTTGAATCTGAAAAACTTGCTGAAATGAAGCCAGGCCAAGTTATTGGTGTTGATGTCTTCACGGCAGGTCAAAAGGTGGATGTGCAGGGTGTAACGATTGGTAAGGGTTACGCCGGAACCATTAAGCGTTATCACTTTGCTTCTGGTCGTGCCAGTCACGGTAACTCACGTTCGCACAATGTTCCAGGCTCCATTGGTATGGCCCAAGATCCAGGCCGCGTGTTCCCAGGAAAACGCATGACAGGTCACTTGGGTGATGTAACTCGCACAGTACAAAATTTGGTGATTGCTCGCGTTGATGCAGAGCGCAGTCTCATTATGGTCAAGGGTGCTATTCCTGGCGCCCCTGGTGGAAAAGTAATCGTTACCCCGGCTGTTAAAGCTGCGGCAACTAAATAAGGAGAAGAATGATGGAAATTAAACTTCTCCAAGACAACGGTCAACTCGGTGCAGGTGTTCAGGCATCTCCAGAAGTATTTGAGCGCGAGTACAACGAAGCATTGGTGCACCAAATTGTGGTTGCTTATCAAGCAAATGCAAGAAGCGGTAACCGTGCACAAAAAGATCGTGAACAAGTTAAGCACAGCACTAAAAAGCCATGGCGCCAAAAAGGTACTGGCCGGGCACGTGCTGGTATGACTTCTTCCCCGCTCTGGCGTGGAGGCGGCCGCATATTCCCTAATTCTCCTGAAGAGAATTTCACGCACAAGGTGAATAAGAAAATGTATCGCGCTGGTATGCGATCGATTCTTTCTCAGTTAGCCCGTGAAGGACGTTTAAATGTTGTTGATCAGTTCAACCTTGACGCCCCTAAAACAAAGCTCTTGGCTGAAAAAGTAAAGGGTATGGGCTTAGAGTCGGTGCTGATTATTCTTGATGAGGTCAGCGAGAACCTGTATTTGGCATCACGTAATCTTCATAAGGTTGCAGTGGTTGAGCCACAGCATGCTGATCCTTTGTCCTTAGTTCAGTTTCAAAAAGTATTGGTGAGCAAATCAGCGATCGCCAAAATGGAGGAGTTGCTGAAATGAGCCAAACTCGTAAAAACGATCATCGTTTAATGCAAATTTTGTTAGGCCCAGTGGTTTCTGAAAAAGCTACTATGGTTGCTGAGAAAAATGAGCAGGTCATCTTTCAAGTTGCGCGTGATGCAAACAAACTTGATGTAAAGCAAGCAGTTGAGTTGCTTTTCAAGGTTCAGGTTGATTCAGTGCAGATTGTTAATCAAAAAGGCAAGCCAAAGCGCTTTGGCCGTTTTGAGGGGCGTCGTGACCATACCAAGAAGGCCTACGTGAATTTGAAACCTGGTCAAGAAATTAACTTTGAAGCGGAGGCAAATTAATTATGCCGCTCATGAAAACTAAGCCGACCTCACCAGGTCGTCGTTCGATGGTGAAGGTGGTTAACCCTGATTTGCATAAAGGTAAGCCTTTTGCAGCATTGGTTGAGCCACAGTTCCAAAAAGCCGGTCGTAACAACAATGGTCATATCACTACCCGCCACAAGGGCGGTGGTCATAAGCATCACTATCGTGTTGTTGACTTTAAGCGCAACGATAAAGACGGCATTGCTGCCAAAGTTGAGCGTTTAGAGTATGACCCCAATCGCAGCGCAAATATTGCTTTGCTGATTTATGCCGATGGAGAGCGTCGTTACGTCATAGCTTCCAAGGGCATGGTTGTTGGTCAACAAGTTATGAATGGCTCGGAAGCTCCAATTAAGGCCGGCAATAATTTACCAATTCGGAATATTCCAATTGGTAGCACTATTCATTGTGTTGAGATGTTGCCTGGCAAGGGCGCACAGATTGCTCGCTCAGCTGGTAGTTCTGCTGTTTTATTGGCGCGTGAAGGTGTATACGGCCAAGTTCGTTTGCGCTCTGGTGAAGTGCGTCGTATTTTGATTGACTGCCGCGCCACAATTGGTGAGGTTGGTAATGAAGAGCACAGCCTACGTCAAATTGGTAAAGCCGGTGCAACCCGTTGGCGCGGTATTCGCCCAACGGTACGTGGTGTTGCGATGAACCCAATTGACCATCCACATGGTGGTGGTGAAGGTAGAACTGGTGAGGGTCGTGTACCTGTGTCGCCATGGGGAACCCCAACGAAGGGATATCGTACCCGTCGCAATAAGCGCACGACGACCATGATTGTTCAACGTCGTCAGAAGCGTTAATAGATAAGGAATAGAGAGAAATGACCCGTTCTGCTAAAAAAGGTCCTTTTTGTGATGCCAGCCTTGTAAAAAAGGTTGAGACTGCACAGGCTAATAAAGATAAGAAGCCCATTAAGACTTGGTCGCGTCGTTCGACCATTCTTCCTGACTTCATTGGATTAACGATTGCTGTTCATAACGGTAAACAGCATGTGCCCGTCTATGTTTCAGAAAACATGGTTGGTCATAAGCTAGGTGAGTTCGCCTTGACGCGTACGTTCAAGGGCCACTCTGCCGATAAGAAAGTAGTGAAGAAGTAAGGGGATGATGATGGAAGTTAAAGCTATTCACCGCGGCGCTCGC
>JAIXPN010000004.1 GCA_027486235.1 Burkholderiaceae bacterium
TTTCGAAGGGGCATGAAAAAATATCCAATTATCCAAGAAGGATCTTTCAATTATAAGAATGAGGTGACAAAAAAAATTGATATGACTGTCCAACAGATAGTGTCGTCGAATGCAATCTCTAGATGGCACAAAATCTCATTCAACTTTTAAAAATGTGGAGGAAACGGATGAAATGCAAAAAAGGATTATTGGAAATCGCAATCACCCCAAGATAGGGGCTACTCAGTGTTAGGGCAATCGTACAGATCGGAACTAAGACGGTGACAGTTGCAATGACCATAGCAGTGACCATAGCCTTTGGTTTTGTGAGATGCACAAAGGCAACTACGAGCTGAACCAGAATAGCGAGAACAATAATGGCATACCAACGCACTGGGTGAACATCAAACGATACAAATGCCAAGCGAGTCATTCTGCCATTGCTAACCAATTGCATCGCGCTCATCAAGGCCTTGGATTCGGCATTATTGGCTAAAGAATCAACCGCATTATATGTCGCTTGCCGTAGGGTCTCGTAACGCTGCTTTGTGATAGGGGATGGTTTACCTTGGGATGAGAGGGTTTCCCATTCATCTTCCACTACTGACTTGGCATATTGTTGAGCGTACAGGGCAAGATTTGTTCCCTGCAGACTCGGAATGGCGCTAGCCAAATCAATGATGCTCCCAATGCCTTGGCTCTCCGTGCGCACGGATTTGTTGGCCATGTTGTAATTCTCCCAAAGGGAGGTTGCCATGAGTGCCGCTGTCAAGGAGAATAAAACGGCAGGTAGGCCAAAAAAGGGACCAACAATGCCTTCAAAGCTCAGAATAGTGGCCCTTCCAGCGGGGCGTATAAAAATCCAAGTAATCACGCTAGCGACGGCAATAAAAAAGAAGACGATCGTTAGGATCATCAGAAATTCATAGGTATCTGCTATGTTTTGCATCGCGTATTTGCCCATTTATTGAAAGGGTGAAAGAAATTGATCCCCATTCCCCATATCGTAATACCTCTCTCTGAAAATGACCTCAAGTACGGTTGATTCACCTCTTTTTAATATTCGTATTTCTTGAATTTTCTATTATTTCTGTATTTTTTTGACAGCGCGTTCGCTATGCGCTCTCCTGATTGTGTATTTTGGATTAAGGCGATATCAGATTCATTTTTGATTATTAACAATTAAGCATCAAGTCAATTGCAGTTCTTGTTGATTTGTGAGTATTTCACCTTATAATTTTTAGCAGAATACTAAAGCTTGTTAAGCACATCGCCGCTATCTGGGGCTTCTGAATATGGTTTTGATATGACCTTAACGCCTGAATTGATTGACTCTTTAAAAGCCACATTTGGTGAGCGCTTTAGTACTAGCCTAGCAATATTGGAGCACCATGGTCGCGATGAATCTCCCTACCCGCTTGTGATGCCGGATGGGGTGGTTTTTGCCTTGTGCAACGAAGAAGTAGCCACTGTTCTTCGGCTATGCAATCAGTACGGTGTTCCAGTTATCCCTTATGGTGCTGGCTCCTCATTAGAGGGCCATTTGTTGCCCATTCAAGGTGGTATTAGCTTGGATTTGAGTGGCATGAATCAAGTTCTTGAAGTTTCACCAGATGATTTGCTTGTAACTGTGCAGGCGGGGGTTAAACGCAAACAGCTCAATCAAGAAATCAAGGATTCTGGCTTATTTTTCCCGGTTGATCCTGGAGCGGACGCTAGCATTGGAGGTATGTGCGCTACCAGAGCCTCTGGTACGAATGCAGTACGGTACGGAACCATGCGAGAAAAATGTCTTGGCTCTTACGGTGGTTACCGCAGCGGGGGACATTATTCATGTGGGCTCAAAAGCACGCAAATCCTCTGCAGGCTACTACCTAGCTCGGCTCTTTGTAGGAAGTGAAGGTACGCTGGGCGTGATTACCGAAATTACCCTTAAGCTGTATCCCTTGCCCGAGGCAATTTCGGCTGCGACCTGCCATTTTCCATCTGTGCAGGATGCGGTGAGGGCAGTAATTTCAATTATTCAGTATGGAATTCCAGTGGCTCGCGTCGAACTCGTCGATGAATCGGCGATAGCCGCAATTAATCAATACGACAAACTGACATTAAAAGAAGTTCCCACCCTATTTTTTGAATTTCATGGATCAACACTGGGGGTTCAAGAGCAGGCTGAAATTGCCCAGCAAATATGCCTTGAGCAGCATGGTGATGGTTTTGAGTGGTCAGCTCATCCAGAGGATCGAACCAAGCTCTGGCAGGCAAGGCATAACGCTTACTTTGCTTGCTTGCAACGGCAGGCAGGTTCACGTATTCTCAATACTGATATTTGTGTGCCGATCTCAAAGCTTGCGCAATGCATTGACCATGCTGCAGGCCATTTAAAGAGCTCACGGCTAAAAAGTGCTTTGCTAGGCCATGTAGGGGATGGCAATTTCCATGCGCTGATATCGATTGATCCTTCTAGTCCTGAAGACATGGCCGATGCAGAGCGTCTTAATGCGCTGATTGTGAAAGATGGATTAAGGGCAGGTGGCACCTGTACCGGTGAACACGGCGTGGGCAGGCATAAGATTCAGTTTATGAAGCAGGAACATGATTTGGGTGCGCTCGAGATAATGCGCGTGATTAAAAATGCACTTGATCTGGAGAATGTTTTGAATCCAGGAAAAGTTCTACTGATTTAATCAATTTACCAGTGTGCAATTTCATATTTTTCTGCACCTCATTGGGCGTATAAAAATATTATTGCAATTGATCAAGAATTCATTCTCACTATGAAGCGGTGTTATGAGCAAAGGTAATTGATTTACTGTAACAAGGCATTGACCGCCACTAAATCTTGATCTGTAAGTGCCGCAGCTTGGGCTTTGAGCCTCAAGGCATTGAGAATGGTGTCGTATCTGGCTTTATACAGCGTTGCTCTCGTAGTGAAGAGGGCATCGAGTGCAATAAGTACATCCAAATTAATTAAGGTGCCCACATCAAATCCCAATTGACTTGATGCCAAAGCGGAAGCCGATGATTTCTCTGCAGCCTCAAATGCCCTAACGGTAGCAAGGCCGCCATAAAACCCCGTAAAGGCTTGGCGCGTTGCCTGAGCAGCAGTTCTACGTAGATTGTCATAATCCGATTTGGCTTTATCCAAGAGCGCAGCCCGTTGCCGAATCACCGAGTTATTAAAGCCACCCGAAAA
>JAIXPN010000106.1 GCA_027486235.1 Burkholderiaceae bacterium
AACCGCATGAGGTAAAGCGCGAGTGGTTCGTGATTGACGCTACGGACAAAGTCCTCGGTCGTGTCGCCAGTGAAGTGGCACTCCGTCTACGCGGCAAGCACAAACCCGAATTTACCCCTCACGTTGATACTGGCGATTTCATTGTCGTTATCAATTCAGCCAAACTCCGTGTCACGGGAACTAAGGGTTTGAATAAGATTTATTACCGTCATAGTGGCTATCCAGGCGGCATTAGTTCAACAAATTTTGACAAGATGCAAGCTCGATTTCCGACGCGCGCTTTAGAAAAAGCAGTGAAGGGGATGTTGCCCAAGGGCCCATTGGGCTATGCCATGATCAAGAAGTTAAAGGTCTATGGCGATGCAGATCATCCACATGCGGCTCAACAGCCTAAACCTTTAGAGATCTAAGGAAGCGATATGTACGGAAATTGGAACTATGGAACAGGTCGCCGCAAGAGTTCAGTGGCACGTGTTTTTATTAAATCAGGTAAAGGTGAGATTACTGTCAACGGTAAACCGATTGACTCTTACTTTGCTCGTGAAACTTCACGCATGATCGCACGTCAGCCGCTTGCTTTAACCAGCAACCTCACTACGTTTGATATTCAAGTGAACGTTAGCGGTGGTGGTGAAACTGGACAAGCAGGTGCAGTTCGTCATGGTGTTACTCGCGCATTAATTGATTATGATGCTGCCCTAAAGCCAACCTTATCAAAGGCTGGTTTGGTAACGCGTGATGCGCGCGAAGTTGAGCGTAAGAAAGTTGGCTTACACGGTGCTCGCCGTCGTAAACAATTTAGTAAGCGTTAAGCGAACTACATTTACTCTTGGGGCCGCTTACGCGGCCCTTACTTTTTATACAATCAGAACATCGTCGAGTTGGTAATGAATGGAGAAGAGCATGATTAAAGTCGGAATTGTTGGTGGCACAGGATATACCGGTGTTGAGCTACTCCGCCTCTTGGCCCAACACCCTCAAGTGCAACTTCATTCTATTACCTCACGCACTGAGGCTGGAATGCCTGTAGCTGAGATGTTTCCATCATTGCGTGGTCGCGTTCATCTGCAATTTACAAGTCCAGACAAGGCGAAGTTAAGTGAGTGCGATGCGGTATTTTTTGCAACCCCTCATGGAGTGGCAATGGCTCAAGCCAAAGAGCTTTTGGCAGCCAAGGTCAAGATACTCGATTTAGCTGCAGATTTTCGTCTGCAAGACATTGCTGTCTTTGAGAAATGGTATGGCATGCCACACGCCTGCCCTGATATTTTGAAAGAAGCCGTGTATGGGTTGCCAGAAATTAATCGGGAGGCAATAAAAAAAGCGCGCATTGTTGGTTTGGCAGGTTGCTATCCCACATCGGTTCAATTGGGTTTTGCGCCACTACTCTCGCCCAAAAATGGTTTTCCACATCCCTTGATTGAAACCCAGTTTTTAATTGCTGATTGCAAATCTGGTACATCGGGCGCAGGCCGTAAGGCTGAGATTTCAACTTTGTTGTCTGAGGCTAGTGATAATTTCAAAGCCTATGGTGTTAAAGGACATCGTCATTTACCCGAGATTACCCAAGGTTTAAAGGCGATTGCGGGGCATGGTGATATTGCGCTCACCTTCGTGCCACACCTCACCCCGATGATTCGGGGAATTCATTCAACCTTGTATGCACGCATTCGGCCAGAGGGGCGCTCGGTGGATTACCAAGCGCTCTATGAACAGTTCTATGCGAATGAGCCATTTGTCGATGTATTACCTGCTGGCAGTCATCCTGAGACCCGTTCGGTACGGGGAAGTAATGGTATGAAAATCGCCATACATCGTCCTGGCGGTGGAGATACCCTGGTTATCTTGGTTGTAGAGGACAATCTCGTTAAGGGGGCCTCTGGACAGGGAGTCCAGTGCCTAAATCTGATGTTTGGATTCCCAGAAAGCACGGGTTTGGAGCAAATTGCCCTTCTACCCTAAGCTTTAAGGACCCTCTGCAAATAGGGGAATTAAGGCCTAAAATGGTCTTATGAGCAATCCATATAGGAGTAGCAAATGACCCAAACCAATACCGCAGTCGATCAAAGTGCGGCAATGGCTGAACCACCAAGCCCGTTGATTTTTACGGATAGTGCAGCAGCTAAGGTAGCTGATCTAATTGCGGAAGAGGGCAATCCTGATCTCAAGTTACGTGTTTTTGTTCAAGGCGGTGGTTGTTCTGGGTTCCAGTATGGCTTTACCTTTGATGAGGCAGTGAATGAGGATGACACTAGCTTTGAAAAGAATGGAGTTACTTTGCTGGTCGACTCAATGAGCTTTCAGTATTTAGTAGGCGCAGAGATTGATTACAAAGAGGATATCAATGGCTCACAATTTGTCATTAAGAATCCTAATGCCACCACGACCTGTGGTTGCGGATCTTCTTTCTCAGCTTAAGCTGCAGGGTAATACGCACCCAGTACGCGCAAGCCTTTAGCACCAGTTACGGCCGGCAGATTTGCTGGCCGTTTTTGTTGGTGAGCCCAGGCTAGCCAGGCAAATGCTAAGCCCTCTACAAGTTGTGGATCAACACCATAGCGCGCAGATGATTCAATTACTAATCCAGGAATTTGTTTTTGAGCATGAATTTTGAGAAGTTCAATCAGTGCAATATTTTTGGTACCACCACCACACACAATTAAACGCCGCGTTTCTTGAGCATGTTTTTGTAAACCATTCAGAATAGTTTGAATGGTGAGTTGTAATAGGCTCGCCTGCACATCCTCTGGCCTGTAAGTGGATTTCTGTATATGGTCTTCGATCCATGCGAGATTGAAGCGATCCCGTCCAGTACTTTTAGGAGGCAATTCTGCGAAGAAGGGGTCACTCAACATTTTTTGTACAAGTTCTTCCTGGGGTCGTCCGGAGCTTGCCCATTGACCATCTTGATCAAATTCTTTACCCAGTTCTTTTTGTACCCAGGCATCGAGCAAGATATTACCTGGACCACAATCAAAGCCCCCGACCTCACCATGTTTTGGTAAGAGAGTCAGGTTGGCAATGCCACCAATGTTTAGAACTGCTCGGTTTTCATGATGAGAAAAAAACTGCTCTTGATGAAAAACGGGTACTAATGGCGCACCTTGACCGCCGGCAGCCATATCACGCGCACGAAAATTAGCGATGACATCAATGCCGCTTAACTCTGCTAATAGGGCTGGGTTTAAGCTTTGATGGGTATAGCTTTGCAGGATACTTTTATGTGGCCGGTGCCGAAGAGTTTGTCCATGAGCTCCAATGGCGCAGATTTGTTTTGCATCTAGACCAGCAATGTGTAGGAGTTCTGCACATGCTTGTGCATACGCATCGGCAAGTGCATTAGCAGCAAGATGTTCACGATGGATTTCATTGGCAGATTCTTGTTGCAACCCAAGTAATTCTTTTTTGAGTGTTGGGTCTAATCGTAGACTAAGCGATTGCAAAATCGCCGCCTTTCCTATCTCGTTAATATCAGCCAAGACCGCATCGATACCATCCAGACTTGTCCCAGACATGAGTCCAATATACAGGGTGGAGGGCGGTGATAGATCGTTAGAATTCAAGGGTAGGTGCTCGGGTTCACGACAATGCGACAATGACGCTTTAATACTATTTATACCCTTAATTTAACCCAATCTAGAATTTGGTATGACGGCTAAACCTTATCCGATTACTCCATCCGTTTTGAAGGCCATGGAAGTTAGTAAACGTGGCTGCGAGGAGCTCTTAGTAGAGGCTGACTGGTTACAAAAATTAGCCCGAAGCGAAGCCACAGGTAAGCCGCTGCGGATCAAGCTCGGACTTGACCCAACTGCGCCAGATATACATTTGGGCCATACAGTTGTATTGAACAAGATGCGCCAACTTCAGGATCTCGGCCATACCGTGATCTTTTTGATTGGCGACTTTACCAGCATGATTGGTGATCCCTCAGGTCGAAATAACACGAGGCCTCCTTTAACGCCAGATGAAATCGCAGTGAATGCCAAAACGTATTATCAGCAAGCGAGCGCAATTTTGGATCCGAGTAAGACCGAGATTCGCTATAACAGTGAGTGGTGTGATCCACTAGGTGCTAGGGGCCTGATCCAGTTGGCCGCTAAATATACTGTTGCCCGGATGTTAGAGCGTGATGACTTCACAAAACGGTACCGTGGTGGTATCCCAATTTCTGTGCATGAGTTTTTATATCCCCTGATGCAGGGCTATGATTCAGTTGCCTTACAAAGCGATTTAGAGCTTGGTGGAACTGATCAAAAATTTAATTTGCTGGTTGGCCGTGAACTACAAAAAGAATATGGCCAGGAGCCCCAATGTATTTTGACCATGCCGCTCTTGGTTGGTTTAGATGGCGTCGAGAAGATGAGTAAGTCGAAGGGCAACTACATCGGCATCAATGAGCCCGCAAATGAGATGTTCGGAAAAGTGATGAGCATCTCTGATGAGCTCATGTGGGATTACTTTACCTTGCTCTCGTTTAGACCATTAGCAGAGATTGATTTAATGAAGCAAGAGGTGGCAGCTGGCCGAAATCCAAGAGACTGTAAGGTTCTGTTAGGACAAGAGATTGTGGCGCGTTTTCATTCGGATCAGGCAGCAGAAAAAGCCTTGGAAAACTTTAATCATCGCGCCAAAGGTGGCATCCCCGATGAAATTCCTGAGATTCAGCTTAGCGGTGCACCAATCGGAATTGCTGCCTTACTAAAGGCTGCTAATCTAGTTCCATCCAATTCAGAGGCCAATCGCAACATTGAGCAAAACGGTGTGCGCATTGATGGCACTGTGATCACCGATAAATCACTGAAATTAAATCCAGGCTCTTATATTGTTCAAGTTGGCAAGCGCCGCTTTGCAAAAGTTACCCTATCCGCCTGAAGTACAAGCAATTAATTGAGTAAATCCAGATTTCCTGAGTTGCTTGGAGGTTTAATACCAAAGTGCTCATAACTTTGGCGCGTTGCAATTCTGCCTCGTGAAGTGCGCTGTAAGTAGCCCTGCTGAATCAAGAAGGGTTCCAACACATCTTCAATCGTATCGCGTTCTTCGCCAATGGCAGCAGCCAGATTATCAATTCCAACTGGCCCACCATTGAACTTATGGATGATTGCTTCAAGTAATTTTCGGTCCATTACATCAAAACCAATTGGATCAACATCGAGCATCGCCAGCGCTGCATCAGCCATTTCTTTCGTGATGACGCCGCTACCCTTGA
This sequence comes from Burkholderiaceae bacterium, assembly GCA_027486235.1. Lineage (GTDB taxonomy): Bacteria > Pseudomonadota > Gammaproteobacteria > Burkholderiales > Burkholderiaceae > Polynucleobacter > Polynucleobacter hoetzingerianus. The sequence continues at coordinate 5,213 of JAIXPN010000106.1, forward strand.
CCTCCGCATAATCTCTAACGCGGCGAAGCAAACGGTTTGCAATTCGGGGGGTACCCCGCGCACGTTTAGCAATCTCCACGGCGCCATGGGGATCAATTTGGGCCTTGAGTAAGCCGGCAGAGCGCTCAATAATTTGTGTTAGTTCTGGGGTGGAGTAGAACTCCAGTCGTGCCACGATGCCAAAGCGATCACGCAGGGGATTGGTGAGCATACCCGCCCGCGTTGTTGCACCAACCAAAGTAAATGGCTTGAGATCCAGTTTTACGCTTCGTGCAGCTGGACCTTCACCAATCATGATATCCAGCGAATAGTCCTCAAGGGCGGGATAAAGAATTTCTTCAACCACTGGTGATAGGCGATGGATCTCATCAATAAAGAGCACATCGTTTTCTTCAAGATTAGTTAGAAGAGCAGCAAGATCGCCCGGTCGATCTAAGACGGGGCCACTTGTTTGTCGTAAATTCACACCAAGCTCTTTGGCAATAATATGCGCTAAGGTTGTCTTACCTAGGCCCGGGGGACCAAAGAGCAGGACATGATCGAGCGCCTCTTGGCGATTACGAGTGGCATTAATAAAAATCTCGAGCTGAGCACGAGCCTTACCCTGGCCCACATACTCATCAAGCTGTTTCGGTCGTAGGGCGCGCTCAAATACGGCTTCAGCATGACCTGCGCCGGGGCTAACAATACGCTCATTGCCATCATCTACATCAAGGTCATCCGTATGAATTGCCATCGGTCCTTAGCCTTTAGAAAGAGATTTAAGGGCAAGCTTAATACCATCGGAAACATTGGTATCAACTGGAATTTGACGAACTGCTAGGCGAGCCTCTTTGTCAGAATAGCCGAGTGCAAGTAATGCTTGAATGATTTCGGAAGATGTATCGGTTTTAGTGGCTTGACTCTGATCAATGCCCAGTTCGGGAGCCAATTTACCCTTGAGTTCGAGTAAGAGTCGCTCTGCAGTTTTCTTACCAATACCCGGTATGCGAGTTAATGCCCCAGGTTCTTGAATAGCAATTGCTTGAACCAGTTCGTTGACGCTCATACCAGATAAGACCGCTAATGCAGTACGCGCACCAACCCCACTAATTTTGATCAAGGATCGAAAGGCATCGCGCTCCGCATCTGTAGCAAAGCCAAATAATTGCTGTTGATCTTCCCGCACATGAAAATGAGTCAACAAGGTGAGTTTTTGACCGATAGGTGGAAGTTGATACAGGGTGCTCATTGGCACATCAACTTCATAGCCCAGCCCATTGCAATCAATGAGTAATTTGGGGGCAGTAATCCGAATTAAGGTGCCTTGAATGCGTCCAATCATGCCTCTATCTTACCGCTTCGCATGACCGCTTTGCACTTGATGGTGATGGGCTGCACAAATAGCAACCCCTAGAGCATCAGCGGCATCTGGGGAGGGGCTCTTTTTAAGATTAAGAAGGCGCTTGACCATTTCTTGCATCTGCAATTTACTCGCCCGGCCAGTACCCACAATGGCTTGTTTAACCCCACGCGCACTGTATTCTGAAACGGGTAATCCGGTCGAGACTAAGGCGGCAATTACAGCGCCTCGCGCCTGACCAAGCATCAAAGTAGAGCGTGGGTTGACATTGAGGAAGATTTCTTCAATTGCCGCTACATCCGGTCGATAGGTAAGCAAGACCTCTTGAACACCGCTGTAAAGATTGCCAAGGCGTTTGGGTAGGCCTTGACTGATGTCGCCACTCTCGATAATCCCGGAGCTGATATAGCGTAAGCGTTGCCCATCGAGCTCAATCACGCCAAAGCCAGTTGTTCTTAAACCCGGATCGATTCCTAGCCACCGCATGAATGATTAATGCCTAAAGTGCCGAGTGCTCGTAAAGAGCATGGCGATACCATGCTCATTTGCAGCCTCAATGACCTCGTCATCACGCATACTACCCCCAGGCTGAATTACGCTAGTAGCGCCTGCAGCAACCACCACATCCAAACCATCCCGAAATGGAAAGAAGGCATCGCTAGCCACTGCAGAGCCTTTTAAACTTAAGCCAGCATACTCAGCTTTAATGCTGGCGATTCGGGCAGAATCAATCCGACTCATTTGCCCAGCACCGACACCAAGGGTCATACCATTGGCACAGTAGACAATTGCATTAGATTTAACAAATTTAGCAACACGCCATGCAAACATTAGGTCTGTGAGTTCTGTGGGGGTTGGCTGGCGTTTTGTAACTACCTTTAGTTCACTTGGAAGAACGTTTTTAGAATCACTCGATTGCACCAAAAGACCGCCACCAACTCGCTTCAGATCGTATTGATTAAAACTCGGAGCACCCTTGGGAAGGAGTATTTGCAATAAACGCACATTTTGTTTACTGGCAAAGATGGCTTTCGCAGCCTCACTAAAGAGAGGGGCGATGAGGACCTCAACAAACTGTTTGGCAATCGCCTGCGCACACGCCTCATCGCATTCATGGTTTAGGGCAATAATGCCTCCAAATGCAGAGGTGGGATCCGTTTGTAGAGCCTTTTGATAGGCTTCAAGCGCTGTGTCGGCAATCGCAACACCACAGGGATTGGCGTGTTTAATAATGACGCAAGCTACCTGGCTATCGCTCATGCTCTTCACGCACTCCCAGGCGGCATCCGAATCAGCAATGTTATTAAAAGATAACTCTTTACCTTGTAACTGAGTGTAATGTGCAAGACTACCAGCTGGCGCTTTGATATCACGATAGAAAGCAGCTGATTGATGCGGGTTCTCGCCATAGCGCATTTCTTGTACTCGTTCAAAGGCTAAGTGCAGTGTTTGTGGATAAGGACTGCGTTTGGAGTGATCCTGTTGCTCATTCAGCGAGGATAGGTAATTTGCAATTGCACCATCGTATTGAGCAGTATGCGCAAATACTTTCTTGGCATAGGCAAGATTACTCGCATATGAGACTGTATTCTGATTGGCACGCATCTCCTCAAGAACCGCCGAGTAATCGGCTGGAGAAACAAGCACTGTGACATCCTGATGATTTTTTGCAGCAGCACGCAACATGGCCGGCCCACCAATATCAATGTTCTCAACCGCTTCCTCAAAACTACAGTCGGACTTAGAAATAGTTTCAGTAAAGGGGTAGAGGTTGATCACCAAGAGATCAATCGTCTCGATACCATGCTCTTTAATTGCAGCCATATGTTCTTTGGAATCGCGGCGCGCTAATAGCCCTCCGTGAACCTTTGGATGAAGGGTCTTGACACGACCATCAAGCATTTCTGGAAAGCCTGTGAGCGTTGACACCTCGGTCACTGGAAGTCCTCTTTCGGCAAGTAATTTTGCCGTTCCACCTGTGGAGATTAGCTTCACACCCAGTTGATGAAGGGCTTGGGCAAACTCCACAATGCCATTCTTATCGGAAACAGAAAGTAGGGCGGTACGAATCATAATTTAGATCAATCGATGTTCAAGGAGTTTTTTACGCAAGGTATTACGATTAATCCCTAAGTAAGCTGCAGCGAGAGATTGATTTTGTTTGGCATGCGCCATGACGAGCTCCAGCATCGGTTTTTCTACAACACTCAAAACCATTTGATAAATATCGCTGGGAGGCGTCCCTTTGAGATCATCAAGGTAGCGCTGCAAATTGAGCTCAATACATTCAGTGACAGGATGTTTATTTGTGGGCATGGATATAAAACTTAAGCAGCTTCTAAAAAAAGGAGTTGATCAGAATGCAATTTCATCTCATCAAAATAGTCATTCACCATGTTTAACTGAGTTTTGCAGTCATCGGCAGTATTCATGAGATGCCGAAAGGTATGGGAATTACGCAAACCTTTACAGTACCAGCCAATATGCTTACGCGCGGTGCGTAAGCCTGTATATTCCCCATAGAACGCATAGTGATCCAGCAAATGCTCGTTCATGATGGCCTGGATCTCGGCAATTTGTGGATTTGGTAATTTCTGTCCAGTTTTTAAGTAATGATTGATCTCGCGAAATATCCAAGGTCTTCCTTGGGCAGCGCGGCCAATCATTAAGGCGTCAACGCCGGTATATTCGAGTACCCATTGGGCTTTTTCTGGTGAAGTGATGTCGCCATTAGCAACCACAGGAATGCTAATGGAGTCTTTCACAGCACGAATCGTGTCGTACTCTGCTTCACCATGGTATAGGTCTGCACGAGTTCTACCATGAATCGTGAGCATACTAATTCCAGCATCCTCGGCAATTTTTGCGATGGTGAGCGCATTCTTATGCTCCCGATCCCAGCCAGTTCGGATTTTGAGGGTAACTGGGATAGCGTCTGGACCAATGCCAACTGCATTAACTACTGCCTCAACAATCTGCTGAACAAGAGGCTGGTCCTTTAATAGTGCTGAACCCGCAGCAACATTACAGACTTTTTTGGCCGGACAACCCATGTTGATATCAATAATTTGGGCGCCACGATCAATATTCAGTTTTGCGGCCAAGGCCATCATGTTTGGATCGGCACCCGCAATTTGAACTGCGATTGGTTTGAACTCGCCGCTATGATTAGCGCGTCGTTGGGTTTTTTCACTATTCCAAAGCAATGCATTAGAAGCGATCATTTCAGAGACAGCGTAACCAGCCCCTAATTTCTTGCAGAGTTGGCGAAATGGACGATCAGTAACTCCTGCCATCGGGGCGACAAAAAGCGCATTGGCTAATTTGTGAGGACCGATTTGCATGCGTGTGAGGGAATCAATGAAATAGACCCATCACTTTATCACAAGCAAGCTTGCGCTGCTTAATTTTTAAGCAATTAAAGAGGCCTGGCTTAGCGACGCCCAAACATCATTTGTCTGGCTAGTGCAGTTTTGATGGGCGGTAGCCATTGCAGAGTGCTTAATGCAAAACCACGCGAGAGCTCCACAGGCGCTAGCGGTGATGTAAATACTCTAGCCAAGAAGTCTGTGATGCCAATGGTTGCGCGCCGATCTATAGCTCGACTTTTTGCATAGTCCTGTAAGGTAGCTTCCACCATATTATTTTGCGTTGAGAGTCGGAATTCTTTTTGCTCTTTAAAGAGTTCAGCCAGCTTTTCTGCAAGGAGATATGCGTCACGTAAGCCTAGATTGAGACCTTGTCCAGCAACGGGATGAAGCGTCTGAGCAGCATTGCCAATCCACACCTCATTCCCTTCGCACACTTCTTTACGATAGTTCAAACCTAAGTCATAGAGGCGGCGATTTGAGATGCTTTTAAATCTTCCAAGACGGTTGCCAAAACTATTTTGTAACTCAGATAAGAACTCAGCCTCATTGAGTTCCAAGCGTCTTTTGCTGGCATCTGACAAGCCACACCAAACTAAATTGAGAGTATTCATTCCTAGATGGCTTGGTAGAAGCGCTAAGGGACCTTCATGGGTAAAGCGTTCCCAAGCCTGATGGGGAATTGCTTTTTCAACCTCAACTGTCCCAACAATGGCGGATTGTTGATAGTCACGACCCGATTCAGTCCAATCCTGCTCCTTAAACAGTCCACCTTCGGCATGTACCAAGCACGCTGTTTCAAATACTGGCACGGGATCTGTAATTGCATGCTGCCAAACAAAATGAGGAGCATTCTTTTGAATGGTGCGCAGAGCTTTTCGCAGGGATAGATGAATATCTCGATAGCGGCTAATATGGCCTAAAGCTTCTTGTTTTAATTCTTCTCGGGTCATGAGGGCGCGACCAAAACGACCGACTTGCGATACATGAATTTGATGAATTGCTGGGCACTGATCAGGCCATGCATCAATCGTATCCAATAAAAGTTTGCTGCCATGCGATAGGGCGATGCCTCGTCCATCGCCTGTTTTTATTGTTTGATCCTCCTCTGGATTGCGATCCAATAGCAGGAGAGATAGGGCTGGATTCTTTTGCAAAAGCCAGGCCGCGCAAGCCAGACCAACTGGCCCGCCTCCTTGAATCACAACGGCATACGATGTACTCATTAGAATGAACTAAGTTAGGAGCGAACAATCGCTTCAATCTCAAGAGGGTCCACTGGAACCCCACGAGAGATCAGCTCACAGCCTTGGTCAGTTACAACTGCATCATCTTCAATCCGAATTCCAATATTCCAAAATACTTTAGGGATATCTTCTGCGGGACGAATATATAAACCAGGCTCAATCGTAAGTACCATATCTTTTTTTAGAACACGCCATGGCTTTTCTTGATGGGGTTCGGTATTTATCCCAGGCTCACGATAGGAACCAACGTCGTGGACATCCATACCAAGCCAATGGCTCGTGCGGTGCATATAAAAGCGTTTGTAAGCCCCTTGCTCAATTGCATTATCTAAAGAACCAACCTCATTGAGCTTAATCAGCTTTTCATCCATGAGCCCTTGGGTCAGAACTCGAACCGCGGCATGGTGAGGATCCATGAAGGCCTTACCTGGGCGAGTTTCTTGAATAGCTGCCTGTTGAGCGGCTAAGGTAATGTCATACAAAGCCCGTTGACTAGCGCTATAGCGACCATTGATGGGGAAGGTACGGGTGATATCGGAGGCATAGCCATTGAGCTCACAGCCCGCATCAATTAAACACAGTTCGCCATCGAAGAGTTCAGCCGCGCCTGCACGATGATGTAAGACGCATGCATTTGCACCTGCTGCAACGATACTGTTATAGGCTACGCTTTGTGCCCCGCGGTAACGGAACTCATAGAGCAGTTCTGCCTCAAGTTGATACTCGCTCTTACCGGGTTTGCAAGAGCGCATAGCCCGAATATGCGCTTGTGCTGAGATGGCTGCCGCCTGGCGCATCGTTTCAATTTCTTGAGGATCCTTAAAGAGGCGCATCTCATGTAGCAATGCTTCAACATCATGAAAGATCTCAGGGGCATTAATCCCCACTCTTGCCTGTTGACGCACTTGTCCTACCCAGTCACGAATTTGCTGATCAAGATGTGCATTGCTAGCAAGTCGAATGTAAATAGCGGGTTGATTGGCGAGAAACTCTGGAAGTTTTTGATTGATTTCTTGATTGGGATACGCCTTATCCAAATTAAGAATCTCCGGAGCAGCCTCAGGGCCTAAGCGAAAGCCATCCCAGATTTCACGTTCGAGATCTTTGGCGCGACAGAATAAATACGTCTCAAAGCTCGTTTCCTGAACCAGCATAACCAGGGTAGCACCGGGTTCATCAAAGCCAGTTAGGTAGAAAAAATCACTGTCATGACGATAGGGAAAATCACTGTCCCGATTACGTGGCTTTTCCTCCGCAGTAGAAAGAATCACTACGCCACGACCTGTCATAGCCTGAATCGATCGAGCCAAACGCACTCGACGTTGATGGCATGCCGCAATGAGAGGACTATGGGAGGAGAGGCGATTCATAGAGGTGACGAGATTACGAATGATTAAGTTGAGCTAAACGTTCAGGACTTCCTACATCGTGCCACGAACCCAGATATTTTTCACCAGAAATCCGCTTATCCGCCATTGCCTTGCGCAAAATTGGTGCTAGTTTGGCGCTTTCTCCCGGAATTAGTCCTTGGAATAGCGAATGGTGATATGCACCAATTCCAGAAAAAGTCAGTTTTGAAGAGGATGTGCCTGCATATTCGTCACCCCTGACCGTCTCCCCATCGAGATAGAAGTCTCCACTAGGATGCTGGGGCGGATTAGGAACCAGAATGAGATGGGCTAAAAATTGATCTTGCGAACGGAGTTGGCTGACTCGGTGAATTAAATTGTTAATTGGAAAATGGGGCGCGAAGACATCGCCATTGATTACTAAAAAATAATCATTCGCTTTCAGAAGTGAGAGAGCCTTACAAATTCCGCCAGCTGTTTCAAGAGCAGTTTCTTCTCGAGAGTAATCAATATGTAGACCGAGTGACTCACCGGTGCCAAAGGTCGTTTCAATTTGCTCCCCAAGCCAAGCATGATTAATGACAATATGTTTGATCCCAGCAAGATGAAGTGCTTCGAGATGCCAAGCAAGGAGTGATTTTCCCTGCACCGCTAGCAATGGCTTTGGGATGGTGTCGGTTAATGGCCGCATACGTTCACCACGCCCAGCTGCTAGCAATAAGCAGGGGATGTGATTTGGGTCACGGATTAGGCTCATGGCATTAATGATCAATTGCGTCGACTCGGTCAAGAATCCGAACCAAGGGCTTTAGAGAAATATACCGAGTTGCAACGCCTCTCACATATTTCAATACCAGCGGAATATCCTTAAGGTAGTTTTCTTTACCATCGCGGTGATAAAGACGAGCAAAGATACCCAACACTTTAAGGTGGCGCTGTAATCCCATCCACTCAAAATCACGATAAAAGTCGGCAAAGTCTTGAGGAACGCCAAGGCCTGCTTTGCGCGCTTTCTCCCAATAGTCAATGAGAAAATCAATGACCTCTTCCTCAGACCATTCAATATAAGCGTCTCTCCAGAGAGAGACAGCATCATAGGTAATTGGACCATATAGGGCATCTTGAAAATCTAAGATTCCAGGATTATTTTGGTTTGTTAACATCAAATTACGTGAGTGATAGTCGCGATGCACATAGACAGGTGTTTGCGCTAAATTATTTTCCTTGATTAAGGTAAAAATAGTTTGCAGGTCTTTTTGCTCATCCTGACTTAACTCGATCTGGTGATGTCGCTTGAGATACCACTCATCAAACAAATCCATTTCTCGTTGCAGAGTGCTTGCATCATAAAGGGGTAGAACCCCAGGCTTACTTGCTAACTGCATTTTAATAAGCGCGTCGCTGGCATCCCGGTAGAGCTGTTTGGCATTCTTGGGATCCAGCACATTTAGATAGGTTTTCTTACCTAAATCACTTAAAAGCAAAAACCCTTCGATCAGATTCTCTTCCAAAACGATAGGAACATTTAAGTCGGCATTCTTGAGTAGTTGTGCAATCTGGATGAAGGGGCCCAACGCCTCTTTATCAGGGGGCGCATCCATCACAATCAGGGTGAAATGATTAGGGTGGGCGCATTCAAGGCGAAAATACCGACGAAAACTGGCATCCGAGGAGGCGGGTGTCAGGGTGCTTGGTTTTAGACCCCATTGATCTTTTCGGCTTTCTAGCCAGGCATTGAGTTGGACTAAGCGGTTATCAGGCATGATCGATTCGTATAATAAGGCTGTCTGGATCCATGAGTCATTATCGCCCTCGCGCTGGCATTAGCGCCCATCTTCTATCCATAGAGACCCTGCGCGCGATCCTGGGTCTTGGTGTATTGCTTTTCGTTGTTTTGTCGGCAGTATCGGCTTATGGACAAAATTTAGGTCCGGTAGTGAATGCCATCACTCCATTATTACCATCACAGCAGCAAAATCAGACACAACAGCAACTCCAAAATCAAGCACCAACACCTATTGGTGAATCGCCCAGACCCTTAGCAGTCGGCTCGGTTCCCACTCCAACCTTAGTGCCTAGTCGAGCTGAGGTAACGGTACTGAAATTAGATGATCAATTACGAGAAGGAAAGCCGATATCAGATGACCAATCCCTAACATTTACCTTTAGTGACCAAATTGATGGTGTGGTCGATCGTGAGATGAGGTTAAAAGGGCGCGCACAAATTCGTCGAAATGCGACGATCATGAAGGCCGACGAAATCACCTACGATCCCGATACTGATATTGCGAATTTAATTGGTAACGCCCAGCTGATTAAAGGTAATACTCAATTTTCAGGACCGCGAGCCCGCTTTAAAGTGGATGCGCGCCAAGGTGAAATGGATCAAGCAAGTTACGAGTTCCGTGATGTTCGCGGTCGAGGTAGAGCTAATAGATTGACTATTCAGTCTGCTGACGTGTTTGTTTTTGATAAGGCACTCTACACAACGTGTAGCCCAGATAATTTAGATTGGTATTTCACAGCAAGTCGTATTGAAATTGATCAAGAGCAAAAAGAGATGAAGGGGCAGGATGGGGTGATGCGCTTTTTTAATGTTCCCATTATGTACACCCCATACTTTAGTTTGCCCACCTCCAATCAACGCCGCTCAGGTTTATTGTCACCTGTTATTGGATACAACTCAAATAATGGCCTAGACATTTCTCAGCCCTACTATGTCAATATCGCTCCTAATCGCGATTTGACCATTACACCGCGGTATATGAACCATCGTGGCACTCTGTTGGGTGGCGACTTTCGTTATATCGATCCAAAGTATTCGGGTACCCTAAGCGGCCAGTTTTTGAACTACGACAAAATTTTAGGTCGCGATCGCTGGAAATATGATTGGCAGCAAAGACAACTACTTGGACGGGCTTGGAATGGTTATGCCAACATTAGCAAAGTCTCGGACAATTTGTATCCAATCGATTTTTCCTATGGCATTGCTGGGGCTGTCACTAATCAATTTCGACAAGAGGTGGGAACCAACTATGGCGGAATTAAGAACTGGAATTTCACCGCACGCGCACTGACTTTCCAAACCTTGCAACCTGATCCAACGGCAACCGTACAGTCGCCATACAACATCTTGCCGCAGATTACGGCAAACTACAGTAATCGGGGTAATCTCAATTCTCCAGGATCTTATAGGGGTTCCTTTGGGCGGGGGCCGGATTTAACGTTCGGAGCAGATTTCACCCGCTTTTCTTACAACACCAATAATTTATATGCCCCCTCATCAGGGTTGCCTCAGGGCGGTGCCTTTAGCCAAGCAGATCGCACTGTAATCAGAGGAAGTATTGCAATGCCCACCATTACCCCTGGCTACTATGTAAAGCCGAAATTGAGTTTCCAGGCTAATCAATACTCGGCTGCATTATCTAATAGCATCTTGTATCAACCGAATCAATCACTCAATCAACCCGTTCAAGGTTTTGCTCTGCCAACGTTTAGCTTAGATTCTGGTCTTGCTTTTGAGCGTGAAGCCGCTGAGATGAAATGGTTTTTTGGTCGTGACATGTTGGTGACCATGGAGCCACGCGCTTTTTATGTATACACGCCGTTTCAGAGTCAGGCACAAACCCCACTCTTTGATACCGCCGATGCTGGTTTTGGTGTGACACAGATCTTTAGTGAAAATACCTTTGTGGGTAATGATCGTATAGCGGACAACAATAAATTAACTACTGGATTAACCAGCCGAATTCTTGAGGGCAATACTGGTGCGGAGCGTGCCACAGTGACCTTAGCCCAGCGACAAGATTTCACGGGTCAGCGCGTTGGATTAAATGGCACGATTGCTAACCCAACACGCTACTCGGATACCTTGGGCGCTAGTACGATTCGTTTAATGGGCAATTTCAATGTCGATTTATTTGGCCAATACAACACGCAACTCAATCGTTTTGTACAAAGCAGCGTGGGCGCAGGTTGGCGACCAACACCGGGCCGTAGCCTGAATTTTGCTTATCGTAATGTTTGGAATCCACCAACTGACGGAACAAATTCTGGAATTACACAGACCGATCAATACAATGCGTTTGGTGAATGGCCAGTGTTTAAAAAATATCGTTTATTAGGTCGCTGGGGCTACGATGCGCTAACTGCAAAGACCTTAAATACTTTAGTGGGATTGCAATATGATGAGGATTGTTGGACAGCTCGCTTTGCATACTCGCAGGCCCGTAATACATCACAGATCACCACCACCCAAGTCCTTTTTCAATTAGAATTTAGAGGTTTTGGTAGTGTTGGAAATAATCCCGTCGACGTAATGCGCCTGAATGTTCCTGGTTACCAGCCTGTTACCAAACCCTTACCACCTTCACAATACGAAAATTATCAATAATGGCATTAACCGGTTTTAGATTGCCGCTTACAGCTTTTCGATGGATGCCAATTGCCGCAGTAATAGCGCTATTGATCTTCAGCCATGATTTGAGTGCTCAAGCCAATCCGCAAGCAAGCGATACAAAGATCAGAAATATCGACGGAGTTGTTGCTGTTGTGAATACCGGAGTGGTAACACGAAAAGAAATTAATGATCGTATTGCCACATTACAAAAGCAGCCACCTGCTGATGGAAAAAAATTACCAGAGGGTGAAGAATTGCGAAAACAAGTTTTAGAAAATCTCATCCTTGAAAAAATACAAATTCAAGAAGCAGAGCAAACGGGCCTAGCAGTTAGCGATAAAGAGCTGAATAAAATCATTGAAGATATTGCTGCGCGTAATAAATTAGCCGTGACTGAGTTTCGAGAGGCCATTACGAAGTCAGGAATGAGTTTTCAGCGTTATCGGGACATGTTACGTCAAGACGTGATGAAATCCCGATTACGCGAACGAGAGGTTGATTCTCAAATCAAGATCTCTGATGCAGAAATTGATAACTTTATTGTTGAGCAAATGCAGCGCCGCGGAGCTGATCCATCAGCATCCCGCGCTTCTGGCCCTGAAGAAATTGCAGTGGCGCAAATTTTTATTCCAGTGGAAGAGGGTTCTGGGCCTGGTGCACAGGCTGAAGCCAGAAAAAAAGCCGAGGCAATCTTAAAGGAAGCCCGTGGCGATGTAGACTTTATGCAGTTGGGCGCACAAGCTAATAAAGAGAACTCAAGGATTAAGTTTCAAGACTTAGGCTATCGGACCCAAGATCGTTTACCCCAAATTTTTATTGAGGCAGTCCGTAATTTGGGCTCGGGCCAAGTTGCCCCAGCCGTAATTCGAAGCCCAGCAGGCTTTCATGTGCTCAAAGTGATGGATCGACGTTCTGCTGGCTCAGGAGGCCGTGCTGCGAGCAATACTAGTGCTGCAGATGCCACACCGCAAAATATAATGGTCACTCAGACCTTAGCTCGTCATATATTGATTCGGCAACGCCAGGGTTTACAAGATGCTGATGTAGAGCGTCGCCTGCAAGGGTATCGTGATCAAATACGTGCAAAGACAGCTGATTTTGAGTCTCTCGCAAAGAAGTTTTCGGAGGATGGCTCAGCACAAAATGGTGGTGTTCTGGGCTGGATGGGCCCTGGTGATCTTGTGCCTCCCTTTGAGATCGCTATGAATCGTTTACAAATTGGTGAAGTAAGCGAGCCGGTAAAGACTGAGTTTGGCTGGCATTTAATTCAAGTGCTTGAGCGTCGTGATGCGCAGTTAACAGTTGAGAAGCAACGTGAGTTTGCTCGCGCAGCAATTCGGGAGCGTAAATTTGAGCAAGCCTATCAAGACTGGTTACGGCAACTTCGTGATACTGCAACCGTCAAAATTTTGAATCTGGATGAGCAGTACCGTTAAGTTAGCAATTAGCACAGGAGAGCCTGCTGGCATTGGTCCAGAGGTTTCCATCTCTGCCGCAAATGCGTTTATTGCCGATAACCCTAATGTAGAGTTAACTCTGTATGGTGATCAAGGCTTATTACAAAATCAATCACCATTGCCCCAAATCAAGATTACTCACATACCACTTGTAAAGCCAAATCAGTTTGGTCGACTCAATCCAGAAAATGCGTCCTATGTACTCGCAGTTATTCAGGAGGCAAGTAAGGCATGTCGATCTGGAGAGCAACATGCGCTGGTAACGGCCCCAGTTCAAAAAAGTATTTTGAATACGCCCACAATCAACTTCACTGGCCATACAGAATTCTTAGCAGACTTGGACGATAAACAGCAGGTTGTCATGATGTTATGCGGCGATATTCCAGTTGGCTGGAGCGGTTTACAAAAACCCTTACCCCTACGAGTCGCTTTAGCAACAACGCATTTGCCAATCCAGAAGGTTTCTCAAGCCATTCAATACGGACCCCTATTGCAAACCTTGCGGATCATGCATATTGATTTGCAAACACGTTTTGGGATTGAGTATCCAAAAATCATAGTCACCGGTTTGAACCCACACGCTGGGGAAAACGGTTATCTAGGACGGGAAGAGCTTGACATCATTATTCCAGTAATCCAGGCTGCCCAAAATGAGGGGATTCTTGCTTCGGGACCCTATCCAGCAGATACCTTATTTAATCCAGTGCATTTACAGCGGGCTGACGCGGTATTGGCGATGTATCACGATCAAGGTTTGGCACCCTTTAAATTTGCCACCTTTACGCAAGGTGTGAATGTCACGCTAGGGCTTTCTTATATCCGTACTTCGGTTGATCATGGTACAGCTCTGGATATTGCGGGGCAGGGTAAAGCAGATTGGCACAGTATGTTTGCTGCTCTTACATTAGCCAAAGACCTTGCTTCTAGGCAGTTTGATCGTAATGCACCGCGCACGTAAACGCTTTGGACAGAACTTTCTGACCGATGGCGGTGTTGTCTCGGGGATTGTGCGTGCCCTTGCGCCAGACCCCAACATGCATCTTATTGAAATTGGTCCTGGTTTAGGTGCACTCACACTTCCATTACTTGGTCAGGCCACTCATTTGGATGTTCTTGAAATCGACCGCGATTTAATTAGTTATTGGCAGGATCAAAAGCAAGTACATGCATTGACTGGATTAAATATTATCGAAGGCGATGCCCTGGAGTTTGACTTCGTTTCCTGGGCAAAACAGGGTAAGGATGCAAAACGACGTACTTGCATCATCGGGAATTTGCCTTACAACATTTCCTCTCCCTTACTTTTTCATTTAATTGCTGCAGCATCTTGGGTTGATGAGCAGGTCTTCATGTTACAGGCAGAGGTGATTGAACGAATTACCGCTGCTGCGGGAGATTCTGAGTACAGCCGTTTATCAGTGATGCTGCAAGCGCGCTACCACGTTGAACAAATCATGGATGTGCCACCAGATGCTTTTGATCCTAAACCAAAGGTCAACTCAGCGGTGGTTCGTATGATCCCCCGCCAGGACTTTGATTTGACTGACTTGCAGTGGGATGCTTTGAGTAAATTAGTTGCCATGGCATTTGCCCAGCGCCGCAAGATGCTAAGAAGTAATTTACAGACACTACAGGTCGATTTAGGGCTTTCAGAACCCGAGTTGACCGCTAGAGCCCAGGAGATCCCAGTGAGTCGTTATATTGAGTGGGCGAAGACCTTGGCAAATCCATCACCCAGAAATTAGCAAGATTAGTAAGACCCGGGATCAATGCGCCGCATTTCACCTTCAATCCATGACTCCACCTCGCCATGCAGTTGATCGCCAGTCTTCCCTTGTGAAGAAATAGCTGGACCAATTGATACGGTGATGAGGCCGGGGTATTTCAAGAAGCTGTTTCGTGGCCAGCAATGGCCAGCATTGTGAGCAACTGGTAACACCGTTGCCTCTGTCAGGCCCGCTAAGCGAGCACCTCCCTTGCGGTATGGTTTGTGAGAGCCAATCGGTGTTCGTGTCCCCTCAGGGAACAAAATAATCCATTTACCTGCCTTTAAACGATCTCTGCCTTGGTTGGTGACGGAGATTGCTGAACTCTCTTTAGCAGAGCGATTAATGTGAATCATATTCAGTAGTGCCATGACCCAACCAAAAAACGGAATCCATAAGAGCTCACGTTTAAATACGTAACAAAGATCTTTAGGAAAAATATTCAAATAGGCAATTGTTTCCCAAGCAGATTGGTGTTTACTAAGAATAACAACAGGTTGATCAAGGACGGCATTGACATGTTCCATCCCCGAGACTTGATAGCGCACATTACAAAAGAGTTGCAAGAAGTAAATAATACTTTTGCCCCAAAACTGAATGATTTGATAGCGCTGATGTTCGTTGAGAAAGGGAAAGCTCACCAAACAAAAAATGGCATACGGAGGGGTATAGATGATGAGGCTCAGAAAGAATAAGAGAGACCGAAACCAAATCATGATTGCGATAAAACGTGTTGAGCAAAAGCCATTAGGTCAGCGTGAGTAATTGTGCCTAGAGGTAAATCTTCTTTTTTAACCTTTTGACCTTTACCGGTAAGCACAAGATGGGGGGTTGCGCCCAGAGTTGTACCAGCTAATAAATCACGTAAAGAATCGCCGACGATCGGAATATCTTTTAAGGGGAGTTCTTGTGTGCCGCGATCCTTGAGATAACGGCTTGCAATCTCCCGCATCAGACCTGGCTTTGGTTTGCGGCACTCACATTGATCTTCATCCACATGGGGGCAAAAGAAAATACTATCAATTTTGCCTCCTAGGGGTTTGAGTAAATCCATCATCTTTTGATGCATGGCATGTAATTCAGAGATGGAATAAAAGCCTCGACCAATGCCAGATTGGTTAGTGGCGACCGTTAACACATAGCCAGCTTGAGAGAGGAGAGCAATTGCCTCTAAGCTCTGCGGAATCGGAATCCACTCATCTCTGGATTTCACATAGTCATCGCGGTCTTCATTGATCACGCCATCGCGATCCAAAATGATAAGCTTGCTAGCCAATTGACTCATGCCAGTTTGCCGATATCGGCTACTAGGTTCATTTTTTGATGCAGCTGATGTAAAAGGGCAATCCGGTTCTGTCGTAATTGCAGATCCTCGTCCATTACCATGACATCAGCAAAGAACTGATCGATTGGTTGGCTTAGCGCTACTAGGCTTTGCAGTAAACCCATAAACTCTTGATCCTTCAATTGTTGCTTCAATTTAGGGCTTAGGGCTTCTAAAGCCTGATAAAGATTCGCTTCAGCTGGAAGACATAGGAGTGGTGGTTGCACGTATTCGGGCAGAGCACCCTCGATCTTTTTCAGAATATTACTAATACGTTTATTGGCAGCAGCTAATTGCGCTGCTTCAGAAAGTTTAGTAAAGCCGCGAATGGCTTGTAAGCGTTTAAGCAAGTCATTGAACTTACCCGGGTTCATGCTCAGTACCGAATCAATTTCGGAAGTATTGAACGGAGTGTTCTCGCTCGATTGATCTTTTAGATAAGCCCTTAATCGCTCAAGAATAAATTGATAAACCGCCTCTTCATCAAGCTCATTTTTGAGTTGAAGGCTGGTAAATTGTTTTTTGGCTAGCGCAATCAGCTGTTTGATATCTAGAGCGAGATTTTTTTCGATGAGCAGACGACAGATGCCCAGTGCATGACGGCGCAAGGCAAATGGATCTTTGTCACCCGTTGGCGCTAAACCGACACTCCAAATACCTATGATCGTCTCTAGTTTGTCTGCAATGGCTAAAGCAGTCCCCGTCATCGTTTGCGGTAAGGCATCACCAGCAAAGCGCGGTAGATAGTGCTCATAGCAAGCTGAGGCGACATCTGGATGTTCGTGGTCAGCGTGGGCGTAGTATTGACCCATCACGCCTTGTAGCTCAGGGAACTCACCAACCATATCACTCAATAAATCCGTTTTGGCAAGTTCGGCAGCACGACTTACGGTTTTGGGATCGATCGTAACGCCAGTTTCTTTTAGAGCTGTGGCGATATCATTCGCAAGTGCGCGAATGCGCTCCATGCGTTGCAATTGATTGCCTAATTGATTGTGATAAACCACTTTAGCAAGGTCGGGAATGCGGGATTCCAAGGAGCGTTTTTGATCTTGTTGGTAGAAGAAACGAGCGTCGGCTAGACGTGGTCGAATCACACGTTCATTCCCAGAAATAATTGCTTCAGGTCGATCGGTCACGATATTAGAGACAATCAAAAACCGATTCTTCAATTTGCCATTTGCATCGGTAAGTGCAAAGTATTTCTGATTGGTTTGCATCGTTAGAATGAGGCACTCTTGCGGAACCTCTAAAAACTCCGCATCAAAATGGCATTCATAAATTGCAGGGTACTCGACGAGGGCGGCCACTTCATCCAGGAGGGCGTCTGGCATGAGCACCTTATCGGTATTGGCAGCCTTTTCTAACTCTTTTTTAATCGACTCACGGCGCTTAGCAAAAGATGCAATAACCTTACCATCCTGTTCTAATTGGCGCTCATAGTCGATTCCATTCTGAATTGCAATTGGACCAGAAGACATAAAGCGATGGCCTTCTGTAGTATTGCTTGCCGTAATTCCTAAAGCAGCAATCGGAAGAACACGAGAACCGTGAATAGCAAGGATGCGATGCACTGGCCTTGCGAACTCCACGTCGTGGATTGAGCCGTTTGGAGCCGTAATTTGATAATGCATCATCTTAGCAATAGGCAACTGCTTAATCGCTTCTTCAATCGCTCTTTGGAGGCTAGTATTCAGACTCGCACCCTTGGCAATGATATTGAGATAAAGTGCCTGGTTTTTGCCTTCCCCGCTTGTTTCAAGCTGATCGATCGGGGTGTTGGCATAACCAAGACTGGCCAGTTTCTTTAGTAAAGGTGCACTGGCCTTACCTTGCTCGTCAAACGCAATAGAGGTGGGTAATAGCTTCTCGCGCACAGGATAATCGGGCGCCTGTTCACAAACCTCACTAATCAGTACCGCAAGACGTCTTGGGCTGGCAAAGGACTCCATACGTGTGCCGGCTTCCAAGAGATGATCGTGATTCAGGCTTTGATAAACCGATTGTGCGAAGGATTCGCCCAAGCGCTTGAGTGACTTCGGAGGTAACTCTTCAGTAAAAAGCTCAACTAATAAAGCGGCATGTTTCATGGTGTGTAAATGGATTAGCTCTTTTTCTTCTGAAGCATTGGAAAGCCCAATTGTTCTCGAGAATCAAAATACGCTTGAGCCACTGAGCGCGATAGATTACGAATGCGTCCAATGTAAGCAGCACGTTCTGTTACAGAAATGGCGCCGCGAGCGTCAAGGAGATTAAATGTATGGGCAGCCTTCAGAACCATCTCGTATGCAGGTAGTGCTAGAGAAAGTTCCATTAAGCGCTTGGCTTCGCTTTCATAATTACCAAAGTTGGTAAAGAGCATTTCGGTATTAGAATGTTCAAAGTTATAACGTGACTGCTCAACCTCATTTTGGTGATAGACATCTCCATACGAAACACCATCTGTCCACACTAAATCAAAAACGTTTGAGCAATTTTGTAAATACATTGCCAAGCGTTCAATTCCGTAGGTGATCTCACCAAGGACAGGTTTGCAATCAAGGCCGCCGACTTGTTGAAAGTAAGTGAATTGGGTTACTTCCATGCCGTTTAACCAAACTTCCCAACCAAGGCCCCACGCACCCAGAGTTGGGTTTTCCCAATCGTCCTCTACAAAACGAATATCGTTTTGATGGAGATCAAGCCCCAAGGCCCGCAGTGAACCGAGATACAAATCCAAGATGTTTTCAGGGGCCGGTTTGAGAACTACCTGATACTGGTAGTAATGCTGGAGACGATTTGGGTTCTCACCGTAGCGACCGTCTTTTGGGCGACGTGATGGTTGTACATAGGCTGCCTTCCATGGCTCAGGACCGATGGCACGTAAGAAGGTTGCAGTATGCGAGGTGCCGGCACCCACTTCTAGGTCAATTGGTTGCAAAAGGGCGCAACCCTGTTGATCCCAATAGTCCTGAAGCTTAAGAATTATTTGCTGAAACGTTAGCATGCCAAATCAAGGAATTATGTAATTGCTGTATTAAGACCTTGATTTTACTCGGCAAAGAGTGATTGGGCCAAAATGGGCGCTTCTTACTTTCGGAAGCGAATAAAGGCTGTGAGTAAGACCAATAGGGAGAAAATCAGAATCGGCCAGTTTCCCCAAACTACATACGGCGTCTTACCCGTATAGGGCTGCACTGTTGCAGAAAGCTCTGCTTGCACAAATTGGTCGAGGCTGGCTTGAACTTTGCCACGATGATCAATGATGGCAGTGATGCCGGTATTTGTGGCTCGCAAACTAGGTAAACCAGTTTCAATCGAGCGTAATTGCGATAGACGTAATTGTTGCATTGGCGCCTGAGACTTCCCAAACCATGCCAGATTGGTGACGTTGATTAAAAGATTGACTGAGTGCTGACTTTGGCGAAGACGGCTTGCGATTTCATTACCAAAAATATCCTCATAACAAATTGAGATAGCAGCATATCGTGCTTTGCTGATATCTTGGTTTTTCCCTAGCACGGCAAATGGTGGCTGAGTGATTGCACCACGAGCAAAATTACTCATCGGAACCTTAAAAGCATCCACAAACCATTGAAAGCCTGGAGGAATAAATTCTCCAAAGGGAACAAGATGATGTTTATCGTAGTGGTAGAGAGCTTGGTCTTTAGTAAAGCCAGTGACTCGATTGGAGTATTGAAAGGCATTACTATCCCGGGGAATTTTCCCAATAAGACCAAGTAGGACTTGGCTACCAGATTGATTCGCAAAGTCCTGAATGGTCTTAAGCGATTGATCAGGTAAATCAGGTTCAGGCCAGGGAAAAGCAGTCTCTGGAACAATAATTAGATCGGCGGGGGCTTTAACAATGGCGTCACGATAAAAATTAATCTGCCGCACAATTTCTTTGGGATTAAATTTTAGGCTTTGCTCAAAATTTCCCTGGATTAATCGTACAGAGATTGGCTCACCAATCGGCGAAGTGAACTGCCACAGTCCTATTATTTGAGTAAAAGCAATGACTGTAAAGACGCCCACTATGTTGCGAACTTTGAATAGACTAATTTGCCATGCAGCCCACACGAATAAAAATGTACAAGCGAGTCCACCGAAGTAGGGCGCGATAGCAGAAAAGGGTCCATGTACTTGTGATTCCGCTAGGCCCATCCACGGAAATCCAGTAAATAATTGCCCGCGTAGATATTCGGCCATCACCCAGGCGGCCGGTAGGGCAAGGGCACGCCAGAAAGGATTGGAAATAAAAAATCCCAGCCCAATTGCTAAACCAAAGTAAATTGCCATGAGGCTTGCTAGGGCAAAAACAGCAAATGTCGATAGCAAAGAGGAGATACCGCCTACATCATGAAGGCTAATGTAGATCCACCATAAAGCCAGAATAAAATACCCGAGACCAAAGACCAAGCCTTTGGTAAAGAGGGTCGTAAAAGAATTGTTCTCTAAGTTACCAATCAGTCGCCAAACAAAGGCCAACACTATCAATTGAAGATAGCCGCTATAGGGTAATTCGCCTGCACCTGCAAGCAATAGCCCTATAAAGAATAGTAAAGAAAGCTGAATCAGAGGACGAGCTCTGATTGGAATTACTGACAATTAAGCCTCAGCAGGGCTGTTTGGATTAGGGTTGAGGCGACGCATCAGCAAGAAATGCACCTGGCGGGGATCGGCGCGCTGAACCTCAAATTCAAATTCTTTGATTCGAACTCGTTCACCAAATTTAGGAACCCGTCCGAGATGTTGAATCACTAAGCCAGCTACTGTCTCGATATCATCAGCCTCAAATTGAGAATCTAAGACCTCATTCAATTGCTCAAGTTCGGTCATCCCTTTAATTCGATAGTCACCATTCTTTAAGATCGTAATGTTGTCAGCATCTTCATCAATATCGTGTTCATCCTCGATATCGCCCACAATTTGCTCTATCACGTCTTCAATGGTGATCATGCCAGCAACACCGCTGTATTCATCTACGACGATCGCAAGATGATTGCGGTTATTACGAAAGTCTTTTAAGAGGACGCTTAAGCGTTTCGATTCGGGAATGAATACGGCTGGACGAAGCCAGTCGCGGATTTGGAAATCTTTTTCTGTGAAGTGACGCAACAAGTCTTTTGCTAAGAGAATGCCAATAACTTGGTCACGATTTCCCTCAAATACCGGAAATCGAGAGTGCCCAGTTTTCACCACATCAGCAATGATTTGAGATAGGGGGGAGTTAACATCAATCCAATCAATTTGCGCTCTGGGCAGCAAAATATCGCGGGCTGATAACTCACCCACCTGAAATACCCCCTCAATCATCGAAAGGGCATCAGCATCCATCAGACCATCGATTTGTGCTTCCCGTAAGGTCTCAATAAGTTCCTTTCGTTGAGCTTTTGGATCAGACGACTTGTCGGAGAAAAACGCGCTAAGGCGATCAATCAAGTTGGTAGACATAGATTAAGAGATAGCATAAAACATTTTTATGACAGATCCAAGAAGGGGGAGCTCGTTATTGATAGGGATTGCTGAAACCAAGCGACTCTAGTAGCTTTATTTCAAGAGATTCCATTTTTTTTGCCTGACTCGTATTCATGTGATCATGGCCTTGAGCATGTAGACAACCATGAATCAATAAATGGGCTAAATGCGCTTTGAGCGTTTTACTTTGCTCTTTCGCCTCTTCTCGCACAATGGGCAAACATAAAACGATGTCTGCATCAATTGATTCGCCTTTGCTGTGATAGGGAAAAGTAAGCACATTGGTCGGTTTATCAAATCCGCGAAAGAACAGGTTTAAATCATGCGCTTCTGCTTTATTAATAAATCGAATCGTTATTCTGGCGGGCTTTCTAAAACATGTGCTCGCCCATAGCCCCAGTTCTTTTTGTGAGCTAATACCAGCCACTTGTTTTTGCAGAGCAGGGCTTGCGTACTGAAGCTCGATCGATACTGATTTATTCATGGATATATTCTTTAGGCAAGTGCGTGTGCGACTTCACCCCGAAGGGTATGTTTGAGTACCTCTGTGACTCTTGCGTCGACCACCTCCCCAATCCAATGATCGACTTGGGGATGATTGACGTCAGAGGGTGGAATCAGAATATTAATCACTCGGTTGTTTTCAGTTCGACCTAAAAGGTGTGCATTATCCCGGGTGAACCCCTCAATCAAAACGCGCTCGGTTTGACCCAACATCGATTGACTTACCGTGAGTGCTTGCGCATCAATTTGGGCAATTAAGCGTTGTAAGCGTTTGAGTTTGATTTCATAGGGAGTGTCATCGCTTAAATTTGCGGCGGGGGTTCCTGGGCGTGGACTAAATATAAAGGAGTAGCTATTATCAAAATGAAGTTCAACAACCATTTCCATTAACTTTTCAAAGTCAGCATCGGTCTCACCCGGAAAGCCTACGATAAAGTCACTCGATAGGGATAGATTAGGACGAACCATACGCATTTTGCGGATTATGCTTTTGAACTCGAGGGCGGTATAGCCTCGCTTCATGGCCGAGAGTATGGTGTCAGAGGCATGTTGAACTGGTAAATGTAAATGACTGACCAATTGGGGCACCTTGTCATAGACATCAATAAGCCGCTGGGTGAACTCTTTGGGATGGCTTGTGGTAAAGCGAATGCGCTCCAGTCCAGGGATTTCTGACATGTATTCAAGAAGGAGGGCAAAGTCTGCGATATCTGAGGTATTGCCCATTGCACCGCGATAGGCGTTCACGTTTTGCCCCAGTAGGGTGATTTCTTTAACACCCTGCTCGGTGAGACCAACTATTTCAGTAAGAACATCTTCAAAGGGGCGGGATACCTCTTCGCCCCGCGTGTAAGGAACAACACAATAGCTACAGTACTTAGAGCAGCCTTCCATTATTGATACAAAGGCCGATCCTCGGGTTTGGCGTTAGCTGGGAAGAGGGTCAAATTTCTCAATCTCTGGAAATGAAATATCAACTTGCGATTTACCGGTCTCCAGTCTTTTGGAGATGAGATCGGGTAGGCGATGCAAGGTTTGTGGACCAAATACAAAATCCACATGGGGCGCCCGGTTCACTATCTGCTTACCCTCTTGACTAGCCACACATCCACCGACGCCGATTAGTAAATTGGGTTTATTGTGTTTGAGTTCTCGCAGGCGACCTAAATCAGAAAAAACCTTTTCCTGGGCCTTCTCACGAATGGAGCAGGTGTTGAGTAGGATCACATCGGCTTCCTCGATGTTATTTGTATTACTCATTCCTTGGGAAGCATGCAGTACGTCGGCCATTTTTTCCGAATCGTACTCATTCATTTGACAACCAAATGTCTTGATATAAAGCTTTTTCATATGCCGTTCTCAGGTTTATAGCTGGGGGCTGGATCTGTATTGTAGTTCAGGCCTGACATGGGGGCTTGCCAAGGACTTGAAATGTGTGAATCAGCCCCCATATACAGTCTATTAATAGTTACCGAGGTTAACCATGATTACTGAAAAAGAAACCCTAGGATTTCAGGCTGAAGTAAAGCAGCTTTTACAACTCATGATTCACTCCTTATATTCCAATAAGGAAATTTTCTTACGTGAGTTGATTTCAAATGCGTCGGACGCTGCAGATAAGCTGCGTTTTGAGGCCATGAGCCATGCCGATTGGTATGAATCCGATCCCGAGCTCAAAATAAAGATTAGTTTTAGCAAAGAAGCGAAGACCGTCACCATTTCGGATAACGGAATTGGCATGAGCCGGGATGAGGTGATTGCTAATTTAGGGACTATTGCTAGATCGGGTACCAAAGAGTTTTTTTCAAAGCTCTCAGGAGACCAGCAAAAAGATGCTGCTTTAATTGGCCAGTTCGGAGTCGGCTTCTATTCTGCCTTTATTGTTGCCGACAACATTGTGGTTGAGACCCGCCGAGCAGGTTTGCCTGCAAGTGAGGGAGTTCGTTGGGAGTCTCAGGGCGCTGGCGAGTTTACGATTGAGACCATCAATCGTCCGGAGCGTGGCACTTCAATTACCTTGCATTTGCGCGAGGGCGAGGATGACTTGCTTTCAAGCTGGAAACTCAAATCCATTATTCGTAAATACTCAGATCACATCTCTTTACCTATTCAGATGCAAAAAGAGGAGTGGGATGAGGATAAAAAAGAGCAGATTCTGAAAGATGAGTTTGAGAACATTAATCAAGCCACTGCTCTATGGGCAAGACCAAAGTCGGAAATAAGCGAAGAGCAATACAAAGAGTTTTACAAACACATCTCGCATGATTTTCAGGATCCTCTGACCTATTCTCATAATCGTGTTGAGGGGCGCAGTGAGTTCACTCAACTTTTATTTATTCCCAAGAAGGCTGGTTTTGATCTCTGGGATCGCAATAAGCGAAGTGGTATCAAGCTTTATGTCAAGCGTGTCTTTATCATGGATGACGCTGAACAACTCATGCCAACCTATTTGCGTTTTGTCTCTGGCGTCATTGACTCAGCCGATTTACCTCTAAACGTATCCCGAGAGATTTTGCAAGAGTCGCGAGATGTTAAGGCGATTCGTGAGAGCTCTACAAAGCGAGTCTTAAGTATGTTGGAAGAATTAGCCAACAGTGAGGATGTGGGTAAAAAAGAGCAATATGCTGAGTTCTGGAAAGAGTTTGGTCAGGTACTCAAAGAGGGCATTGGTGAGGACTCTAGTAATCAAGAGCGTATTGCGAAGTTAGCCCGTTTTGCTAGTACTCATACTGATTCAGCGGAGCAAACCGTTTCATTGGCTGATTATGTGAGTCGTATGAAAGAGGGCCAAGATAAGATTTATTACGTTACAGGCGATTCTTATACGGCAGCAAAAAATAGCCCGCATCTTGAGATCTTTCGCAAGAAAGGTGTCGAGGTGCTACTCCTATCCGATCGGGTCGATGAATGGATGCTGTCCTATTTCCAAGAATTTGACGGCAAGCAGCTTGTTTCGGTTGCAAAGGGAGGTTTAGATCTTGGCGCTTTAGCAGATGAGGCTGAGAAGAAGGAGCAAAAAGAAACGGAAGAGCAATATAAGGACTTGATTGAGCGTATGAAGAAGACCCTAGAAGACCGGGTCAAGGATGTGCGGATTACCCTGCGTTTAACGGATTCCCCAGCCTGCTTAGTGGCTGATGAGCATGAACTCTCTGGCAATCTATTGCGCATGCTCAAAGCTGCTGGACAGCAAGCTCCCGATATCAAGCCTATTTTGGAAATTAATCCCCAGCATCCTTTGGTACTCAAACTAAAATATGAGGATAAGCAGTTTGACGATTGGGCAAGGATCTTATTTGATCAAGCACTTCTCGCAGAAGGCGGTCAATTACAGGACCCAGCGGGATTTGTGAAGCGTATCAATCAAATGTTATTGGCATAAAGGAAAAGCAATGAGAGCAGTGGTATCCCGTTTTGGTAGTGGCCATTTTCAACAAGCCTTGGATGTTGGTTCAGATCATTTTGTTTCTGATATTGAGCAAGAAAAGGGTGGTAACTCATCGGGGCCATCGCCTCATGAATACTTAGCAGCAGCTCTAGCTGCGTGCACGGGAATGACGCTAAAGATGTATGCAGGTAGAAAATCTTGGGATCTTCAGGATGCTGTTGTGAGGGTTGATATTGAGCGTATTGATGAGGTAGAAATTTTCAAACGCAGCATTGAGTTGCTAGGCAATCTAGATACTGAGCAGCGCGAGCGCTTACTCGAAATTGCCAACAAGTGCCCAGTTCACAAAGCACTTGCAGGCAATATCGAAATCAATACAAACTTACTTTGAACCCGATGATGAGTTGGTGTTGCTGGTACTTGGTTTAGAGCCTGATTTACCGGCTTGATAGCCTTTGTTGTACTCGGCCTGCTTATCTTTCTCATACATATCGTAGACATAACCAGAGGCTGCGCCCACGGCTGCACCGCCAACTGCACCCCAAATAGGGTTGCTATGAAAAATTGCAGCACCGACTGCACCAGCAGTTGCTCCAATGGCACCTCCTGATAGCGTGCGCTGTTGGGTGGTGTCCATATTTGAACATCCAGTAATTAAAAAGACGGAGCCAGCTAAAGCAAAAAGAGTTTTTTTCATGATCATATGTCCCTAGTGATTATTTTTTAGCGCAAGGAAAACGACCTGCAAGATAGCGAAGAGCACTATCGGCAGCCGGTGTGTTCATGTATTGCTGATTTTGTTTAGCCCAATTGACATAGTCGGCAATCACCGTATCGACGGGTGGCGCTGGTTGGCTCAAACAGATAAAGGGCTTGGCATTTTGGGGATGACGAGTGACCAAGTAAGTGTCATAAATAGCAGTGGAATAGCCCACACAAAAGGAGCGATATTCAGAGCTTGCAGGAAGCTGACAAAACTTAACGAGCTCTCCAGTACTGAGAGCCTTATTTTGGGCGATTGCGGGTGCACTGAGACCTATTAGGGTGAGCGCGCTTAAAACGAGTATTTTTTTCATAAGACCCCTTTATTGATCATTTAAGCTATATTTTTTGCACCAATTAAGTGCAAATATGTGATCAAATTGCCCCACTAAAAACCATAATACTCAAAATTATTCAATAAAAGTTGGGGTAAGAGTATGGAAGCTGTTAAATCAGGGGCAGACGTCCTTTTCATTTTGCTGGGCGCGATTATGGTTCTGGCAATGCATTCCGGTTTTGCGTTTTTAGAACTTGGAACAGTGCGTAAGAAAAATCAGGTCAATGCACTCATCAAAATTTTGGTCGATTTTGCAGTTTCAACCATTGCCTACTTCTTTATCGGCTACAGCATTGCCTATGGCGTTAACTTTTTCTCCAGCGCTGAGGTACTTGCACAAAAGAGCGGTTTTGACCTGGTTAAGTTTTTCTTCTTACTAACATTCGCTGCTGCAATCCCCGCAATTATTTCCGGAGGAATTGCCGAGCGCGCTAAGTTCAATCCACAACTGATTGCTACTTTTGTAATCGTTGGATTTGTATATCCCTTTTTTGAGGGCATTACCTGGAACCAGCATTATGGAATTCAGGCATGGATTAAAGGGCTGACTGGTGATGAGTTCCATGACTTTGCGGGCTCGATCGTGGTTCATGCGGTTGGCGGTTGGTTAGCGCTGCCCGCTATTCTTTTATTGGGCGCACGACGTGGGCGTTATTCCAAGGAGGGACAGATCGCCGCTCATCCGCCATCTAGCATTCCGTTCTTGGCATTGGGTGCATGGATTCTGACGGTAGGATGGTTTGGATTTAATGTCATGAGTGCCCAGACGATTGATAAGGTAAGCGGCCTTGTTGCGCTCAATTCGCTGATGGCCATGGTTGGTGGAACCTTGGCTGCTTGGTTTGTAGGTCGCAACGATCCTGGGTTTTCCTACAACGGCCCATTAGCGGGATTGGTGGCTGTGTGCGCAGGCTCCGATCTCATGCATCCTTTGGGCGCTTTGATGGTTGGCCTAGTTGCTGGTGCCTTATTTGTATACATGTTCACCCTAGTCCAAAATCGCTGGAAGATTGACGATGTGCTTGGTGTTTGGCCCTTGCACGGTTTATGCGGATTGTGGGGCGGTCTTGCGGCTGGCATCTTTGGTACCACAGCACTTGGCGGCCTTGGCGGAATTAACTTTATGGCTCAGGCCATTGGTAGTTTATTAGGGGTTGCTGTTGCTCTAGTAGGCGGATTTGTAGTCTATGGACTCTTAAAAATGACTGTCGGTATCCGCATGTCGCAAGAGGATGAGTACGAGGGAGCTGATCTGAGTGTGCATAAAATTTCTGCGACCCCAGATCGGGAGTCAAGCTGGTAATGTAGCCTCACTATAATTGGGGAATGGCTATATATGAACTCGATGGCATTTCCCCAGAATTAGCAGATGGCGCATGGGTTGCAGACTCGGCTGAGGTAATTGGTCGAGTCCACTTAGGCAAGAATGCTAATGTCTGGCCCCGCGTTGTGATTCGGGGTGACAATGAACCAATTCGCATCGGTGCGGGTAGCAATATTCAAGATTCAGCAGTTCTACATTCTGACTATGGTTGGCCTCTGACTCTCGGCGAGAACGTATCGATTGGTCATCAGGCGATGGTTCATGGTTGCACGATTGGTGATGGCAGCCTGATTGGAATCAACGCCATTGTTCTCAATGGTGCCAAGATCGGTAAGAACTGCTTAGTTGGTGCTGGTGCTTTGGTGACTGAAGGTAAAGAGTTTCCAGACGGCTCGCTGATTATTGGCTCGCCTGCCAAAGCAGTGAAGAGCTTAAGTCCTGAACAAATTGCTGAGATGAACCGAATCTCATCACACTACGTTGAGAATGCGCTGCGCTATCGCAACGGCTTAAAGAAAATTTCTTAGGCTTTACTTGCTTCACGTTCTCAACGTCATCATCCCAATCTTTGCCTTGATCCTGGCGGGATACATTGCCGGCAAATCAGGTAAGTTGAGTGCCAATGCTTCAAGTGAGATCAATCGCTTTGTTGTCTGGCTTGCCTTGCCAGCGCAGATGTTTGATTTCACGGCCCATAGCAATTGGCAAGAGTTATGGCAACCAGGATTCATTATTGCGTTTAGTGCGGGAGCGCTGGCAGTTTATTTTGCACTCTTAATCTATTACCGGATTCAAACTAAAGACTGGACAGTAGCGAGCTTTCAAAGCTTGAGTGGTTCGTATGCAAACACCGGGTATATGGGTATCCCACTCTTAATGCTGGCTTTTGGCGAGAGCGGATTGGGTCCTGCTGTCATTGCGACCTTAATTGTGGTGTGCGCTCTATTTGCAGTAGCCATTATTTTTATTGAGTTAGGGGTGCATGCCAAGAAACCCTTCAGTGAAATCATTCAAACCGTAGCCAAGTCTTTGGCAACCAACCCCTTATTGGTGGCCCCCTTTTGTGGAGCCCTTTGGGCAACAACTGGTTTGGAGCTCTATGCACCATTGCGACAGTTTGTAAGTTTCTTGGGCGCGGCCGCGAGTCCCTGCGCATTAGTATCGATTGGATTGTTCTTGGTTCAAAAAACGAGCGCTCCAACGACAACAACGTGGAGCTTAGTCTTTGTTAAATTAATCCTGCAACCCTTTGTAGTGTGGGTAGTTGCCGATCCAATATTGGGCTTACCAACCTTTTGGGTATATGCCGCAGTTTTGGTGAGCGCTCTGCCAACAGGCACGGGCCCCTTTATGTTGGCGCAATACTATCGTGCTGACGGATCCTTGATTTCTAGAGTAGTGTTGATTACCACCTTAGGTTCGGTAATCACACTATCTGCTCTAGTGTGGTGGATGACCCCACATTAAGGTTTTGGGTTTTCTCCTTCAGCATCGACTTGTTTTTCCCAAGATGCATTGATGAATGCGGGGAGAGTTAAGCAATGCGTGACGATGCGATGAACCGTCGGGTAGTGACTAAAGTCAATCTTAGAGTCGTATGCATTAAATACTTGCGGTACCAAAAAGACGTCAGCCATCGTTGGCGTATCGCCATAACAAAATTGGCCAACACGTTGATCATTGGCAAGACGTTTCTCTAGACTGGCCAGACCTTTTTTAACCCAATGGGTATACCAAATCGTTTTGTTCTCGTCACTCACCCCTAAAGTGCCAACCAGGTAGCGCAGCACACGTAAATTATTGATCGGATGAATATCCGCCGCAATATCTTGAGCCAGTGCTCGCACCCATGCTCGATCCCCTAGAGATTTTGGCAACAAAGGAGGGCTCGGATATTTTTCTTCGAGATACTCAATGATGGCTGTTGATTGATGCAAGGGGACATCATTCTCAATATAGAGGGGCACCAAACCATTTGGGTTAAGAGCTTGATAAGGCTCCTTCAGTTGCTCGCCACCCCCTTTGCGTAAATGTACTGGGATGATGTCGTAATCGACCCCCTTGAGATTTAAAGCAATACGAACCCGAAAGGCAGCAGAACTGCGCCAGAAGCTATAAAGAGTAGGTTTCATTAGAAGGATGCTACCGCACCATCGCTGCGTGGATCCCAACCACCGCGCAAGATTCCGGAGGGCTCACGAATAATGCAGCCGGCATGACCGACGGATTCATCAAAATCACCGAGCATTTCTACATCATGGCCCATTTCCTTGAGTTGCTTCACGAGAGCTGGATCAAAGCGCGATTCGAGTTTGAGGCTATCGCTCGTTTGCCCCCAAGTCCGGCCTAAGAGCCAACGTGGACGACTGATTGCATCTTGTGGGTCTAAGCCATAGACTGCAGTGCGAGTAAATACAGCACATTGTGTTTGCGGTTGACCATCACCGCCCATAGTGCCGTAGACCATCGAGCGACCGTCCTTAAATAATGCCAAAGCTGGATTAAGTGTATGGAACGGTTTGCGATAGGGCTCTAGAGTATTGAGAGCCTTTGGATCCAAGGAAAAACTGCAACCACGGTTTTGCCAATTGATACCTGTTTTCGGTAAAACAATTCCGGCGCCAAACTCGTGATAAATACTTTGAATGAATGAAACACAGCGGCCTTCGCCATCAATCACGCCCATCCAGATCGTATCAGCTGGCCCGCGTCCAGCACCCCATGGCAAGGCTCTCTGAGCATCTACTTTGCTAGCGAGATTTTTTAAGAATGCCGGTGATAAAAATTCTTGAGCATGCTTTTGCATGTAAGCTGGATCAGTTACATACTGATCACGAACTTTAAATGCTTGCTTGGTTGCTTCAACACAATGATGAACATACTCTGGACTATCCACAGCAAATTGTTTCAGTTTTAACTGATCCAGAATTCCTAAGATCATCAAAGACACAACACCTTGTGTAGGAGGGGTCATGTTATAGACATCGGCAACAGTATGGGCAAGATGTAGTGGATCAATTAATTTTGCTTGATGACGATGGAGATCATCAATACGTAATGGGCTACCAATTTGTTTGAGCTCTTTGGCAATCTGCTCAGCGAGTTCGCCACGGTAATAATCATCTGTACCCTTTTTGGCAATCTGACGCAGAGTTGCAGCTAAGCGTTTTTGCAGAAAGACGCTACCAGTAGCAGGAGCTTTACCGTTGACTAAAAAAGTTTCTGCAAAGCCAGGTTGCGGAGTAAGCTCTGCACGCTTCTTTTCGGTTAGAGCAGATTGACTGTGAGTAACAGGAACGCCGCGCTCTGCATAATGGATTGCATCCTCTAGTAAACGCGAGAGCGGCAGTTTGCCGCCCAAACTTTTTCTAGAGAGTTGATAGGCAGCACCCCAACCAGAGATCGTGCCGGCAACCGTGTTGGCTGCAATTGGCCCCCGAAATGGAATAGAGCCAGTGGTTCCTTGTGATTGATACCAAGAGCGCGTCGCCAAACCTGCAGCAGCGCCACAGGCATCAATACCCCCCATTGCTTTGCCAGGAGCATGAATGACCCAAAAGGAGTCGCCGCCAATGGAGTTCATATGTGGGTAGACCACAGCAATGGTGGCAGCTGCAGAAATCATGGCCTCTAAGGCATTACCTCCTTCGCGTAATACTGCGAGGGCAGATTGAGAAGCAAGAGAGTGGGGCGCGACCGCCATCCCACGAATACCCCATTTTGGTTGCATAGCAATATTTTCCTTTGTACTAGAATGAAGAATCTATTCCCTAAATTAAAGAATATCTGCACTAATAAGGGGAATATAGTAACGAGACATACGTATTTCCCCTGTAAATTTGTTCTTGAAGTCGATCCATAAATTCTTGTGGTTTTGGGATTGAGTGATTTATTTCTTACTGATTAATTAACCGAGATGTCTTTTACCTGGAGGATGCAAATGAGTTCAAGTCGTCGTAAATTTTTAAGAAGCAGTTTAGGTGCCGGTGTTGCAGGAGCAGCATTAGCTGCACCAGCGATTGTAAAGGCACAAAGCGCCCAGACCTTTAACTGGAAAATGACCAGTGCATATCCTAAAGGCGCACCTTTTTATATGGACGGCCCAGGTAGCGCTACTGATTTAGCCAAACGAATTTTGGAAATGTCTGGCGGACGTTTGAAGATTCAAGTCTTTGGTGCCGGTGAACTTATTCCGGCCTTTGAAGGTTTTGATGCGGTACGTGCTGGAACCGTTGAAATGAATCATGCGAATGCATATTTTTGGACAGGCAAAACAGCTGCCGCTCAGTACTTCACTGCAGTTCCATTTGGACTCAATTTTCAGGGCATGAATGGTTGGTTGTATGACGGTGGCGGTATGGATCTTTGGAATGAGGTTTATGCACCATTCGGTATGGTTGCTATGCCATGCGGTAACACCGGTGTACAAATGACGGGTTGGTTCAAGAAAAAAATTAATTCCGTTGCCGATCTTAAAGGTCTAAAGATGCGCATCCCCGGTTTAGCCGGTAAGGTATACGCAAAGCTTGGCGTTGACGTGAAGGTTTTGCCAGCCGGCGAAATTTTCCCAGCACTAGAGCGCGGTGTGATTGATGCCGCAGAGTTTGTTGGCCCATTCCAAGATCGTCGTCTTGGCTTACAAAAGGCAGCGAAGTTTTACTACACCACTGGCTGGCATGAGCCCGCAACAGTTTCTGAATTGCTCATTAACAAAGCAGCATGGATGAAGTTGCCTAAGGACCTTCAAGAGGTTGTTAGCAATGCATCGGCAGCCTGTAATGTGATTGGTGAAGCCTGGTGTCAGAAAAACAATGCGGATGCGATGGAAGATCTGGTGAAGAAGCAGGGCGTTCAAGCCTTACAGTTACCAGACTCTGTCATTAAGGCTATGCGTGATGAAACCATGAAGATTCTGAACGAGGAAGCTGCTAAAGATCCGATGACGAAAAAAGTGTATGACTCGTATTTTGCTTACAAGAAAAAATACGACGCATGGGCGGTTTACAGTGAAGCCGCTTATCACAGTAAGGTCAGAGGTTAAGTTAATTTAAGGAAATAAAATGCAGAAAGCATCTTTAGTGGTTGCTGAACGCATTGAAAGACTGATAGACGTATTTGGCAAGGTAGCCTCATGGCTCACCTTGTCAATCGTTTTATTAATCGTTATCAATGTGATCTTGCGTTACACCATGAGCTTGGGCTCTGTTTGGGCCCAGGAACTTGAGTGGCATCTATTAGCTGCCATGATCTTATTTGGGATTAGTTTCTCATTGTTGCGCGGTGATAATGTGCGCGTTGACTTGTTTTATGCAAACTACACGCCCCAGAAAAAATACATCGTCGATTTAGTTTCAGCAATCTTGACCATCATTATTGCGGTCTTTTTTGTCAAGCTCTCGATCAACTATGTTGGGCAGTCCTTCTCCATCGGAGAAAAGTCTCCCGATCCTGGCGGTATTCCAATGCGCTGGTTAGTCAAGTCTTTAATACCAATCGGCTTCTCACTCCTAGCCTTGCAAGGTTTTGCTGAAATGTTGCGGGTCATCATGAACCGTCCAGCTGCAGGAGTTAAACAGCATGTTTAATCCAGAAATCATCGCCTTTTTAATGTTGGGCGGCTTTTTTGCCATGCTCATGATCGGCGTCCCCGTGGCAATCTCTTTGGCAACGGTTGGTTTTGTGTTTGGTTTTATTGGCTTTGGCGATACCTTATTTAATTTATTACCCGCCCGAATATTCGGCGTTGCTGCAGGCTATCAGTGGCTAGCTATCCCGCTTTTTATCTTTATGGGGATCATGCTGGAAAAATCTGGGCTAGCCGATGATCTCTTGGACGTCATCGGACATTTATCAGGCGGTGTTAAAGGCGGTATGGCTGTAGGTATTATTTTGTTTGGTGCCTTGATGGGTGCTACCACCGGCATTGTTGGTGCCACCATTATTACCTTAGGCCTTCTTACCTTACCCACTTTGCTGCGTCGAGGTTATGACAAAGGCATTGCCTGCGGAACCATCATGGCATCCGGAACTTTGGGGCAAATCATCCCACCCAGCCTCATTTTGATTTTGCTCTCCGACATTTTGCAATTGTCTGTGGGTACCTTGTTTGCCGCTGCAGTGATGCCTGGTTTACTGCTCACACTCGTCTATATCATCTACTTGCTCATCCAAGGATGGTTAAAGCCAGAGATGATGCCACCCATTCCCCTTGAGGAGCGTAGTCGGGTTTCGGGTAAAGAGTTATGGGTTCGTTTTTGGAAGGTTGTGTTCCCACCCATTTTGTTAGTTGTTGCCGTATTAGGCTCGATTGTGGGTGGTGTTGCTGCTCCAACTGAAGCGGCAGCCATGGGATCATTCGGATCAATTTTAGTCACCGTATTTTCAGGACGATTTACCTGGGATCGCTTAAAGGCGGTGATGATTGACACTACCAAAATTAGCGCGCTGATGATGTTCATCTTGATTTGCGCCCAAGTATTTTCCTTGGCCTTTCGAGGACTGAACGGCGAAGAGTTAATTGCCAAGCTATTTAACGTAGTACCAGGAGGTCTTAATAGCGATATTTGGCTGATGCTCTTATTGATCTTTGTTTTGGGATTCTTTTTGGAATGGATTGAGATTAGCTATATTGCCGTACCTCTCTTCATGCCTATTTTGTTATCCCAGGGAGCAGATCCAGTTTGGGTGGCGATGATGATCACGGTTTGCTTGCAATCCTCGTTCTTGACACCACCTTTTGGTTGGGCACTTTTCTACTTGAAGGGGGTTGCTCCACCTGAAATTCTGATTAAGCATCTTTACAAGGGAGCCATTCCATTCATTGCGATGCAGGGTGTAACGCTATACTTAGTGTTCCAGTTCCCGCAAATTTCGCTATGGCTGCCTAAATTAATTGGATGGTAAAAAAGTAGCATCAATTTATTCGCTTGCGTACTCGGGCTCTCCGCCCGAGCGCGAGCTTTGTACTGATTGCGGTATCTCTCGCTCATCGGACCCCAAGCGCTGCGGCCGAGCCTGTCAGTTTATTGATCCCCAGTATGAGTCTCTTGAGAGCGAGATCCATGGGCAAACGCGTTCACTTGAAAATAGTGATCAACTCTTCTTTGGGGTATATCGCAAGATGTACCGAGCTAGTATGCGTGCTCCTAAAGAGGGTGCGCAGTGGACGGGTATTACCACCACGATTGCTGAACGACTTCTCCAGAATCACTTAGTAGATGCGGTCTTAACCATGGCGCCAGATCCCAGTGATTCATGGCGGCCCATACCAGTTTTAATCACAGACCCCAAAGATATGGAGCAAGCACGCGGTATGCGGATGGGCTATGCGCCACTTCTGACATTACTCGATGTTGCTAAAGAGAAGGGATATAAACGGCTTGGGGTAATTGGCATTCCTTGCCAAGTGTATGCATTGCGCGCTTTAGAAAAAGAGCTTGAACTAGAAAAACTCTATGTGATTGGTACACCTTGCTCCGACAACACCTCTACCGAGAACTTCCATGAGTTCCTCAAGCTCATCGACACCAAGCCTGATGCAATTACGTATTTGGAGTTCAGGGCTGACTATCATGTGGAGATCCGATACACCAATGGAGTGAAGCGAACCATTCCATTCTTGATGCTGCCACTATCTAAGCTCAGACCAGACTTCTTCCCCCTCACTTGCAGAACCTGTGCGGACTACACCAATGCACTCTCTGACATCACCGTTGGCTATATGGGTGGAACGGGGGAGCAGTGGTTAATCGTGCGCAATCAACAGGGCGAGGATTTGCTCGCTCTTCTGGGGGATGCAGTAAAGCTCAGCAATCCAGAGAGCGGTGGTAATCGAGTGGGTCCTGTAAAAGGATTTATGAAGAATGTTGAATTAGCGGCTGGTGGTTTGCCTTTGCGACAAATGCCCAATTGGCTAAGACCGATTATGGGTTGGTTAATGCCCAAGATTGGGCCAAAAGGGTTGGAGTTCGCCAGGGCTCGCGTTGAGATGAAAGCAATTGAAACGGTTCTTCACCTCAGACGAGAGTTGCCTAAAAAGATGAAGAACATGGTTCCAGAACATGTCTGGAAAATAGCTAAGCCCTACAACTTAAAGCCAAACCCAGGGGAACTCAAGGAGTCCCCTAAAGAGAAATCACAAAAAGAGCAATGATCAAAATATTGAGGATGCCAAAAATAATAAAGACAGGCTTGTAAATGTATTTACGCTTTACAGCCTCATCACGCTCTTTTTGAGTCTTGGGATCCATAGAAAACTTAGTTCTTTTGTTTTGCCGAGAACGCGCCCAGCAAAATTAAGATAGCAATCACAATACCAATCAGATCACGATCCCGGATATACATATAAAACCCCATCGCGAGGGCAATGAACCCAAAGATCATCCACCATTTTCTAGTAATCATTGAGATACCTTACCAACAATTGACATAAAAACAAAGCCCCCAGACAAGGCTGAGGGCAGGAAAATTTGGTGGCGAATCAGGGATTTGAACCCCGGACCTGCGGATTATGATTCCGTCGCTCTAACCAGCTGAGCTAATTCGCCGAACTATGAATTGTAGCAAATTGCCAATTTTTGGCTGATATGCCTCATCTGCAGAGTTATTCTGATGGTGCTAAGCTGTACCCATGTTCAAGAGGTTATTGCTTATTTCCTTAATTGCATTAATACCTGTCCAATCTTGGGCGGTATTGGATATGAGCATGCAAAAGCAACTTGTTACCCCTGTTACGGTAAGTCATGAGACTGTGGCCTCCCACCCTTGTCATCAAGTGCTTGATTCGGTCTCTTCTGAGCACTCCATCGATAGCCAGCTGGTACAAAAGGATAGCGGCGATCGCTGCTACTCGTGTACCTTGTGCATGGCCTTTGGGTTATTGCCTAATTCACTCGGTTTGTTGGTAGCAGACCATTATTCACAAACACTCCACACCTCTCTAAAAACACTGGCGGGTATTGACCGTACAGTGCTTAGCAAACCACCCATTCTTTAACTCCCCTAGGATTAGTCCGCCCAAATTTTGGGCTTGCCTTATTTTTTGGAGAGTTTCATGAAAAAAGTTATTGCTGCACTACTCAGTTTGGTTGCTTTACGAGTTGTTGCTAGTCCCGAATGGGTGAATGGTGAAGTGGTTCGGGTTGACCAAGCGCGCAATCGTATTGTGCTTAAGCATGAGTACATTCCTAGTATCAAGATGGCCCCAATGACGATGCCGTTTGGAGTAGTTAAAGAAATTCCTTTGGACCAATATCGACCAGGTGACAAGGTTCGATTCCAGATCAAAGTCGTCGATGGGACGCTTGATATCACAGTGATGGAAAAACTCAAATGAAGCATGTGATTGCTCTGGCAAGTTTCTTGCTATTGTTGGTGGGCACTGTCCCAAATTCATTTGCGGCACCCATGGGATTTAAGAACAGTTGGATGCTGATGGGGGACTTTAGTAAAACCTATCAAGAGTTAGGTTTGAACTATGCCACCACAGCAAATGATGCATTTGGAGTTTCAGCAAGCGCTATGCAAACCGATAACTCAGTGTCGAAGCAACAAAATCTCGAGGCTGTCTATACGCGCAAGCTAGCTCGCTGGAATATGCCAGAAGCTCAAGCCAATATCTGGTTTATCGGCGGTCTTGGTTCCACAACTGGAAATACCTTTAATGGCTCAAAGGCGATGGCCTCCCCCGGAATTCAGGTGGACTATGAAACCACCCGCTTTTATTCGATGGCATCGGCTCGGGTCTATGCAGCACAGGGTGCAACCAGCAATATCACCACAGCCCGTTTAGGCGCATCCTTTTATGAGGCTGACTACGATGAACCCCAACCCTGGGTCGTGATTGAAGCAAGGCGTATGACCTTTGTGTCTAAGCAGTATGAGTTCACACCGATGTTGAGAGTGATCCACAAACGGTACTTTGTAGAGGCGGGCGCCAATTTATCAGGACAGCTACGTTTTAACTTTATGTATAACTATTAGGAGAATTATTATGAAACAGCTTAACGTAATTATTGCAGTTGCATTAATGGGTTTAAGCCAAGCCGCCCTGGCCAGCATGAAGGTCACGGTTAATGGAATGGTTTGTTCCTTTTGTGCTCAAGGGATTGAAAAAAGTATTTCAAAAATGGATGAGACCAAAGCCGTTTTTGTGGATCTCAAAAATAAAGTGGTGGTGGTAGAGCCTAAAGAAGGTAAAACCTTAAACGAGAAGCTAATTAGTCAAGAGATTAAAGACTCGGGCTACGATGTGGTCAAGATTGAGACCATCCCTCAGACAGTGGCTCAATTTAGAGCTCAGCAGAAAGATAAAAAATGAGTCACGATGGCTTGAATGAAACAAAGACAGGCTATATCAGTTCTTTAATTAGCCTCTTTGCAAGTTCGAGCACGCTCATTTGCTGTGCGATTCCCGCACTCCTTGTGAGTTTGGGTGCGGGGGCAACTCTAGCTTCTTTAGTAGCGGTCTTTCCAAAGATTGTGTGGATTAGCGAACATAAAGAAGCAATATTTATGGTCAGTACCGCATTGATGTGTATTGGTGGGGTATTGCAGTGGCGCAATCGAAATGCCCCGTGCCCGATTGACCCCAAGCAGCGCGATGCTTGCTTAAAAACACGCAAGATCTCACAACGAATTTATTGGATTAGTTTGGGCTTACTAATTATTGGTGGATGGTTTGCATTTATTCAACCACTTATACAAAGCCCTTAGTTGGGGGTTTGATACCCATACCGTCCTAGAATCTCCTTGGTCTTGGGGGATTGCATAAAGTTGTATAGGGCGATGGCATCCTTGGTGGGATTTTGAATGAGAACCATTCTTTGTTTAATGGGTTGGTAAAGATCGGGGTTTAGGGCTAGAGCATGAGCACTCTTTTGGATTGCTGGAGATTTGGCAATTGAGAGCGCAGTAAAGCCGATATCAGCAGACCCTGTAGTTACAAACATGGCCGCCATCGCAATATTATCGGCATACACAATTTTGCCCTTGGCAAGATCCCAAAGACCACTGGCTTTTAGGTACTCCACGCTGGCTCTTCCATAGGGAGCTAATTCTGGTTTGGCTAAAGCAATCTTGCTCGTCTTTTTAATGATCTCCGCTAGCTCATCCTTGGACTCACTCAGACGAATCCCTTTTGCTTGATTGGTAATCAATGCTAATCTTCCAATCGCATAGATCTTGCCCTCATCAATGGTTTTTCCCTTCTTAAAGAGTTCGAGAGGATATTGTTCATCGGCAGAGATGAATAGATGAAAGGGTGCCCCATGAATAATTTGCGAAGCAAAATTACCCGAAGAGCCATAAATCACTTTTAGGTTAGCCGGATGCTCTTTCTGAAATTGAGCATTGATTTCGGTAAATGCATCTTTCATATTGGCTGCCACTACTACAAAGGTCGTTTGAGCCCAGCAATGGTTGGTAATAAAAACGAGCAACACAGCAATGAGCGACTTGATATAAGCACACATATCAGCCTTGCCGCACTTTAAATAACAATAGAAGATCAGTCTGGATCGCTAGAATCTGGTTCAAGATCACAGCCCGTTCTTGACTTTGCGGGCTGCTAGAACTTTGATTGCGTTGGCATTGATACATTTTTAGAAA
>JAIXPN010000122.1 GCA_027486235.1 Burkholderiaceae bacterium
ATTAAGAACAAATTGGCGGCTAATCGCTTCACTACTCCATTATTCAATACACCACTTTTTGCTAAAAATATTGAAGCTGCCTACATAAAGATGTATGAGCGATACCATGCAGGTTTGGCTCCAGAGCATCTAGATTTAAGTTAAATAAAAATAATTGAAGCTTCATAAAAAAACCCGCTGTGTTTTAGACAGCGGGCTCTCAATACCTCACTAATAATCAGCTAACTAGCGTTAGCATTTGATTAGAAAGTATGGCGTACACCAACACCATAGCTGCTAGCACCCTCAGACATATTGACTGAAGAAGTGCTCACTTGGGTCGAGCCGAAGATTGCATACAAATTTGTACGCTTGCTCAAGATGTAGTTTGTACCAATCTGATAAGCAGTGAAGTTTTGACTTGCTTGTGTTGCAGCTGCCGATGAAAGCTGAACCCCTGAGCCTGCAGTCATTTGACCATTACCAACGCTTGCCCAGCTTTCAATTTGCTTTGTCAAGTTTCCACGCACACCGATCTGTTGACCACTGCGAGTTACATATGAGTTAGAGTTTAGATTAGACTCATATTTAGCATTGATGTAGCTTGCATAGGCTTTTACGATGCCAAAGTCATACACCGCACCAACGTAAGTTTGGGTCATTCCAAGACTTGTCCCCAATACGTTTACAGGATTTCCACCAACTGCTGCGGATCCAGGAATTGATGCTGCTACTTGAGTACCGCCTAAGAAGGTTGTTTGTTTTGATGTTTGATAAGCAGCGTCAAAATTGAGCTTGTTCCAAACAAAGTTAAGGCCAACACCCCATGCAGTGTTATTGGACTGACCGAAGCCGGTCGCGGTAACGTTTGTCGTAGAGGCGGCAGGGGTAGTAGTGCCTCTTGCCAATGGCACAGTATTGTTAAATGGCAGTGATGTACTTGTATCGTCACCAGTGCCGTTGTTATTGGAATAAATCGCGTTCAGTTGGAAACCAGACATGCGCTCAGTTTGTAATGTCAACGAATTGTTGTAACGAACAGTGTAGGAAGTTGCTGTTTGGCCATTACCCTGCGAAGCATTGGTTGTATAAATCACGCTACCAATCATGTTGTTTTGCTGACCAGGATCAGTGCGTCCAACTGCCATATGGATTGGGGTGTACTGAGTACCGATTGCAGCACGACCAATACCTTTCTGTGCGAGACCAACAAACGCTTGGCGATTAAACAAACCGTTGTTTGTATTGCCAGAGAGAGTGTTGGCTGCTGGATCTAAGCCGAATTCAGCTGTAAAGAACGCTGAGGTGCCGCCACCCAAGTCCTCTGTACCACGGAAACCTAAACGGCTAGTGGACTGAGCACCCTCACCAGAGAAACGTGTGAAATTTTGATTTGTTGGGGTTGTATTGGTTGTTGTTAGTGGGCCGCGAGTTGTAACACCCTGGAAACCTACGTCCATAATACCGTAGACGGTCACGCTGGACTGGGCTTGTGCTGCACCAGCAAACGCGCCTAATGCGGCAACTGCAAATAGTGATTTTTTCATTTGTTTAAATCTCCATAAATTAAGAAATGCCCGAATTGCTTCGAGACAAGAAGAATTATCCCGTTTTTGTATGTAAATACAGCCTTTTAGGGTGTTTATATGGCTATTCGTTGTATTGCTGCAACAGCTTATTTTATGGAAATAATTTATTTAAAATCAATGGCTTATAGAATTAAGCTGATTTTTCTTCTACGGATTCTGTTTTGGGTAGGTAGAAACGAGCAATAAAAAGGCCGAGCTCATAAAGGATGCACATGGGTATAGCTAATAAAAGCTGTGAAAGCACATCTGGCGGGGTAACGATAGCCGCAATGATGAAAGCTCCCACAATCACATAGGGCCGAATCTCTCTTAACTTTTCCAGGCTAACGATACCCATTTTGACCAAGACCACCACCACAACCGGAACCTCAAAGGTAATTCCAAAGGCCAAAAAGGTCGACATGGCAAAACTCAGGTACTTGTCGATATCGGTCGACATCTCTGCGCCTAAGGGGGCGTTATAGCTGGCCATGAACTGAAATACTGTTGGGAAGACCAAGAAATAGGCAAATGACATGCCGATCAAAAAGAGTGAGTAACTACTAACTACTAATGGTAAGACTAGCTTTCTTTCATGGGTGTAAAGGCCTGGGGCGATAAACGCCCAAACTTGGTAGAGCACAATGGGTAATGCAATGAGGAAGGCAACCAACATGGTGACCTTCATCGGCACAAAAAAGGAACCGGTGACATCAGTCACGATCATCTTGCCACCTGATGGCAAAGAGTCCAACATGGGCTTGGCAAACAAATGAAAGATGTCGGGGGCCCAATAAACGAGTGATACAAAAACAATAATCACAGCAATAGCAGATTTAACCACCCGATCTCGCAACTCAAAGAGATGCGACATGAAGGTTTCTTGAAAACCCTCTTTTTGCTCAGTCTCTTTGGAATCGAAATTAGTATCAGACATCGTTGATTGCTTTTTTATGGTTCGCTGTTCTTTAGTTAGCTGTTTTATTGTTTCTTGTTTGGGTTTATTGATGCGGCTTTACTTATGCAAAGCTGGTCGCTTAAACCGTTTTACACGCGCTGCGCCTGACTGCACTCGGGTTCGAATCCCAGCAGAATGTTTAAACCAAATGGGTCTTGCAGTGCGTTTCACGCCCCAACTATCGCGCCCTTGACGCAGAGCATCACGATAAACTTTAGTGACGTCGGGTGCGGATTCTAAAATAGCGCTGGCGTAATCATCCGTCTTGGGTTCTGCCTGATCGCTCAGATTCGCATTAGCCTCTTGTACCGTAGAGTTTAGGGTGCTCTCCATCTCCTTCATTGCATCGGTACTAGCCTCACGCAATTTCTTGAACTCATCGAGCTCAATTTGGCGATTGACCTCAGAGCGCACCTCGGCCATATAACGCTGGGCACGACCAAATAAATTGCCCGCCATGCGAGCAACTTTAGGTAAACGTTCGGGGCCCACCACAATCAAAGCCACCACTGCAATGAGGGCGAGCTTTGATACACCAAGATCAATCATCGATGCATCGCCGGTTCTTGATTCGTGCGAGAAAAGAAGTGTTTGCTAAATGCTTGGCTTAGGACTTATTGACGTCCTTCGCTTGCACATCCACTGTTTTATCAGCGGGCGCAGCTTGCGATTGGATCTGCTCAGTTTTTGCTTCTTCATTAGGCTTCATGCCGTCTTTAAAACCTTTGACTGCACCACCCAAGTCTGAGCCGATATTGCGCAACTTTTTGGTACCGAAGACCAACAAAATAATCACCAGTACGATTAACCAATGCCAAATACTAAATGAGCCCATCTCAGTTTCTCCTAGATTTATTTTTTCCAGGGGCGCGGTCCGCCCATCACATGCAAATGCAGGTGATAAACCTCTTGGCCCCCATCCGCGCCATTGTTCACCATTACACGAAATCCACCCTCTTTACCGGGGCGACATCCTTGTTGTTGAGCCAAACGCGGGGCTAATTCCATCATTCTACCTAGCAATGGCGCATCGTGGGCAGTAGCCGACTCGAGCATC
>JAIXPN010000124.1 GCA_027486235.1 Burkholderiaceae bacterium
GTAGTTCTTGCTATCCATGGCATAATTCTGCCTCATGCGGCTGTAGCTCAGTTGGATAGAGTACTTGGCTACGAACCAAGGGGTCGTGGGTTCGAATCCTGCCAGCCGCGCCATATTCTTGTTTTTTGCCCTCAAAGGGCAAATTCCTCAAAGCCTCAATAGTTTGCTCTAATAGTGATCTATGGCCTCCATTTCGAATGTGTCTTCTATGCCAGTGGCAAGTTGGGCTGCTGTTGGGCCCCATGATGCCAAGATCACTCTATCGGGCAGGATTAGCGCTGACTCATTGGGGACAATTTGGCAGCAAATTCGCAATCAGCAGAATCAGTGGTTGGCCAATGACCCCAGTACGAAGACCTTGGTGCTTGAGGGTTCTCAGATTGATTATCTTGATGGAGCAGGACTGGCCTTCATGATTGATGTGTGTCATGCACAGCAGGCCGTTGGTGCTAGCGTAACGTTAACAGGCTTCAAGCCCGGCCATGAATCACAACTGAAGCGCTTTGCCCCTTTCGAGAAAATGTTTCCTGCTACGGAGACTGGTTCTGAGGATAGTTTTATTGTTAAAACTGGCAAAGCAGCCAATAACTTTTGGAATGACATCAAGAGTATTGTTTTCTTTACAGGACAAGTTGCGAGTGAGTTGGTTTGGGCTATTCAGAATCCACTCAAGGTGCGTTGGCAAGATTTTGCAAGTGTTGCGGTTCAGGCCGGTCTAGCGGCGCTTCCCATTGTGGGCCTGGTCGCCTTCTTAATCGGTGTGATCTTGTCCTTTCAATCGGCCATTGGAATGGAAAAGTTCGGGGCCATTACATTTGTAGGCCCTCTTGTATCCCTTGGGATCTTTCGTGAGCTTGGTCCTCTCATTACTGCTATTTTGCTCGCTGGCCGCTCCTCAGCCGCTTTTGCTGCTGAAATCGGAACCATGACCGTTAATAATGAAGTTGATGCATTGGTTACGGGTGGTTTAAATCCAGTGCGTTTCTTGGTCTTGCCCCGTGTTTTAGCTGGAATCGTAGTGGCACCCATTCTCACGATTTATGCCGATTTGGTTAGCGTCTTTTCT
This sequence comes from Burkholderiaceae bacterium, assembly GCA_027486235.1. GTDB lineage: Bacteria > Pseudomonadota > Gammaproteobacteria > Burkholderiales > Burkholderiaceae > Polynucleobacter > Polynucleobacter hoetzingerianus. The sequence continues at coordinate 1,067 of JAIXPN010000124.1, forward strand.
TCATCACTCACGATGCTCATTTACGGGATACCCTTAGTTAATTTCTATGAGGGCTTAGTGAATACCGTCAAGCTCGAAGATATTTTTTCTGGATTAACCAAGGCAACCTTATTTGGAGTGGTGATCGCTAGCGTGGGCTGTTTGCGGGGCATGCAAACTGGCACCGGAGCAGCAGCGGTTGGCATTTCAACGACCCGCGCAGTGGTCAGTAGCATCGTCATGATTACCGTCGTTGACGGTATCTTTGCTTATGTCTCTTATCGGACGGGATTCTAATGAACGCCATTGAGGTCCAACATCTCGATGTCGGTTACGGTAACAAGGTTTTACTGCAAAACCTCAATTTCTCAGTTGCTGCAGGTGAGGTCTTTGTGATTTTGGGTGGATCGGGTTGTGGCAAATCGAGCTTACTGAAAAATCTATTTGGTCTCTATCAACCCCTTGCGGGTGATGTTCTGATTGAGGGCATGAACATTACCAAGGCACAAGGTCAAGAGCGTCAAGACATCATGACCCGGTTTGGGGTGATGTACCAGCAAGGAGCTTTGTTTGGTTCGATGACCCTCCTGGAAAATGTTCGCTTATTTATGGAGGAGTACACCCAGCTCAGCTCAGAAGAAATGGATCTCTTAGCGCGGTGTAAATTGGAGTTAGTCGGTTTACTTCCTTATGCCAGCTATATGCCAAGCGAGATTAGCGGGGGTATGCAAAAGCGCGCCGCAATTGCGCGGGCCATGGCATTGGATCCCAAAATCCTCTTTTTGGATGAGCCATCAGCTGGTTTGGATCCCATTACCTCGGCCGACTTGGACCAAACGATTTTGGACCTTGCTAAGAATTTGGGCATTACCTTTGTCGTCGTTTCCCATGAATTAGCCAGTATTTATGCAATAGCCGATCGGGTCATCATGCTGGATAAAGAAACTAAAAGTATTATTGCCCAGGGGGATCCACGGATTTTGCGTGATACCAGTACTGATCCCAAGGTGCACCAATTTTTTAATCGCGTCATGACGAAGGAAGCAGTATGAGTCAAGCCAATCCGAATTATTTTCGTTTAGGACTTTTTGTATTTGCCGGCTTTGCTGCAATCCTGGGTTTAATTCTGGTATTTGGGACAGGGCAGATCTTTAAGAAGACCATGATGGCCGAGACTTATATTGAGCAATCGATTACAGGATTGGATGTTGGTGCCCCAGTACGGTTTCGGGGTGTGAAGTTGGGTCAGGTTACTGAAATTGTTTTATCAGGCAATTTATATGAGACCAATAAGCCTTTGGCAGAGCGTAAGGAATATGTGGTCGTGCGTATGCAAATTGATGGTGATCGAAATGAAATTTTGGGCCCTGCGGGGAAATTACCCAGTGATTTGCGTGCCCGCATAAAGAGTCAGGGAATTACGGGCGTCAACTACGTGGAGCTGGATTATGTCAGGGATATGCCGGGCTACCAAGCTTTACCCTACAGTTGGCAACCCCAATACGTAGTGATTGATTCATTACCGAGTCAAACCGATATCTTTTTTTCAGGGATTCGGAAAGTGCTTGATAATTTAGGTGAAATGAATCTCGCAGCAACTCAAAAGAAGTTTGATGAGCTATTACAAAATCTCAATACGATTATTGGGGGAGGCGGTAAGGGTGATGCAGGGATTGCTAAATCGGTAGAGCGCCTAAATGTTCTATTAGGACGCATTGATGAGGTTGCCAATAAAGCAGAGTTGGAATTACTCATGCGCGAAGTCATTGGAACAACCGTCATTTTGCGTCAGACCCTATCTAGTGTGCAGGGTGACACCATTAGTTCCATTGAGAATCTAAAGCAGATCACTGATCAATTAAATGATCTGGCTCGAGTTGCAAGTCGCTACCCCAGCAGCATGGTTTGGGGCGAGCCACCACCTAAAATTGCCTTACCTGAAGTCGGAGCTCAAAAATGAGAAAGCAGTTTCTTCCAATCATTTCGTATGTTGTGGGTGCCTGTCTTCTGCTTACTCTTGGTGCGTGCGCACCCACAAGACCTGCCGCCGAATCCTCGAGTTGGCTGATTGCACCAAAGCGCTTGGGTGAGGCGCGCAAACCTAACACGGATTTTTGGCTCAAGATGGGTCCTGTTTCTGTCAATAGCCCATTTGATAGTAAGTCCATGGTGTATCGACTATCGGATCAGCGTTACGAGAAAGACTTCTATAGCGGTTACATTGCTACACCCGCAGAAATGATTAGTAATGCTACTCGACAGTGGCTCAATGACGCCAATATTTTTCAGGCGACTCTGAATCAAAGTAATACTTTCTTTCCATACTATTCGGTGCAAGCGACAGTCACTGAGTTTTATGGGGACTATCGCTCCAAGGGGGAGGCGGTGGTGAGTATTGAGTTTTATTTGGCGGTCCTCTCATCGGGTTCACAAAACCCAATCATCATGACCAATCGATATACCCAACGGGTTGCCTTAAAAGACAATCGGCCCGAAACCTTAGCAAATGGCCTACAGCAGGCCATGGCAAACATATTGCAAATCTATGAGCAAGATTTATTTGCTGGCACCAAAAGCTTGCCAAAACCATTGAGTCAGAAAAAGTGATTAATAAAATGATGTATTGCGACTAGGAAGGGAAGTGAAATGAATTTAGGGATTACAGGAAAAACCGCCTTGGTGCTCGCCGCAAGTCGTGGTCTCGGTCAAGCTATGGCCGTCGCATTAGCACGCGAGGGCGTAAAGGTTGCAGTTACTGGGCGCAATGCCGATGGCTTGCAGCAGACTGTGCAGATGATTGAGGCGCTGGGCGGTAAGGCCTTGGCCCTGAACTGGGATTTGGCGGATCTGGACTCGATTGATCGTCATGTGAAGGAGGTTGAGTCTCAGTTGGGACCCATTGATATCTTGATCAATAACACCGGTGGACCGCCACCCACTTCTGCCACTGGCCAAGACCCACAACTTTGGCAAAAAAGTTTTAATGAGATGGTTTTATCTCTGATGCGTATCACTGACCGTGTCTTACCCGGGATGCGCGAACGTAAGTGGGGCAGAATTATTACTAGTACTACTTCAGGAGCGATTGCGCCTATCCGCAATCTAGCGATTTCCAATACCTTGCGTGCTGCACTGTTGGCGTGGTCAAAGAGCTTAGCTGCCGAAGTCGCTGCGGAGGGAGTGACTGTCAATATCGTGATGCCGGGTCGAGTAGCCACTGATCGCTTACGTCAATTGGATGAGGCTCGGGCTAAACGTGAAAACATCAGCTATGAGGCGGTTGTCCAAGCTAGCCTTAAAACGATTCCGATGGGGCGTTATGGCGATCCAAAAGAGTATGGTGACACGGTAGCCTTCTTGGCTAGTGCAAATGCATCCTACATCACTGGATCAGTGATTCGTGTTGACGGTGGACAAGTACCGAGTATTTGATTGACATGTTAACGCTCACAAAGGAGCTTCGTGCGAAGGAGCTCCTTTGGCTTTTTATAGCTCTCGTCTTATCGGTTGCAGCACTCTCAAGTGTTAGCTTTCTGGCCGATCGTTTGCAACGTAGTTTTGAGATTGATGGGCGAACTTTATTAGCAGCTGACTTATTGATTGCTGCAGACCAACCGATTGCCCAAGAGTTGATTGAAGAGGCAAAAGTAAAGCAATTGGGTCTTGCGCAAACGGTTGTCTTTCCCAGCATGGTTAGCCATGGAAAGGACAGTAAATTAAGTTCGCTCAAGGCAGTCACGGATGCATATCCGTTGCGCGGTAAGCTACAAATCAGTCGGGACCAGACGTTTAGTGGTTCTGGAGAGGGCTTGATTATTGAGACCAGTAGCATGCCACCCAAAAATACGGTTTGGGTAGATCCTGCGGTCTTAATTTCTCTGGGCGCCAAGATTGGCGATCGATTAACCATCGGAGATCGTTCGTTTCAAATTGATGCCGTCATTGTTCGCGAACTCGACCGCGGCGCCGCCTTTATGAACTTCGCGCCACGGGTAATGATCGCTATGGATGATTTGGCGAGTACGGGTTTAATTGGGTTTGGTAGTCGGGTGACCTATCGTCTTTTGCTATCTGGGAGTGATACTCAAATAAAGTCCTATCAACGATGGGTCATAGACTTTATTGAGAAGCAGAAGTTACGCGGCATTCGGGTGGAGACCTTAGAGAATGCTCAACCAATGATGCGCAAAACACTGGAGCGCGCGGAACGTTTTTTATCCATCGTTGCTCTAATGACGGCCTTAATTTGTGCTTTAGCAATTGCTCTGGCAGCACGTCGTTATGTTCTTAAGCAAGCTGACATTAGCGCAGTCTGGAAATGCTTTGGCGCCAGTCAAGGCATGATCTTACGCAGACAGCTGTATTTGCTTCTTGTGATTGGATTGGTAGCAACATGCTGTGGTGCGGCTATCGGTTGGTTTGCGCAAGAGAGCTTGATGCAGTTGTTAGGTAATTTGATCCGGACAAATTTACCTTCCCCATCTATCTGGCCCATGATCTGGAGCATTATTTTTGCCCTCTTGCTCCTATTAGGCTTTGCTGGACCGCCCATATTGACCTTAAGTCAGGTGTCGCCACTGCGCCTAGTCCGCAGAGAGTTTGGTAAGGTTCCTTTGGCTGCTCAATCAATGGCCGTCTTTGGTTTGATCAGTTGCTTGGCATTAATGTTTTGGGCATCTCGGGATTGGAAGTTACTCGTTTGGGTAACAGTCTGTTTTGGCTTGGGTGCAATGCTATTCGCTGCTCTTGTTTGGTTAGGGCTGTGGGGCCTCGGGCGCTTTGCAGCCTCACGTCATCTTGCTGATATCGGTTTTGCACTGCGTTTTGCAATCAGTGCTCAATCACGCCGAGCTGCATTTGCGATGATTCAGGTGAGTTCCTTAGCCTTAGCAATCATGGCTCTGCTATTAATCTTTCTGCTACGACAGGATTTATTGCAGAGTTGGCAAGCAAATGTACCAGAGAATGCTCCCAATCGCTTCTTGATCAATATTCAGAATGATCAAAGGCAAGCGGTTGAGAAGATCTTGGAGACGGGCGGCGTTGGCCAGGTACAGCTCTATCCAATGGTGCGTGGCCGACTCACGCAAGTGAATGGCCGCGAGGTCATGCCCGATCAGTATCAAACTGATAATGCAAAGCGCTTAGTTGACCGAGAGTTTAATCTTTCATATACCTCTACTTTCCCTGCTGATAATCAGTTGGTTTCGGGACGTTGGTTTGGTGATGCCACTAATCCACAGATATCCATTGAGAGTGGTATTGCGAAAACGCTTGGACTGCGCCTCGGAGATCAAATGAGTTTTGATGTCGCCGGGCAAACGATTACTGCGCCGATTACGTCTTTACGTAAACTCGATTGGGGATCAATGCAGGTTAATTTCTTTGTGATTTTTCCGCCCGCGGCCTTGAATGATTTCCCCCAATCCTGGATTACATCTTATTACCAACCCAAACAACAAGGGTCCTTAGATACCGATCTAGCGCGTCGCTATCCCAATCTGACAATCGTTGATATAGATAACTCCTTGCGTCAAATTCAGGAGGTCTTAAATCGCTTGGCCAATGCCCTGGGATTACTGTTGGCCTTTACCCTGTGTGCAGCGATATTGGTTCTGTTTGCGGTACTAGGAGCGACGCAAGACGATCGCTTTCGTGATGCTGCGCTCTTAAAGGCAATGGGCGCGTCTAAGCATACCTTACGTCAGTTGGTATTCATGGAGCTTGCAGCAATCGGCCTGCTGTCTGGTTTGTTAGGTGGTTTGGCAGCGAGTGCTACTACATGGGCTCTAGGGCGCTATCTGTTGGAGATTGAGTTTTATTCTTTCTTCACCGCGATTGCATTAGGTATTGCGATCGGGCTCATCGTAAGTTTTCTGGCCGGCTTTGGATTGCAACGCAAGATACAAACAGCCAGCACAATGGAGTGTCTTCGTGCAGCCTAGCTAGGCTGTATCGTTTGAGACTTTTTTGTTGGGATGGCGAGGCAGCTCAACTAATTTTGTTTTAGCCATCCGATCGGGCAGACCCTGGCGATGTTTACGATCAATGTAGATAGTCAGCGGCCAGCAGAAAAGAGCAACAACAAATAGCAGACTAATAATTTGCCAACCGCGTAACTGAAAAGCAGCATGAATTGCGAGGCAGGGCAGCAACCATAAAGAGCCATAGACATAGCGCCAAAACGCCTGTTTTTTTTCTGGGCGATAGCCATCTTCGGTAATGAGTTGAATGCGCCAGGTTTGCATCGCCAGTGTTTGCCCGCTTCGGCGCCAGTACCAAGTGAAGTACCATGCAAGCACTCCATACAGATAGAAGAAAGTAAGCCAGCTTGGTATGGCCACACCAAAAACAATACCAATAATCAAATTAGGAACTAGAAAGGTAAAGGCAAGAACGCCCAATAAGATCAATTGCTCATAGAGATTGCAAAAGACCCGACGCCAAAATCTGGGTGAGGGCAATGCTTTTAGTTCTGCGGGGTTCATCCCCTGAGTTTATTTGATTGTGGAATTTGGCGGTGGAGCGCTTGTATTGTTTAGAGGGGGACGCGGCTGAATTGCTGGAGAGCTGACAGCCCCTGTTTTTTTCTTAGCAAGCTCTTGTTGCGCAAGCTTTTGCTTCTCTTCTTCGCTCAGTTGTTGGTAGGCTTGCCATGCTGCTGTCTTCTGTTCGGGTGGGAATTGCAAACTGGATAGATAGTTGTCGCGGGCTAAGCGGCGATCTTTTTGGGGAAGTTTTGACCAGTCAGACATGCGTCGTTGCAGTCGCTCTTGATCAGCGGATGACATCGTGGGGTAGCGATCTGCCACCTTTAACCATTTCACTTTGCTATTTTGACTAAAGGTGCTCCAGTCGGATTCGAGTGTGGCAAGAACAGTTTGCTGCAGTGGACTGAGGTTAGACCAATCTAGTTTTGATCCTTTTTTACTGGAGCTGCTCTCGTTGGTTTTGGGATGGCTTGTTGACTCTTGAGCAGCGCTCGCTGCAGGAAGAATGAAGCAAGATGCAGTCAAAACATATGCCGAGATTACAGCCTTAATCATCACTAGATTTTCTCGTCTTCGGTTTTTTTCTCTTCCGCCTCAGGCTTGGCAACTGTCTTGAGTTTTAAGAAAGCCATAAACCCGTTATCCACGAAGGCATCGGGCGGGACGTCATCGGTCAGCAAGGCAATGTCGACCGTGGCAATGTCTTTAATGCGCTGATCCTCTTGCCATTCTGTAATTGCAATCAGACCCAAGACCACAACGGCCAACGGGATCAGCCAGCTACTGAAGGACCAAAGAGGGTGATTCGAGCGAGGCGCCTTGAAATTTGTATGAGCACTGGCTAATTGTTGATTGAAGACTAGGAGTGCTTCTGGTTTGGCGCGCTCCAGAGCTAACTCGCGAGCTTGGGAGAGCTTTTCTGAAATAGAGGGATCTAGGTGCTTGCTGTGAGCATTGAGCAAGTTGGCAACCCGCTTGCCAAATTGATCTTCAATGGCTCCTTGGCGACTTAGGTCTTTTTCTTGACTTTTCACAACACAATTCCTCTGGCTTTTAAAGCGGCGGCCAAAGTATGGGTGGCCCGGGAGCAATGGGTTTTAACGCTTCCCTCGCTGCATCCCATGGCGAGGGCTGTTTCTGCGGTACTTAGTTCATCCCAATAACGCATGAGGAAGGCTTCTCGTTGACGAATTGGCAATTTTGATATTTCTGCTTCGAGGATCTCCAATAACTGGCTTTGGGCCAACTGCGACGCCCCATCTTGGGGTATTTGTGCCTCCTCGCTGATCTCAAGTAGCTCTAGGGGGTCAAATTCACCGTCGCCATCGGGATTACTGGTAAAGGAAGAAAAGGGGGTCTCATAGGCGTTTCGGACCTTTTGGCGCCTAAACCAGTCATGGATCCGGTTTTGCAGAATTCGGGTAAAAATGAGGGGAAGCTCGCTCGCTGGGCGATCGCCGTATTTCTCTGTCAGACTGATCATGGCATCTTGAACCACATCTAATGCAGCGGCATCGTCGCGCACGGCATATACAGCCTGTTTAAAGGCTTTTTTCTCAATACTGGCCAGGAAAAGGTTGAGTTCTTGGGCGGTTGCCATTCTAAATCTAGGACTATTTGGCTTATAAATCGATCTGAATTAAGGGCTTAGCTCGCTCATTCTAGGCTATTGCTTTACAATGGAAGGCTTACCGCAAAGAAACCATCCAAGAAGTGGCTTTAAATTTCTGCGCGGCGGTGCCGTTCGAACCCGGACCATAAGTAAGGGACAGAACAGCCTAAACAATTTTTTGCCGAAAATTGCAAAGGAAAATAAACGATGAATACAACTAGCGCTGAATTTTTATCCACCAAAGGTGGACTAGCCCCAAGCGGCTCTCATTCAGATTCTGATTTAACTGCTTCGACTAAATCTGGCCCCGAAATGATCGGCGCCGAGATGTTGGTTCATGCTCTCCATGCTGAAGGCGTGGAGTATGTGTGGGGCTATCCCGGCGGGGCAGTTCTCTACATTTACGACGAGATCTTCAAACAAGATAAGTTCGAGCATATTTTGGTTCGCCATGAGCAAGCTGCGGTTCATGCAGCCGATGGGTATGCGCGCGCTACCGGAAAGGTTGGCGTTGCTCTTGTGACCTCGGGTCCTGGTGTGACCAATGCGGTTACTGGAATAGCGACTGCCTATACCGATTCAATTCCGATGGTGATCATTACTGGAAACGTACCAACTCATGCGATTGGTGAAGATGCTTTCCAAGAGGCTGATACCGTAGGTATTACTCGACCCATCGTTAAACACAATTTCTTGGTCAAGGACATTAATGACCTTGCCTTAACTTTGAAGAAGGCATTTCATATTGCACGCACTGGGCGACCTGGTCCGGTCTTGGTCGATATTCCAAAGGACATATCAGCTACGAAAGGACCGTTTGTTTATCCAGACAGTCTCAATATGCGTTCTTACAACCCAGTTATCAAGGGTCATAGCGGACAAATTCGTAAAGCAGTTTCATTGCTCTTAGAAGCTGAGCGCCCCTATATCTATACGGGCGGCGGTATCATCATGGCTGAAGCAGCTGCGCAATTAAAAGAGTTTGCTGAGCTTCTGGGTTATCCAGTGACCAACACCTTAATGGGCTTGGGCGGATTTCCAGGAACGCATCAGCAGTTTGTAGGCATGCTAGGTATGCATGGCACCTATGAAGCCAATATGGCGATGCAGCACTGTGATGTCTTGATTGCAATCGGCGCGCGCTTTGACGATCGTGTGATTGGAAACCCAAGCCATTTTGCTAGCCATCCTCGCAAGATTGTGCATATTGACATTGATCCATCGGTGATCTCTAAGCGTGTGAAGGTTGATGTACCAATCGTCGGAGATCTTAAAGAGATCTTGGTGGATATGTCTGCGCAGATTCGGAGTGCACCTGCGCGCAAGAATCAAGCTAAGGTAAAAGCCTGGTGGGATCAAATTGCGCAATGGCAACAGAAAGATTGTCTCAAGTACGATCGTGAGTCACAAATCGTGAAGCCACAGTATGTTGTCCAAAAACTTTGGGAACTAACTAAAGGCGATGCATATATTTGTTCGGATGTTGGTCAACATCAAATGTGGGCTGCTCAATTCTATAAGTTTGATGAGCCACGTCGTTGGATCAATTCAGGCGGTCTTGGCACCATGGGTGTTGGTTTGCCCTATGCAATGGGCATCAAGAAAGCCTTCCCCGATAAAGAAGTGGTTACCATCACGGGTGAGGGCTCTATCCAGATGTGTATACAGGAGCTTTCAACTCTTACCCAATACAACACACCAATCAAGATTGTTTCTCTGAACAATCGGTATTTGGGTATGGTGCGCCAGTGGCA
>JAIXPN010000153.1 GCA_027486235.1 Burkholderiaceae bacterium
TGCCCCGCGCAGAGCGGTCTCTGCCTTATCCCAGATAGCATCATCCCCTACCCGTTTTGCTGGGCGCAAAGCTAACTTCACCGCAACTTCGGTAAAGCCAAAATCCTTATAAACAGCACGCACCGCTTTATCAAAGGCGGCTACCTCTGACTGAATCTGATCTTCCGTACAAAAGATATGACCGTCATCTTGCGTAAATCCACGCACGCGCATCAAGCCGTGCAAAGCACCCGATGGTTCATTGCGATGGCATTGACCAAACTCGCCAAAGCGCAAGGGCAGCTCTCGGTAACTATGCAAACCAGAATTAAAGATCTGTACATGGCCAGGACAGTTCATTGGCTTTAATGCATATGCCCGGTTCTCAGACTCGGTCGTGAACATATTCTCTTTGTAGTTATCCCAGTGACCGGATTTCTCCCAAAGACCACGATCTAAGATTTGTGGGGCCTTAACCTCGTGATATCCCTCGTGTTGATAGACACGACGCATGTACTGCTCAACTTCTTGCCAAATGGCCCATCCCTTTGGATGCCAGAAGACCAGCCCAGGTGCTTCATCTTGGAAGTGAAAAAGGTCTAGCTGTTTCGCAAGGCGGCGATGATCGCGCTTTTCTGCCTCTTCCAGCATATGCAAATAGGCGTCTTGATCCTCTTTCTTCGTCCATGCAGTGCCATAAATACGCTGCAACATCTCATTCTTGCTATCCCCACGCCAATAGGCGCCAGCTAGCTTCATGAGCTTGAACACTTTTAACTTACCCGTCGATGGGACGTGCGGACCTCGGCAGAGATCGGTGAACTTTCCTTCGGTATAAAGAGATACATCCTCCCCTTGGGGAATGCTTGCAATGATCTCTGCTTTGTAAATCTCGCCCTGCTTCTTAAAAAACTCAACCGCTTGATCGCGTGGCATCACTTGACGAACAACGGGCTCGTCTTTCTTGGCCAACTCCGTCATCTTTTTTTCTAGGGCAATTAAATCATCGGGAGTAAAAGGCCGATGGTAAGAAAAGTCGTAATAGAAGCCGTTATCAATCACTGGGCCGATTGTGACCTGTGCATCAGGGAATAACTCTTTAACTGCATACGCCAGCAAATGTGCAGTTGAGTGGCGAATGACTTCTAAGCCCTCTGGGTTTTTGTCGGTGATGATGGCAAGGTGGACATCTTTGTCAATGGTATGGCTCAAGTCGACCAAGCGACCATCAACCGATCCAGCCAAGGCCGCCTTCGCCAAACCACTTCCAATACTTTGGGCAACTTCGGCAATGGTTAACGGCGCAGGGAACTCACGCTTCGATCCATCTGGAAGAGTAACTACCACCATAACACTCCATCATTCAACTACTACGCATAAATACGAATGCGCGTTTGTCCCAAGTGAGATGAGCACAACGCGCATTCCGAATTACATCTTTATCGTTGGTAGGCTCGATTGGACTCGAACCAACGACCCCCACCATGTCAAGGTGGTGCTCTAACCAGCTGAGCTACGAGCCTATACAGGTCAAGAGTTTATCACCGCCGGCGTACTTCCGTGACACCACGCAAGCCTTCCAGTCCAGTTTGCACCAAACGCAGGGCCTCCGTGTTCTGTATCTCAATGGTCATTTGGATCTGCGCCAAGCCTTTGCGGACCGATTTCTTCAGATCAATCACATGCACTCCAATTTTGGAGGTTATCTCAAAAAGCTCTCGCATCAGCTCAGGTCGATCCAATGCAGTAATCGCCAAATCAGCAGGAAAGACACGATCTTTACTGATGCCCTGCTGTGGATCTAGTTTGCCGCTCCATGCGGTTTGAATGACTCGTTCGGGAGCGCGATCGAGCAATGCTCTAAAGGTCTTGCACGTTCTGCGATGAATCGATACTCCACGTCCTTGGGTCACAAAACCAGCAATCGGGTCTGGGGGTACGGGACGGCAGCACTTCGCCAATTGAGTCAACAGAGAATCAACGCCAACAACTAAAACATCACCACTTTGGTTCGATTTACTTTGGCGCGTCTTAATTTGAATCACATCGTGTTGCGCCTTATCAGCAACTTTTTCTGTTTTTGGATCAATCGTTTTTGTTGGAGATTGGTTGGCCTCGTCATCGAGAGCATTAAACCAGGCGCGTACTCGCGCCCGAGCTCGCTGTGAGCGCAGGTAACCGCGTTCTGGATTTAGCCAATCGCGCGATGGACCGCCTTGCTTCACTGAAATAATCTCAACGGTTTGACCATTACTCAATGCAGTATCGAGTGGCACCATTGCTCCATCGATCCGCGCTCCACGGCAACGATGGCCAAGATCAGTGTGAACTGCATAAGCAAAATCAATTGGTGATGAGCCCTTCTCTAAGGAGATCACTTTACCCAAGGGGGTCAGTACATAAATGTGATCATCGATCTCATGGTGCTTAAGCTGCTCCCAGGCATCTTCTTTCCACGAAATCAGTTGTCGCGCCCAGGCAATTTGGCGTTCATAAGCCACTTCTGCACTATGCGTCCCCAAATCATTTGCCCCAGCGGCATAAGCACCCTCTTTATAGCGCCAATGAGCTGCTAAGCCATACTCAGCCTGTCGATGCATCTCATGCGTCCGAATCTGAATCTCAAATGAAATACCTTGTTCGTCAATCACGACTGTATGCAAGGATTGATAACCGTTTGGCTTTGGACGAGCAATGTAATCGTCAAATTCCCGAGGAACAGGTTGCCACAGGTTATGAACCAAACCCAGTGTGGCATAACAGGCCTTCACATCATCGACCAAGATCCGAAAAGCGCGCACATCATACAAATTGGCAAACTCCAAAGACTTGCCTTGCATCTTCTTCCAAATGCTATAGATATGTTTGGGTCTTCCTTGCACATCCGCATGAATCTGGGCGGCCTGAAGTTCTTGATTCAGACGCGCAATCACGTCCACAATAAATTGTTCGCGCTCCACCCGTTTTGAATCCAGCAATCCAGCGATCTCTTTATAGGTGGCAGGGGTCAGAACCCGAAAGGCCAAATCCTCCATCTCCCATTTCATTTGCCAAATACCCAAGCGATTAGCTAAGCTGGCATCAATATCCAAGATCTCTTGAGCCCAAGCAGGTGATGCGGGCAAACGATTTTTGGCAATCCAACGAAGCGTTTGTAGACGCGATGCAAGATAAATCAGAACCACGCGCAAATCATTGCCAAATGCTAGCAACATTTTGCGCAAGATCTCCTCTTGCCCGGCAACATTGGTGACGCCATCATGCTTCATGAGCTTGGCTTGCGCTTGTCGCAAACCACGATATCCAATCAGTAGATTGGCCCCCTCTTGGCCCACGTGTTTCATTAAGGCATCTTTGCCAAGCGTGCTGTGCAAATGGTCTGCGGCTTTAAGTGTCGCCTCATCCAAACGCAGAGTTTGTAAGATCGCAGCCACCCCTAAGGCATGCTGCTCCATCTCTTCACCAAACCAGGGATCATTGCTCTTGTTTAGAGAACTTGTACCGGCGGCTTTGGATGGGCGATCTAGAGTGGACACGTTACGAAAAGTTAGCAATACCTTCTAGAACTATAGGAAGAACTGGCGAGCAATGTCAATCTGTTCAGCCTTGATAAACGCAGGGGCATGTCCGGTATCGGCAATTTCAATGCTAGTGGCATGGGGATTAAGCTCGCACATCTCGGCCACCGTTTGTCGGGATAACAAATCAGAGTCAGCACCACGCACAATTAATATCGGGCAAGTGATGTTCTGAAAGCTTTGCCACATGGCTAATTCGCCTGCTTTGGCAATTGCTGGCGTTACCGAAGCAAACGGCACTGAAATTGCGGGATCGTAATGCAAAATCCATTGCTCATTTTTTTGGACAAGCATTGGACCATTGAGCAATTCCCACTCACTATCGGTATGCATCCCAAATGGCGCGCATATCGTATTCAGCTTTTGCAATGCTTCCTGACGATCACCATAGGAAAAGGGCTTACCTACATAACTGGCCAAACGAATAAGTGCCGCCGCTTCAATTCGGGGGCCAACATCATTCAGGAGCAAGCGCCTTACTGGATTTCCAGGCATTGCGGCATACACCATGCCAATTAATCCACCCATCGAGGTCCCAAACCAGTTCACTTGCCCCGCACCCAATTGCTGGGTCAAATTAACCATATCACTCACATATTGCGGTACTGCATAGAACATGGGGTTTGCTAAATAGTCAGAATCTCCACGCCCAACAATATCGGGACATACAACGTAATAACGATCACACAAGGCTTCCGCCATTACCCTGAAATCACTACCGCGTCGCGATAAGCCATGAACGCAATACAAAATGCTGGGATTACGTGGATCGCCCCAAGCATGGTATGCCATGCGATGAGGGCCCGCAGGGCTGGTGCATGACACATACTCCGTGTGACCATGATGCTCTTTAGTCAACAATGCCGTATGACGTGCTTTCTCCACATTTACAGGGACTGGCTCTAACTCCTGCTTACCCGCCTCTTCCGGCTGCAAGGTAATGTGATCAATGCCATGTATCTCGCGCAACATGGCTGAGATTTTTTCTAAGATACGTGGCCATTGCTTCATTTGCTTTACTTCAACATGACCAATTAAAGCGGGATGACCTGGACTCATCTCCCAAACATGCAAATCGTGAACGGTCACAACGCCGTCAATTGCCATGAGATCTTGACCAACCCTCACATAATCAATATGTAGAGGCACACCCTCCATTAGAAAGTGATAGGACTCTTTGAGGATAGATAGCGTGGACTTCAAAATGAGTAGAGAGACAAAAATAGAGAGCAATGGATCGATTTGCATCCAACCACTCATCTGAATCACCACTCCGGATACCAGTGCAGCAATTGATCCGAGAAGATCGCCCATCACATGAATGAGAGCAGCCCGCGTGTTCACACTTTTTTTATCACGCGATAGCACCCAAGCTACCAGCAAGTTGACGCACAAGCCAATAGCGGCCACTATGGTCACCGTTGCGCCTGCTACTGGATGCGGGTCCTGAATGCGGCTGATTGCCTCGACAATGATCCAGACCACAAGGCCCAACATCACCATGCAGTTCACAAAAGCAGCCAGTGCTTCGGCACGACCAAAGCCAAACGAATGTTTTGCTGAGGGTGGGCGTTTGGCAATGTACTGAGCCAACAAAGCCAGCCCAAGAGCAGCCGCATCGGTCACCATATGTCCAGCATCAGAGATCAAGGCCAAAGAGCTTGACCACAAACCTGCTACCAACTCAACAGCCGAGAAGCCGAGTGTCAGAAATAAAGCAATCCACAGCCAACGCTGGGCACGTCCAATTACTGCGTGGGTATGCTCAGCATCCCCACGTTTATGCGCATGTAAGTGTTCGGCGTTCAATGCACCGCACTAAGATCGATTGGCGCACCAGTTTTTGCCACAATCTCTTCTTTGGTCACGCCAGGCGCTAGCTCAACTAGCTTCAAGCCCTTGGGGGTAATATCAAGCACTCCTAAATCGGTGATGATGCGATTAATCACACCTAGGCCGGTTAATGGCAAAGTGCATTTGGGCAAAATTTTGATCTCTTCGCTGCCATCTTTTTTCTTGGCAACGTGTTCCATCAAAACCACCACATGCTTTACACCTGCAACCAAATCCATGGCGCCGCCCATGCCCTTCACCATCTTTCCAGGGATCATCCAGTTCGCAAGATCACCGTGCTCACTAACCTGCATTGCGCCCAGAATGGCGATATTGATCTTGCCACCCCGAATCATCCCAAAGGAATCAGCCGATGAAAATATCGCCGAGCCAGGCAAGGTGGTCACCGTTTGCTTACCCGCATTGATCATGTCCGCATCAACCTGTGCTTCGGTGGGGAATGGGCCAATACCCAATAAGCCGTTCTCCGATTGCAACCAAACCTCCATTCCAGGTGGAACATGATTAGCAACCAAGGTAGGCATGCCAATCCCTAAATTGACATAGAAACCATCTTGTAACTCTTGGGCAGCGCGTGCTGCCATTTCATCTCTACTCCAAGGCATCGTTCTTTCCTCTACTCAATTCGGTTTAATTAGGCTTGCGTGAGCGTACGTTGCTCAATACGCTTCTCAGGATTGGGGTTGAGCACAATGCGATTTACATAAATGCTCGGCGTATGAATGTGATCCGGATCCAATTGTCCGTTCTCCACAATCTCCTCCACTTCCACAACGGTGACCTTGCCAGCCATAGCAACAACTGGGTTGAAGTTACGCGCTGTTAAGCGATACACCAAATTACCGGCTTTATCCGCTTTCCATGCCTTGACTAAAGAGACATCTGAAACCAATGAGCGCTCTAGAACATAGTTCTCGCCATCAAACTCACGTACATCTTTACCTTCGGCCACAATCGTACCCACACCAGTTTTGGTAAAGAATGCAGGAATACCGCAGCCACCAGCGCGCAATTTCTCAGCAAGGGTTCCTTGGGGCGTGAACTCTAACTCCAACTCACCGGCTAAGTATTGCCGCTCAAATTCCTTGTTCTCACCGACATACGATGAAATCATTTTTTTTACTTGACGGGTTTGCAACAGGATCCCTAAGCCAAAATCATCCACACCAGCATTGTTCGAGATTGCAGTGAGGTTCTTCGCACCCAAGTCTTTCACGGCGCCAATCAAGGCTTCCGGAATACCGCACAGGCCGAAACCGCCAACAGCCAAGATTTGCCCATCTTTGAGGATATCCTCAAGAGCAGCTCTGGCACTAGGGAAAATTTTGTTCATACGTCAGACTTTCTCATTCAAAGGGGATCACACTAGGCTAAATGATAACCGCTCTAGTTCAAGGAATTCTTTACCAAAAGCACTAAACTAGAGCGATGAACTCTCAGGATCTACTAGCCCAATATGGCCCCCGCGAGGCAATGGAATATGACTTACTTATTGTGGGCGGAGGCCCTGCCGGTCTTTCTGCCGCCATTAAGGCCAAACAGATTGCCCAGCAAGAGGGTCGCGAGATTAGCGTTTGCGTACTTGAAAAAGGTTCTGAGGTCGGCGCTCATATTTTGTCGGGTGCCATTATGGATCCCAAAGCACTCAACGAGCTCTTCCCAAATTGGCAAGAACTGGGTGCGCCTCTTGAAACTCCGGTTAGCAAGGATCAGTTCTCCTTTTTGACCGAGACTGGATCATTTACCGTTCCCCATCTCTTCCTACCTCAGTGTTTTAGCAATCAGGGCAATTACATTCTGAGTTTGAGTAATTTTACTCGCTGGCTAGGAACCCAAGCAGAAAACCTTGGGGTTGAGATTTTTCCTGGCTTTGCTGCTGCCGAAATTTTATTTAACACGCAAGGCGCTGTTTGCGGAGTTGCAACTGGCAATCTGGGGGTAGGCAAAGATGGTGAGCCCACCGAACAATTTCAGCTTGGCATGGAATTGCGGGCTAAGTACACCCTCTTTGCCGAAGGCTCGCGTGGTCATCTTGGTAAAGAGTTGATTAGCAAATACCAACTCGATCGCGATGCTGATCCACAAAGCTATGGCATTGGCATCAAAGAACTCTGGGAGATTTCCCCGGAGAAACATCAACCCGGTTTAGTTATTCATACTGCAGGGTGGCCCTTAGACTCGAAGACCTATGGCGGCTCTTTCCTATATCACTTTGGTAAGAACCAAGTTGCTATTGGCTTGGTGGTTGGTTTGTCCTATCGCAATCCTTATTTAAGCCCCTTTGAAGAGTTCCAGCGCTATAAATTACATCCAGCAATTCGGCCGACACTCGAGGGTGGTAAGCGCATTGCGTACGGTGCACGTGCGATTACCGCAGGGGGATTGAATAGTTTGCCCCAAACGGTTTTTCCTGGTGGCGCACTTATCGGTTGCGATGCCGGCTATCTAAATGCCTCGCGTATCAAAGGCAGTCATGCGGCCATTAAATCAGGCATGCTTGCTGCTCAAGCGGTGATGTCAGCCCTTTCTGAAAATCGCTCGAACGATATTCTGACTGCATACCCCAGCGCATTCAAGAACAGCTGGCTCTATGATGAACTCAAGCAAGCGCGCAACTTTAAGCCTTGGATGTCCAAAGGTTTATACCTTGGCACCCTGATGGTAGGCATTGAACAGAAGCTCTTCGGTGGTAATGTGCCGTGGACCATTCACCAACGTAAAGCTGATTATGAATATCTTGAGCCAGCAAAGCTTCATCAGCCCATTGACTACCCAAAACCGGACAACACGATTAGTTTTGATCGACTCTCTTCCGTATTTATCTCCAATACGAATCATGAAGAGAATCAACCTGCGCACCTGACCCTCAAAGATCAGGAAGTGCCTCTAGCCATTAATTTCGATGTGTACGCAGGTCCTGAGCAACGCTACTGCCCTGCTGGTGTTTATGAATACATTGAAGTGGCAGGTAAACCCAAGCTGCAAATTAATGCGCAGAACTGTGTCCATTGCAAAACCTGCGACATCAAGGATCCTACCCAAAACATTGTTTGGGTTACGCCCGAAGGTGGTGGAGGTCCAAATTACTCGGGTATGTAATTAGATTGTCTTCGGCTTCATTTGATAAATGGCCAGTCCAGCAACCACGCAGGCCGCTGCGGCCATACCAAAAACTTGATTCGGTCCTAATTGATCCCAAATCCAACCCGCGCATAAGCCACCAAGAGTACCGCCAAAGCCATACGCCACCGTAGTAAATAAAGCCTGACCGCGTGCCTGTAGGGGTCCGGCAAACCACGTCTGAATTAACTTTGTACTCGCGCTGTGATGCGCAGCAAAGGTTGCAGCATGCATCACTTGCGCAAGGATTAAGAGGCTAGTACTTGCAAAATAGCCGATCAATACAAAACGAATAACGCCAACGATGAAGGTCATCTGTAATACTGCCGTTGGTGAGTAGCGCGCCAAGACCTTACTTTGAAAATAAAAGAAGATCACTTCTGCGAGTACACCCAAGGTCCAAAACAAGCCAATCTGAAATTTGCTATATCCAAGATCAGAGAGATACAAGGAATAGAACACGTATAAAGCTGCGTGCCCAAAGATCATGGCAAAAGCGGATAGCAAGAACCAACGCACTTCGGGTTTGCGCAAGACTGTGCGTAACTCACCGCGAACTAGTTTGCGTCTCTCAATCTTGGGCTCACGTAAGAAAAAGGTGTTGATTACCAAGAGTACTAAGACAGCGACTCCCAACCAAGGAAATACCTCAATGCCCCGCCACTGAAAGATCTCACCGGCAAGCAAGACCATACTGATAAATCCAATCGAGCCCCATAAACGCAAACGTCCATAGCGATGATCAAAAGAATCGTCTTTAAATAGAGCATGAACGGTGGCCGCCTCACCCAATGGCACCATACTGCTCAAGATCGTATGCAAGACAAACATCCAAATTAAGAATGGAATGTAGTCTTGTAAATAAAAAATGGCTAAAAAGGTAATGCATGCGAGGGTCGCACAAAAGCGCATGATGCCAACACGATTGGATAAATAATCAGAGAGCCAGCCCCACGAAAATGGCCCTAATATCCGAGTCACTTGCAACATCGACATCAGGGCCGCGATTTCAAGAGCACCAAAACCACGCTCCGCAAAATACAAACTCGCATAAGGCGACATCAAGCCAATGTAGGCAAAGTACAAAAAGAAAAAGGCCCCAAAGGCCCAACGGGAAGAGGCTGTCATTCTCAGAAATTAATGGGGACGAGCGGCTGGGATTGCGCCAGGGCTCACCTGGACGTCACCACATTGCGCACGATGACGCAAAGCGTGATCCATCAATACCAGGGCCAACATTGCTTCTGCAATTGGTGCTGCACGGATACCAACGCAAGGATCGTGACGACCTTTCGTTTGAATAACAGTAGATTGACCCTTAATATCAACAGTCTCTTTGGGACTCATGATGCTCGAGGTGGGTTTAATCGCAATGGAAACGCGTAGATCTTGTCCAGTGCTAATGCCCCCGAGAGTTCCCCCAGAATTATTACTAGCAAAGCCATCGGGATGCATCTCATCACCATGCTCGCTACCCTTTTGAGTTACCACCCCAAAGCCTGCACCGATCTCAACACCCTTCACGGCGTTAATACCCATCATCACATGGGCAATATCGGCATCCAATTTATCAAAGAGCGGTTCTCCCAGGCCAATTGGAACCTTACTCGCACGCACTTCAATCTTTGCTCCACAGGAGTCCCCTGCTTTACGCAACTGATCCATGTATTCCTCGAGTTGTGGAATGATCGTGGCATTGGCAGCAAAAAATGGGTTTTGCCCAATCTGCGTTACATCCTCAAACGGTATCGCCATCTCACCCAATTCACTCATGTGCGCCACAATCTCGGTGCCATAGTGTTCACGCAACCATTTCTTAGCAACAGCAGCAGCAGCCACAACGGGCGCTGTTAAGCGTGCAGATGAACGACCGCCGCCGCGCGGATCCCGAAATCCATATTTGTAGTGATAGGTATAGTCTGCATGACCGGGGCGGAAGGTTTGCAGGATATCGCCATAGTCTTGACTCCGTTGATCGGTATTGCGGATCAATAAGCAAATTGGCGTACCTGTTGTTTTACCCTCAAAGACCCCAGACAAAATCTCGACCTTATCCTCTTCTTTACGCTGCGTCACATGCCGAGAGGTGCCGGGCTTACGTCGATCGAGATCTCCTTGGATGTCAGCCTCAGAAAGTGCCATTCCTGGCGGACACCCATCGACCACCGCCCCAATAGCAGGACCGTGAGATTCACCAAAGGTGGTGACCGTAAACAGAAGGCCTAAAGTATTTCCTGACATAACGACATTATGGCACTAGGTGGGCAATCGTTCCTGAATAAGGCTAAGCCGAATCGTTGGCATATTCGCCACAATCATTGCTCCTGCTAAGGTGACCCACCATGTAATGTAAATCCAGATCAGCATGAGCGGCACAATGGCAAAGGTTCCATACACCGTTTTATAGAAAGCAGCTTGGGTAATAAAAAAGGTGAAACCAAATTTAGTCAGCTCATACACCGCACCCGCAAATAGTGCGCCGATCAATGCGTCGCGCCACTTTACTTTGGCATAAGGCAAGATACGATAGGCCAAGGCAAAAACCAAGAATGCCAAGAGACTGGGCACGATAGTACTCATAAACTTAAATCCAGACGATAGCGCAGGAAACCAACCGCTAGCAGAGCCCAACAACACACCACTTAAGTAAATACCCAATCCCAATAGCAAAGGTCCAATAACGGTCGCTGCAAGATAAACCAGCATCCTCTTCAGAAAAGGTCGGCGCTGTTTAACCTGCCAGATCTCGTTGAAGGCGCGCTCAATGACAATCATGGTCAGGATCGTGGTGATCAATAAACCAATTGATCCAACCAGAGTGAGTTCTTTTGCCTTTGCAGAAAACTGGGCAAGATAGTTGGATATCTGCTGACTAATGCCGCCTGGAAAATAATTTTTTAGTAACCATGTCTGGAAGGTGGCTCGCAAAGCCATAACGCCAGGTAGGGTCGACACCAAATAGGATCCCACGGTCAAGACCGGCACAAGCGACAGGATGGTGGTAAATGCCAAACTAGCCGATACTTGATTGAGTTTTAGATGTTGATTGCGCTCCCATAACTCTTTACCAAGAGGTAGCCAACGCTGGATGGAATAAGGTAGTTGCATGCCCGTATCATATGGGAATCTTTACAGAATTCCAAAGGAAGCCGCATCATGAACACCCCCGAAATCCTAGTCTTGTACTACTCCCGCTATGGTGCGACCCAGAAATTAGCGCGCCTCATTGCTGAAGGCGTGGACAGCATTTCCGGGGTCAGCTCACGCTTGCGAACGGTTCCTGCAGTCTCAGCTGTATGCGAAGCTAGCGAGCCAACCGTTCCGGTCGAGGGTGCACCTTATGCTGAGTACACCGATCTCGAGGAATGTATTGGACTGGCGATGGGTTCACCGACTCGCTTTGGAAATATGGCCGCACCCCTGAAGTATTTTTTAGACGGCAGCTCAGGGCAATGGTTAAGTGGTGCCCTGCAAGGCAAACCAGCCTGCGTATTCACGAGCACCGGTAGTTTGCATGGCGGGCAAGAAAGTACATTGCTTTCGATGATGATTCCCTTGATGCACCATGGCATGATTTTATTAGGACTGCCCTACAGTAACCCGGAGCTGATGAACACCACAACAGGTGGAACCCCCTATGGCGTCACACATCTAGCCCATGCGGATGGCAGCGCACCGATTAGTGCTGATGAGAGTCGTTTAGCCATTGCTCAAGGCAAACGTCTTGCCGAAATTGCATTACGACTGCACGGTTCGAACTGATGACTACCATGCTCTCTACGATCCTCGATAAAAACAAGTATGTACTGATTGCGAGCGCTGCCACGCTGGACTTAATTATTTTGTGCGTCGCTTGGGAGTGGTTTGTCTCACCCTTGCGTCCTGGCGGCTCTTGGCTAATACTGAAAGCAGTTCCTCTTATTGTGATGCTCCCCGGCATATGGCGCGCTAAGGTGTACACCATGCAATGGGGTACGATGCTGATTCTGATTTACACCACAGAGGCCCTGGTCCGCATCTCTGAATCAGGCTGGAACTTTTGGATGGCACTTCTTGAACTTGTGTTCTCGGTCACGATATTTATTAGCCTCCTTTTGTATTTAAAGCCGATTAAAGCCGAGGCAAAGGCCAAGGCAAAAATGAATCCCCATACAAAGCAATAGAATATGGGCATGACCCCATCTGCTTTTATTGCCCACTGCCAATCTTTACTGGGTGAACAGTACGTTCTCCTCGATGAAACCGATAAGGCGCCCTATCTTCGGGATTGGCGTAATCGCTATCAAGGAAAAGCCCTCGCCATCCTTTTACCCAAAACGACAGAGCATGTTGCCGAAATTGTAAAAGCTTGCAATCAAGCCAAAGTCTCAATCGTGCCTCAAGGTGGAAATACCAGTATGTGTGGCGCTGCTACACCCAATGACTCGGGTCAGCAAGTCGTTATTAATCTCAAGCGCATGCAATCGATCCGGGGGCTTGATATCAGCAATCAAACGGTCGTAGTTGAAGCGGGTTGTATTCTGCAAACCCTCCAGGAAACAGCCAGAGCACAGGGATTTTTATTTCCTCTGAGTCTGGGAGCGCAAGGTAGCTGTCAGATCGGCGGTAATTTAGCAACCAATGCTGGTGGCACCAATGTCTTGCGCTATGGCAACGCGCGCGAGTTGTGCTTAGGTCTTGAAGTAGTTACAGCTCAGGGTGAGATCATGCACGGCTTACGCAGCCTTCGCAAAGACAACACTGGTTTTGATTTGCGCGATCTCTATATTGGCTCCGAAGGTTGTTTGGGGATCATTACTGCTGCTGTTTTAAAACTCTTTCCCCTGCCAGTCGCCCAATGGACCGCTTTGGTTGCTGTGCCCGATATTCCATCGACCATTCAACTACTCAATCTCTTCCAAAAGCGCACTGCGGCTTTACTCACTGGCTTTGAGATGATGTCCAAAGACTCTTTAGACCTTACAGCCAAACAGTTTCCCCACATGAAAAATCCCTTAGCCAACGATCCTGCCTACACCGTCTTGGTCGAGTTGTCGGATCACGAAAGTGAAGAGCATGCGCGCATGCTGATGGAGACGGTCTTAGAGTCTGCTTTTGAAAGCGGCTTAGCCAGTGATGCAGTTATTGCGAATAATCTCTCTCAAGCCCAGTCCTTTTGGACGATGCGTGAACATATTACGATGGCCCAAGCGCAAGAAGGCGCCAACCTCAAGCACGATATCTCTCTGCCCATCTCATCCCTTCATGCATTTATTGAGGAGACCGACCGTGTCTTGCGACAGAAGTTTGATGGTGTGCGCATTATTAACTTTGGTCATTTAGGTGATGGCAATCTGCACTACAACGTTGCCCCACCCATCGGTGATGATCCGCAGCACTTTAATCGCACTCATGAGAAAGCGATTCATGACATTGTCTATGCCCATGTTGAGAAACACCATGGATCAATCTCTGCTGAACATGGTAT
Source organism: Burkholderiaceae bacterium (assembly GCA_027486235.1). Classification (GTDB taxonomy): domain Bacteria; phylum Pseudomonadota; class Gammaproteobacteria; order Burkholderiales; family Burkholderiaceae; genus Polynucleobacter; species Polynucleobacter hoetzingerianus. Next base: position 13,999 of record JAIXPN010000153.1, read on the forward strand.
TGGCCAGCTCAAATTACCCGATCTAGAAGCTCATCGGGGCTCGATTGCGCACCAACTCATGCGCAGTGTGAAGCATGCCCTTGACCCCAATAACATCATGAACCCCGGCAAAGTACTCTCGTAATGCCATTACGCCTACTCTGCTCCCTGTTGTTACTGTTTTCTTTCCAGGTTAATGCCAATTTACTAGAAGATCTTCGCTCCGGATCAAGCCTCATCATCATGCGCCATGCAGATGCTCCGGGCTTTAGTGATCCACCGGGATATCGTCTCAATGATTGCGCAACCCAACGTAACTTAGGTGAATATGGTCGTAAACAAGCTGCTGAAGTGGGTCAATGGCTAACAAGCCAGGGCATTGCTGAAGCTCGAGTGTTTAGCAGCCCCTGGTGTCGCTGTATGGATACGGCTAGTCTCCTCAACAAAGGCAAGGTTGTTTCAGAGCCTTCATTGGGATCATTCTTCGAAGAAATGAGCCGGGGCGATAAACAAACCAGAGAGCTCGAGGCATTTATCCAAAAGCAATTAGCCAGTGGCAATAAAACTCCCCTAATTTTAGTAAGCCACCAGGTTAATATTCGTGCGTTTACTGGCGCATCCGTGGGTTCTGGGCAGATGCTCTTGGTGAAGGTCAACAAACAGGGTCAGGCAATTAGTCACCGCCCTATTCCCTAGTGATTAGGGTTTGAGAGGATTAGGATAATTTTTAGCAATGAAGAATGCTTTATCCACATTGACGCGCCAGACGATTCCATCACCCACCTGCCCAGTTTGGCAGGCTTGGACTAAGCGATCCATGATGACATCGGCCACATCATCATTGCACACGATTTCAATACGAACTTTTGCAGAGTAGTCGGTCAGCTCATCTTTTATGGTTGTTTTTTCAACCCGTGATGGCGCACTGCAGCCCTCCACCTTAGTGACGGTCATTCCTGGAAAGCCAGGGGTATCCATAAGCGTAGCCCTCACCATGGGCAATTTATTAGGACGTATCACTGCTTTTATTTCTGTCACGCTTCAACCTTTTTCTCTTCAAACCAACCATATAACACTGGTAATACCAACAATGTTAAGCCAGTTGAGGTAATTAAACCTGAAATCACCACAATTGCAAGGGGGCGCGTAACTTCTGAGCCGGGGCCACCAGAGAACAGCATGGGGATCAAGGCCAACATCGCCACCGAGGCGGTCATCATCACCGGTCTAAAGCGGTGGGCGCAACCATCAATCAGAGCCTCGTGCAATGGCATGCCGTCATCACGCAGCTGTTTAATAAAGGAGATCAGCACCACTCCGTTCAATACGGCAATTCCCCAGAGATTGATAAAGCCAACTGCAGCAGGGACCGACAGATACTCGCCAGTGATAAAGAGGCCAAAGATGCCCCCAATCGACGCAAAGGGTAGGACCAAAATAATGAGGCCTGCCAAGCGAATCGACTGGAATAACATAAAGAGGAGAAAGAAAATAGCGGCAATGGTCAACGGAATGATGATCATCAGTCGCGCCATAGCA